>NZ_JBJURU010000013.1:18282-20015 GCF_046098115.1 Gordonia sp. VNK21 | reverse complement strand
ACTCGGTGATCGCGCTGCTGATCGTGATCGGTCTGCGGGACAAGATCATCTTCATCGCGGCCCGTTCCGAGCAGTACCTGCCGGCGATCGTGTTCTTCGCCTTCCTGCCCTTCGTCGACATGATCGTGGCCCTGAAGCTGCTCATCGTGATCGTCTGGATCGGCGCCGGCGTCTCCAAGATCGGCCTGCACTTCACCAACGTGATCCCACCGATGGTGTCGAACACGCCGTGGATCCCCTCCAAGGCGCTCAAGCGCGCCCACTACCGTGACTTCCCCACCGACCTGCGGCCGTCGCATCTGTCGACGTTCATGGCGCACGTGCTGGGCACCGTGGTGGAGATCGGAGCCCCCCTGGTGCTGCTGTTCTCCACCCACAAGTGGCTCACCGTGGCCGCGGTGGTGCTGATGATCTGCTTCCACGCCTTCATCTTCTCCACCTTCCCGCTCGCGGTGCCACTGGAGTGGAACGTGCTGTTCGCCTTCACCTCGGCCTTCCTGTTCCTCGGCTTCCCGGCCTGGGAGGGCTACTCCGTCGGCGACATGAGCTCGGCGTGGCTGACGGCGGTGATCGTGGTGGCGCTGATCGCCCTGCCGGTGCTCGGCAACCTCCGTCCGGACCTGGTGTCCTTCCTCCCGTCCATGCGTCAGTACGCCGGCAACTGGGCTTCGGCGATCTGGGCCTTCGCCCCCGGCGCCGAGGAGAAGCTGAACGCGGTGGTGCGGCCGACCGAGAACACCGTCGATCAGCTCAAGCCCACCTATCCCGACGATGTCGCCGACGTGCTCATGATGCAGATCGCCTGCTGGCGGTCCATGCACAGCCAGGGCCGCGGCCTGTACTCGCTGCTCCACCGCGAGCTCGGCGAGGAGGTGAACAGCTACACGATCCGCGAGGCGGAGTACGCCTGCAACACCCTGATCGGATTCAACTTCGGCGACGGGCACCTGCACAACGCTCGTATGATCGAGGCCGTGCAGAGCCGCTGCCAGTTCGCTCCGGGCGAGTTCATCGCCGTGTGGGTCGAATCTCAGCCGATCCACAAGAAGACGCAGGAGTACCAGGTGATCGACGCCGCCCTCGGGGTCATCGAGCGTGGCACGTGGGATGTTCGCGACGCGGTCGCCGAACAGCCGTGGCTGCCGAACGGTCCGATCCCGGTCACGGTGACCTGGCGCAGTGCGGACGCCCCGAACCGGCCGGGAACGGTCCTGCAATGACCACGGCAGTCGTGGTCGGCGGCGGGCCCAACGGGCTCGCCGCCGGCCTGCAGCTCGCCCGTCACGGGGTGCAGGTCACCGTCCTGGAGGCGGCGGACACCGTGGGCGGCGGGGCGAGGTCCGGTGAACTCGAGGTCCCCGGCCTCATCCACGACTACTGCGCGGCCTTCCACCCGCTCGGCGTGGGCTCCCCGTTCTGGAAGGACGTGGGCCTCGAACGCTACGGCCTGTCGTGGGCGTGGCCGGAGATCGACTGCGCGCACCCGCTCGACGACGGCGACGTGGGACTGCTGTACCGGTCGCTGGAGCAGACCGCGGCCGGACTCGGCGTCGACGAACGCCGCTGGCGGCTGGTCTTCGGCGATCTGGTGTCGGGCTTCGACGAACTGGGCCCGGACCTGTGGCGCCCCCCCGTCGTCCCGCGCACCGGGCTTCCGCGGCGCGGCGTCGCCCACCGCCCCGTGCAAGTGGTCCCCCGCGTTGTCCAGGCCCGGGTCAAGCAGCTTCGGGCTG
>NZ_JBJURU010000013.1:0-18272 GCF_046098115.1 Gordonia sp. VNK21 | reverse complement strand
CGCCCTCGGGGTCATCGAGCGTGGCACGTGGGATGTTCGCGACGCGGTCGCCGAACAGCCGTGGCTGCCGAACGGTCCGATCCCGGTCACGGTGACCTGGCGCAGTGCGGACGCCCCGAACCGGCCGGGAACGGTCCTGCAATGACCACGGCAGTCGTGGTCGGCGGCGGGCCCAACGGGCTCGCCGCCGGCCTGCAGCTCGCCCGTCACGGGGTGCAGGTCACCGTCCTGGAGGCGGCGGACACCGTGGGCGGCGGGGCGAGGTCCGGTGAACTCGAGGTCCCCGGCCTCATCCACGACTACTGCGCGGCCTTCCACCCGCTCGGCGTGGGCTCCCCGTTCTGGAAGGACGTGGGCCTCGAACGCTACGGCCTGTCGTGGGCGTGGCCGGAGATCGACTGCGCGCACCCGCTCGACGACGGCGACGTGGGACTGCTGTACCGGTCGCTGGAGCAGACCGCGGCCGGACTCGGCGTCGACGAACGCCGCTGGCGGCTGGTCTTCGGCGATCTGGTGTCGGGCTTCGACGAACTGGGCCCGGACCTGTTGCGCCCCCTGGTGAACGTGCCCCGCCACCCGCTGCGGCTCGGCGCCTTCGGGCCACGCGCCCTGCTGCCGGCCACCGTTCTGGCGCGGCTGTTCCGCACCCCCCGGGCCCGGGCGCTGTTCGCCGGTGTCGCAGCCCACGCCTTCACCCGGCTCGACGCGCCGCTGACCGCCTCCCTGGGCCTGATGATCACCGCCAGCGGACACCGTTTCGGCTGGCCGGTCGCCGTGGGCGGCACCGGTGCCATCACCCGCGCCGCGGCGGCGGCGCTCACCGATCTGGGTGCCGTCATCGAGACCGGGGTGAGCGTCACGAACCGCAGGCAGATCCCGGACGCCGACATCGTCATGCTGGATCTTTCTGCGGCCCAGACGCTTTCGCTGTACGGCGACCTGATGCCGGCACGCATCGCGAAGGCCTACGGCAAATACCGGGTCGGCTCCTCGGCCTTCAAGGTCGATTTCGCGATCCGCGGCGACATCGGCTGGCGCAATCCCGAGGCCGGGCGCGCCGGCACGGTGCATCTGGGCGGCGATCTGGCCGAGATCGCGTCGACGGAGAAGCAACGCGCCGCCGGCGTGATGGTGCCGAACCCCTTCGTGCTGGTCGGCCAGCAGTACCTGGCCGACCCGACGCGGAGCAACGGCGAGCTCAACCCGATCTGGGCCTATGCCCACGTCCCGAAGGGCTACGCCGGCGATGCCACCGAGGCGGTCATCGCGCAGATCGAACGCTTCGCGCCGGGGTTCCGCGATCAGATCGTCGCGACGACCTCCCGCGGCACCGTGGCGCTCGAGCAGTACAACCGGAACTACGCGGGCGGCGACATCATCGGCGGCGCCAACAGCGGCCTGCAGATGGTGATGCGGCCGCGGACGGCGATCGATCCGTACCGCACCGGCGTCGACGGTGTGTACCTGTGCTCCCAGGCGGCGCCGCCCGGCGCCGGGATCCACGGCCTGTGCGGTGCGAATGCGGCGAACAGCGCCCTCAAGCGTGCGGGGGTGCAGGTGCGGTGACGCGCGCGCCGAGAGAGCCCACGGACCCGGAGGTGCGGGAGGCACTCGCGGCGGTCGCCGAACGGATGCGTCGATCCGCCGACGAGATGATCGCCGGCATGACCGCGTCGATGACCTCGATCGAGCATCTCGGCGACGACCCGGTGATGGTGGAGCTGCTGCACTCGAGCATCGAAGGCAACATCACGACCATCAATCACGTGCTCGCCAACGACATCCCGCTCGAGCACCTGCAGCCGACCACCGCCGCCGTGGAGTACGCATTGCGGCTGGCCCAGCGGGAGGTGCCGACGGACTCTCTCATGCGCGCCTACCGGGTGGGCGAGTACGAGTACAACGACCTGTGCCTGCGGTATCTCGCCGAGATGGACCTGCCCAGCGGGCTGGCGCTCGCGGTGACGCGACGCATCCTGCAACTGTCCTTCGACTACATCGACTGGATCACCCGCTATGTCTTCCAGGCGTACGAGGAGGAACGGCGGCGGTGGATCGGTGTGGAGGGAACCGCCTTCTCCTCGATGGTCAATCAACTCCTCGAAGCCGCTGCACCGGAGGCCGTCGACGTGACCGGCTTCGAACGGGAGACGCACTACCGGCTCGACCGCACGCATCTGGCGATGATCGTGTGGTCGCAGAGCCCGCAGGTCACGCTCGCCCGGGTGGATGCGGCGGCGCGGGCTCTCGCAAGTTCCCTGCACCCGCCCGGCCCGCCGATCATCGTCGCCTCCGATCGTCACACCATCTGGCTGTGGGTGCCGTTCGGACAGCAGGTTCCGGCCGTCGATTCGGCGGCGCTCACCGGGGCCGCAGCATTGCCCGACGGCGTGCACGCGGCCGTCGGACTCCCAGCCGCCGACGTCGGCGGATTCCAGCGTTCGCACCGGCAGGCACAGGCCGCCTACGAGTTGGCGACCACGATCGGCCGTCCCGGTCCGCCGATCATCGGCTACGGCGACCCCGGCGTGGCCGCCGTCTCGCTGATGACCCGGGATCTGGACTCCACCCGGGCATGGGTGCACGAGTTGCTCGGCCCCCTGGCCGCCGACAGTCCCGGAACCGAAGTGCTGCGCGAGACCTTGTCCGAATACCTCGCGCGCGGCGAGAGTCACGTACACACCGCCAAGGCGATGACGCTGCACCCCAACACCGTCAAGTACCGGATCGGCAAGGCGATGGATGCGCTGCCCGCGCACCATGACCGGATGAATCTCGCGCTCGCCCTGGCCGCCTGTCACTATCTCGGTCCGGCAGTTCTGCAGCGGTGACCACCGCCGCGGCGCGGCGCGGCGCCACCGGCCCGATGCCGGCGATCGACCGGCGGGCCACACTGGACCGATGACGACCTCCGAGACCTGGATCGCCCGCGGCAGCGGCGGGCTCGACGACTTCGCCGTGAGGCCGCTCCCGGTTTCCGCACCGGAACCGGGCGAGATCACCGTGCGGGTGCGGTACGCGGGCGTCAATCCGGCCGACCTGAAGCACGCGATGCGGCCGGGTGATCCGGACCGGTTCCCGATGCCGATCGGCTACGAGATCAGCGGGACGGTCACCGCCGTGGGCCGCGACACCCCGATCGGCTCGGGACCGGTGGCGGTGGGCGACGAAGTGGTGGCCTTCCGCATCCACGGCGGCTACACGCGGGAGATCACGATCGCCGCCCGCGATGCCTTCGCGCGGCCGGTCGGCGCCCCTGCCGATCAGGCGGCCGGGCTGCTGCTGGCCGGCTGCACGGCCGCCGAGCTGCTCGAGCGCTCCGGTGCCCGGCGCGGCGACACGGTGCTGCTGCACGGCGCTTCCGGGGCGGTGGGCGCGATCGCCCTGCAGCTGGCCCGGGCGGCCGGGATCACGGTGGTCGGGACGGCGGGCCCGGACAATCTCGCCGCCGTCCGGCGCTACCACGGAATCGCCGTCCCGTACGGCCCCGGCCTGGCCGGCCGCGTCCGCGAGGCGGCGCCGGGCGGCGTGGTGGCCGCCCTCGACGCCGCCGGCACGGACGAGGCGGTGGCGGCGAGCCTGGAACTGGTGCCCGATCGGGCGCGGATCGTCACCGTCGCCGCAGCACCGGCCGCACGCGAGCACGGCTTCCTCGCATTGGCCGGCACCCGGCCGGCCAGCGCGGCCTTCCGCGACGCCGTCCGGCCTGAACTGATCGCGATGCTCGGCGACGGCCGGCTCGAGGTGCCCGTGGCCGGCATCGTTCCGCTGTCCGGGGCCCGCGAGGCGCTCGAGACGGTCGCGGCCGGCCGGGCCCGCGGCAAGGTGCTGCTCGACGCCCGCGCCGGCGAGTGAGCGGCTGATCGCTAATCCGGCAACCGGGGCGTCTCGTCGGGTGACGGTCGGTGCACCAGCCGGCCGCGGGTGATCGCCTGCCGGCCGTACCGGTCGCGCACCTGGTCGAGCATCCGGTCCAGACCGGCCACGCGGCGATCGGTCGCCTCCGGTGAGGTCCGCGCGGGCTCGCCGTCACCGAAGGTGAAGGTCAGCTGCTCGGCCGCCGCCTCGCCGAGGTTGGTCAGCGACAGCCCGATGAGCGTGCAGCCTCGCCCCCGCAGCAGCGGCATGGCCTCGTCGAGCAGAGCCTCCGCGACGGCGAGCAGCACCGCGGTCGAGTCGGTGGGCCGGCGGACCGAGCGCGAGCGGGTGGCCGTGCCGAAGTCGTCGAAACGCAGCCGCAGGACCACGGTGCGACAGTGCCGCTGGGCCGCTCGCAGCCGGCGGCCCAGACCGTCGACGATCGCCATCAGGACGGCGGCGAGCTCGTCGGGATCTTTGGGTCCGCGGCCGAGGGCGCGCTGGGCGCCGATGGACCGGCGCCGTCGGCGGGTCTGCACCGGCCGCGGGTCGTGCGCGGTGGCCAATGCATACAGATGCCCGCCCGGGCCCGGACCGAGGAGGGCCGACAACCGCTCCTCCCCCAAGTCGGCGAGCTGCCCGACCCTGGTGATGCCGACGGCGACGAGCCGCTGCTCGGTCTTCGCTCCCACTCCCCACAGACTGCGGACCGGCAGCGGGCGGAGGAACTCGAGTTCGGCGTCGGGCGCCACCTCGAGCAGCCCGTCCGGTTTGCCGGCCCCGCTGGCCACCTTGGCGAGGAATTTGGTCCGGGCCACGCCGATGGTGATCGGCAGGCCCACCTCGGCGCGGATCCGGTGCCGCAGCCGCTCGGCGATCTGCACCGGAGTGCCCGCGATGCGGCGCAGGCCGGCCACGTCGAGGAAGGCCTCGTCCACCGAGAGCCCCTCCACCGCCGGGGTGGTGTCCTCGAAGACCGCGAAGACCGCGCGGCTCGCCGCGGTGTACTCCGCGAACCGGGGACTGACGGTGATCGCGCGGCCGCGGCACAGCGCCCGGGCCTGATGGCCGGGCATCGGGGTGCGGACCCCGAGCGCCTTGGCCTCGTAGCTGGCGGCCACCACCACCGAACCGCCGACGAGCACCGGACGCCCGCGCAGCGCGGGATCGTCGCGCTGCTCCACGGAGGCGTAGAACGAGTCGAGATCGGCGTGCAGGATCGAGGCCTCGGTGCGCGGGCGGCCGTCGATCGTCATGGCCCGATGGTCTCACCGGGCTACGACACCGGTGCGAGCTCCGGGATCAGCCGGCGGCCGGCCGCCGGCGGGCCTTGAGGACGACGTCGTTCATGTGGCGCGGTGCGGCGGCGCCGCCGGCCGGGCGGCCGCGTTCGAGCGACTCCAGAATCTGCACCTCCAGCCGGTCGCCGAAGCGTGCGGCGACGGCGGCGGGCTGGACGTACTCGTCGGGGTTGCGGCCGTGCTCCCGGACCGAGGCCTCGTCGTGCGCCACCATCAGCAGGGTGCCGCCGGGTGCGAGCGCCGCGAACAGCCGGTCGAGGACCTCGCCGCGGTCGACCGCGAGCGGGAAGTACTGCAGCGACACCAGGTCGAAGGGTCCGCCCGGCACCGGATCGACGGTGAGGTCGGCCCGGACCCAGTCGATGGTTTCACGTGAATCCATCGCCGCCGCCCGGTCCAGCGCCACCTGCGAGATGTCCACGGCGACCACGGTCCACCCGTGATCGGCGAGCCAACGGGCGTCGGCCCCTTCCCCACTGCCCACATCCAGCGCCCGGCCCGGGGGCAAGGACGCCGCCTCCCGCGCAAGGGCGGGATTGACCTGATCGGTCCACACCCGGGCCTCACTCGAGTACCGCTCATCCCACTCCTGCGCCGAGTGCGGGTGCTGTGCATGGTCGCTGTGCTCGTGGCTCATACACCCCAGGGTATCGCTGAACGGTTCTGCCACTCACCCGATGCGCACGGCGCACGGCGTGCACACTGGATGCATGGCCTTTCCGATCCGCATCGGCATCCAACTCCAGCCGCAGCACGCACCCGACTACTCCCTGATCCGCGACGCCGTCCTGCGCGCCGAAGACCTCGGCGTGGACGTCGTCTTCAACTGGGACCACTTCTATCCGCTCTACGGCGATCCCGACGGTTCGCATTTCGAATGCTGGACGATGCTCGGGGCGTGGGCCGAGCAGACCGAACGCGTCGAGTTCGGCGCCCTGGTCACCTGCAACTCCTACCGCAACCCGGATCTGCTGGCCGACATGGCGCGCACGGTGGACCACATCAGCGGCGGCCGTCTGATCCTGGGCATCGGCGGCGGCTGGTTCCAGCGGGACTACGACGAGTACGGCTACGACTTCGGCACCGCCGGCACCCGGCTCGACGACCTCGGTGCGGCACTCCCCCGCATCACCTCCCGCCTGAATCGGCTCAATCCGGCTCCGCTGCGCCGGATTCCGATCCTCATCGGCGGCAGCGGCGAACGGAAGACCCTGCGGCACGTCGCGACGCACGGCGACATCTGGCACTCGTTCGTCGGCGTCGACAGTTACCGGCACAAGTCCGCAGTGCTGGCGCAGCACTGCGCCGACGTGGGCCGCGATCCGGCCGCCATCGAGCGCTCGGCGGAGATCCGCTACACCGGCGACAAGAACGAGACGCTGCGTTTCGTCGACGCGCTGACCGCCGAGGGCGTCTCGCTGCTGACGGTCTCGGCCGACGGCCCCGACTACGATCTGTCGGCCGCCCGCCTGCTCGTGGACTGGCGCGCCGCGGGCAGCTGATCGCTGCGGCCCGTTCCGCTGCCCGCACCGACTAGATTGGACGTCATGATCTCGGTCCACCGGAAGCCGCGCACGGCCCGTCTGCTCCGGGCATTCCTGCTCACCCTGCTGTCGGCACTGCTGGTGCTGGCCGCCGCTCCCGCCGGCCGGGCCGGCGCGGACGCCCCGATACGCCTGCCGGCGAACCTCGTCGACGCCGCCGCCGTCCTCGATCCCCAGCAGGAGGCATCGGTCGCCAAGGCGATCGACGATCTGAGCAGACGCCACGACATCGACCTGTGGGTGGTGCTGGTCAACGACTTCGGCGGGCTGAGCCCGAGAGACTTCGCCGCCCGGACGGCCGACTTGTCGGAGCTCTCGTATCACGATGTGCTGCTGACCATTTCGACATCGGACCGCACGTACGCCCTGAACGACCCGGAGTCCATCGAGGACCTCAGTCGCAGTGAGCTGGACCGGATCGGCTCGCAGTCGGTGCGCCCGGCCCTCGAGAAGTCGCAGTGGACCGAGGCGATCACCGATACGGCCGGAGCGCTCGGTGACGCCACCGGCGAGTCCTACACCTGGCGGATCGTGCTCGCCGTGGTGGGCGTACTGCTGGTGCTGGCGGTTCTGGCCCTGCTCGTGCTGCGCCGGCGGCCCGGGCGCGACGACGCCGCGGCGGGCCGTCACACCGAACTGACCGTGGACCAGCTCGCCAGCCGCCCGATCGGCGAACTCGAGCCGTGGGCGGCCGAATGCCTGATCGCCACCGACAACGCGGTCTCGGCGAGCGCCGACGAGCTGGCGCTGGCCCGCGCCGAAGCGGGCTCCGGCGCCACCGGCGGCTTCGATGCGGCGCTGCACACCGCCGAGAGCGCCCTGGCCACCTCGTTCCGGCTGCGCCGGCGGCTCGACGAGACCCCGGACCTCACCGAGGACGAACGGCGCACTCTGCTCATCCAGATCATCGCGATGTGCTCGGACGCCGACGCCGCACTCGATGCCCAGGCCACCGCCTTCGACGGCGTCCGCGATCTGCTCGACGACCCGCAGGCCAGGATCACTGCGGTGGAGGCGCGACTGGCCGAGCTCACCGCCCGCTTCGGTTCCGAGGACGGCGAACTGGACGCGCTCGCACCGTGGTCGGACTCCCCGCTCGCGACCTCCGTGACCGGGAATGTGGACCTGGCCCGCGAGCTGAGCGGTTTCGCCGCCGATGCACTGGCCCAGGGCCGCGAGGTGCTCGCCGATGCCGATACCGGCGACTCACCGGCCGCCGCGGCTGTGCGGTCGGCCGAGGCGGCCGTCGATGCGGCCGGGCGGCTGCTCGACGGCGTCGACGACGCCACCAAGAACCTGCGTCGCGCCGCCGACGGCCGCTCCGGCGGTGCCGACACCACGACCGCACTCGAGCAGGCCACCGTCGCGGTGGCCGCGGCCGAGAACTTCCTCGACACCCGCCGCGCGGCCGTCGGCGTGGTCGCCCGCACCGAGCTGTCCGAGGCCGAACGGCTCCTCGACGCGGCCCAGACCGCCGGCTCCCCCGCCGGCGCCGAGGAAGCCGGACGCGCACGCGAGCTGGCCGAACAGGCCCTCGCACACGCCCAGGCCGATGTGACGGCCTGGCTGGCCGGCCCCACGCCCGACGGGGATCTGGCGGCCGTGCTCACCGGCGTACTCGTCGACGCGGTGGTCACCGAGGAGGACGCGGCCACGGCGCAGTGGGCGCGCGGCTACACCAGCGGCGGCCGCAGTCCCGTCTCGTTCGGCGGGCCGGAGACCGGCGGACGGATCGGCACCGGCGGCCGGCACTGACCACCCGCTGACACCACCCGCTGACACCACTGCCCGCTCGTCACCGAGCACGCTGACACCCAGGTTCTCGGGTTTCCCGGTTCTCAGCTTCTGGGCATTGGATTGTGGCCGATTGTTATTTAGGCATTCTAACTATTAGAATGCCTATGTGAGTGATTCCGAGGATCTCCAGACGATCACCGGCCTGCGCCGGTGGCTGACCCGCCTGTACCTGTCACTGCGGCGCCACTCTCCCACCCCCGGGGTCACCGCGGCGCACGCCGCGGCGGTGACCACCCTGTTCGATCACGGTCCGATGCGGATGGGCGAATTCGCCCAGCGCGAATCCATCCGGATGCCGTCGGCCACCACCCTGATCGAGAACCTGGTGGGCAAGGGCTTCGTCGCCCGCCATCCCGATCCCGACGACCGGCGCGCGGTGCTGATCGAACTCACCCCGGCCGGCCGGGCAGCCGTCGAGGAGACGCAGGTCCAGCGCGATGCCACGCTGACCGCCGCCTTCGAGTCCCTCACCCCAGAACACAAATCCGCACTCGCGGCAGCCGTCCCCGCACTGCAGGCCCTGCACGCACGATTGGAGAACCATGAGTAGTGACCACTCTTTGAGCTCAGCGATCAAGGGCCAGCCCCGCACCGTCTGGATCACCGCCTTCGCCGCGGTCGTCGCCTTCATGGGCATCGGCCTGGTGGACCCGATCCTGCACACCATCGCCGAAGCCCTCGATGCGCCGCCGAACAAACTGACCCTGCTCTTCGGCGTCTATCTCGGCGTCCAGGTACTCGCCATGCTGCTCACCGGTGTGGCTGCGTACCGGTTCGGCCCCAAGCGCACCCTGGTCACCGGCCTGATCTGCATCGTGATCGCCGCCGGGGTGTCCACCTTCGCTTCCGACATCGACCAGCTCATCGCCCTGCGCGTGATCTGGGGCCTGGGCAATGCCCTGTTCATCGCCACCGCGCTCGCCTTCATCGTCGGCCAGGCCCGGGGCGGCCAGCAGGGCGCCATCCTGCTCTACGAGGCGGCCCTGGGCATCGGTCTGGCCGTCGGCCCGCTGCTCGGCGCTCTGCTCGGCGAATGGTCCTGGCGCGCACCGTTCGGCGGCACTGCGCTGCTCATGCTCGCCGGAGCCATCCTCTGCGCCGTCATGCTGCCGCCGGACGGGCCGATCTCCGACCGGCCCAAGGTCACCCTGCTCGATCCGCTCAAAGCGCTGCGCAACCGCAACCTGGCCATCAACTCGCTGGCGTCGGCCTTCTACACCGGCGCGCTGTTCACCGTGATCGCCTGGGCCCCGATCGCCATGGGGATGCGGCCGATCAACGCCGGCATGGTGTTCTTCGCCTGGGGCGTGCTCACCGCCCTGGCCGGGGTGTTCCTGGCTCCGGGCATCGCCCGGGCGGTGGGCGATCGCGGTGGCGTGATCGGCGCGATCACCGCCTACGCCGTGGTGATGGCCCTCGCCGGCGTGGGGGTGGCCATCGACCAGGTCTGGCTGATCTGTCTGGCCGTGGCTCTGTCGGGCATCCCGTCCGGTGTGCTCAACACCCTGTTCACCGGAGTCGCCATGTCGGCCGTCGACGCCGGCACGCCGCGCTCGGTGGCCAGCGCCGGTTACAGCTTCCTGCGCTGGATGGGCGGCGCGATCTCGGCCATCCTGGTGGCCTACCTGGCCGACTGGTTCGGCGCCCCGGCGCCGTTCTGGTTCGCCGTCGGCTACTGCGCGCTCGCCGTCGTGGCGCTGCTCGTCGCACACGGCCGGCCGTCGCGGGCGCTGCCGGCCGACGCCGTCCTGGTGGGCGCGGAGGAGTTCTGACCGCGATCCCGGCGTAGCGTGTGGGTCCATGCCCACTGCCCTCATCACCGGCGCCGGCCGAGGCCTCGGCGCCCACATCGCCCGGGCCCTGCAGCCCAGCCACGATCTGATCCTCGGCGGCCGCGGATCGTCGTCGCTCGACGGCCTCGCGTCGAGCCTCGATGGCGCGGTGACCCTGCCGGTGGACCTGACCGACGACGACGCCGTCGCTGCGGCCGTCGAGACGATCGACGAACTCGACGTCCTGGTGCACAGTGCCGGCATCGCCTCGAGCCTCGAACCGGTCAGCGAGACCCCGGCCGACGAGTGGCGGGCGCTGCTCGAGATCAATGTGGTGGCCGCCGCCGAGCTGACCCGGCTCCTGCTGCCGGCACTGCGGTCCCGGGGCGGACATGTCGTCTTCATCAACTCCGGGGCCGGCCGCAACGTCCGGCCGGGCTGGACGCCCTATGCCGCAAGCAAATTCGCCTTGCGGGCGCTCGCCGACGGCCTGCGCGCCGAAGAGCCCAGTCTCCGTGTCACCTCGGTCTTTCCCGGCCGTATCGACACCGACATGCAGCGTGAGATCGTCGCCCGTGAAGGCGGCGTCTACGATCCCGCCCGCTACCTGCGGCCGGAGAGCGTCGCCGCTGCTGTGGCGCAGGCGATCGCCGCTCCCGCCGACGCCCATCCCACCGAGATCGTGTTGCGCCCGCGCTGACACGCCGCCCTTCCCTCACTCGGCACAGGTTGCTACAGTCCCGTAGGAAATCAATTCCTACGCCAGTGAATAATATGGCAGACCGAGGAGTTCGGCATGCAGGATCGACCCGCCCTGGAACTCACCCGACCCACCCTGCGCGAGACGGACTACGGCTTCTTCGGGCCGGACTCGCCCACCTGGAAGGTCTGGACGCACCCCACCGCACTCATCGGCTTCCAGCGCGCGGTGACCCTGGAGCACTTCGACCCCGGCCTCACCGCCGCCGTCGCCGATCTCGGCGGGATCTACAGTGATCCGCGCGGCCGCCTCGACCACACCTTCGCCTACTTCCTGATCGCCGCCGTCGGCGACGGTCGGACCGCGGTCTCGGCCGCCGATCACCTCCTGCGGGTGCACGCCCAGTCCACCGGAATCGAGCCGATCAGCGGCAAGCGCTACAGCGCCAACAACCCCGCCTCGCAGCTGTGGATCCATATCACCGGATGGCATTCGGTCCTCAAGTGCTACGAGGTCTTCGGCCCCGGACCCCTCGATCCGGATGAGGAGCAGCAGTTCTGGGCCGAGTGCGTGATCGCTGCGGGCCTGCAGACCTGCCGGGAGGCGGAGGTACCCACCTCCCGCGCCGAGGTCCGCGAGTACTTCGCGCAGGTCCGGCCCACCCTGTGCGTCTCCGAGCGCGCCCGCCGAGGCATGCACTACCTGCTGTACACACCTCGCGATCGGGGCCTGACGCTGTGGGCCGGCGCGCGCGCCGTGGCGCCCGCGGCCGTCGCCACCCTTCCCCGCTGGATGCGTGAACTGGGCGGCTTCGACCAGCCCCGCCTGCTCGAGGCCGGCTACATCCCCGCCGCCCAAGCCCTGATGCGACTGGCCGGTGCACGCCCCGAGCTGCTCGAGCAGCTGCTGCCGCGGCTGATCGGTCCGATGACCGCCGACCTGTACCGCCAGCACCGCCGTGGCGGAGTTCCGCAGAATCCGGCCACGGTCTCGGTGGCGCAGGCCCGTGAGCGATACGCTGAACAGCGGACCCCGGCATGATGCCGGGGTCCGCCCGCCACCCGTAGAACGAAAGGTCCCGGTGCCCGAGTCGACCCGTCCGGCACGCCCCCGTGCCGAACACCTCGGACCCGCCCGGCGCCGGCCGCAGATCCTCGACACCGCCCTGCAGATCGCCTGCGACGAAGGCATCTCCGCGGTCACGGTGGCCGCCGTGGCCGCCCGTCTGGAGGTGACCCGGCCGGTCGTCTACTCGTGCTTCCCCGGACGCACCGAGATCCTGTCCGCGTTGATCGACCGCGAGGAGATGTACCTCGGGCAGGCGATGGCCGAAATCCTGCAGAAGCGCCGGGTCAACGCCGACGAGGACGTCTTCATCGAGGGCTTCCAGGTGTTGCTCGCCGCGGCCGCGCACCGGCCGGAGTCGTGGAAACTGCTCTACGGCGACCCCGACACCGAGGTCATCGACCTCTTCGGCCGCGGCCGGGCGATGATCGTGGACCGCTGCGCCACGCTGTTGCGGCCGACCCTCGAGGTCTGGGGCACCGACCACCCCGATGTGAAACTGCCGATCCTCGTGGATCTGTGGGTCAGTGCCGGCGAAAGCGCAGTCCGCACCCTCCTCGGCCTCGACGGCGTCCCCCGCACACAACTCGATCCCGAGGAACTCGGCCGGCTCGTGGGCGCCGCGGTCTACCGCGCATTGCGCGACGCCTGACCCGGGCGGAGAGCGACGAAGGCGGGCCCCTAGAGCTGTTTGAGGTCGGACTGCTGCCAGACCGCCCGCATCGACACGATCTTGCCCTCGGCATCGAAGACCATGATGTCGACCGGGGTGATCTCGAAGGACATGCCTGCGGTACCGGTGACCAGCGTGAACTCGAAGACGGCGGTGTCGCCGGCGATCTTGGACCACGCGAGCGTCGCACGCCGGTCGTCCATCCCGGTGATGACCCCGTAGAACTCGACCAGTTCCTCGCGGGTGCTGCGGATCGGAGCGCCGATCGGGTCCTCGACGGTGGCGCCGTCGGCGTACAGATCGGCGATCTGCTCGGCGGTGCCGGTGGTCAGGTATTCGATGTAGGACTCGACGACGGCGGTGATCTGCTCGGTGCTGGGCGTGGCGATCGGCTCGGTGGTCATGGGTTCTCCTGTTCAGGCGGATCTCGCCCGGCTGCCCGGGGCAAAGTAGAACGTGTTCTAGTCGCACGATAGCAGGCGCACGGCGGCCCGTCGGGAGGTTTTCCGGGAGCAGGCGGGCGTCGCCCGTCGGACGTCCGCGGGTGCGGCCGAGCCCAACGGCTACCCTGCAGGGGTGCGCCATCAGGAACTTCCCGCCGACGAATGCCGTGAGGTGCTCGCCGCCGGCCCCAGCGCAGACCACTCCGGCGGACGCGTGCTGCGGACGGGATCCTGACCGGTGCCGCGCGCCACGAACCTCGTCCACCTCGGCGACACCTCGTTCCGTCGCAAGGAGGTCATCGCCGACTACCAGGCCGCACTCGGAGTGCTGCGCCGCTGGCGAGTGGACGACCGCCGCTGGGAGCGCAATCCGGCACTGCAGGGCGAGTTCTACGATCTGCTGCGCGCCGAGGCCCCCGAGGCCTTCGGGCGCGGCGGCGGACCGATCTCCGGCCCAGACGCGCAGAAGCGGGCCCGGACCTACACCAATGCCCTGCTCAAACTGGGGCTGGTGGACGACGAGCGCCGGCCGACCGCTCTGGGCACCATGTTCGCCACCGGTTCGGACCGCACGGCCGATCGCTTCGACCGGCTCTGCCACCTCACACCCGAGAACTCCGCCGTGCTGCGCGGCGTGCTCTCCTACACCGAACCCACCGACGACGGCGTCTTCTTCCCGGTCCGTCTACTGCTGCGCGTGCTGAACAGAATCGGCCGGCTCAGCACCGAAGAGTTCGCGACGGTCTTCATCGCCGGTCCCCGTGACCTGGGCGCCGACGCGGACCTGCTCGCCGGCACCGTCGAACGGATGCGCAGCAGCGCACTCGATCGGGGCAGCGCCCTCGCCGCAGGCAGCGAGCTCTCCCCCGCCGAGGCCGAGTTCGTCGCGACCGGCATCGTCGACGGAGAGTCGTTCCCCAACCGCAAGGGCAACACCTACGTGGAGCGCTACCGGGTCTTCGTCGAGGCGCTCTCCGCTTTCCGGGAGCACCCCGACCGGCAGAGCCTCGCCGCGCTCCGCCGGGCGGTCCACGACGGCGCCGGGACGGTCCGCGGGCGCTTCGAACCGGGCAGGTATCTGCCCGAACTGCGATCGAAGACCGCTACCCCGCAACAGATTCACGACCAGGCCGGCTACCCCGGCTTTCACGGCGACGACGCCGACTTCCGCCGCGGACTGCTCAGGATCGCCGCCGATGGCCGGACGTCGGCGCTGGTGGGCGAGTATCTGGACAACAACCTGAGAATCCTCACCGCCACCGGTGTGCTGTCGGTGGCCGACGACCAGGTGAGCGTGGGATCCGCCTATGCCGCAGCCTTCTTCCGGATGGTCGACGACCAGCTGGCCGTGCATGCGGTGAGCCCGCCGGCCCCCGCCGCCCGCGCGATCGGTCTGGTCGACCTCTTCGGCGAGAGCGCCATCGCGCGCACCGACGCCGCGATCTCCGCCGACTACGGCATCGCACCCGACGCCGTTCAGGCATTCGTCGACGCACTGGACCTGCAACGCTTCGATGCCATCGTCTCCGCGGCCTTCCCACCCGAGCGGGTGCTGGCACACCTGCAGCGGATCGCCGAGGACTATCCCGATCCCCGGCTCGCAGACGCACTGGACGCCGCGGGCCTGGGCAAGACGACGGTACCGTGCGCCTACGAGTATCTGGTCGGCCTCAGCTGCTACTACGCCTCGGGCCGCTCGTTCGATCCGCGTGCGGCCCTGGGACTCTCGCTTGACGGCGACTTCCTGCCGATCAGCCACGCCCCGGGCGGCCGAGGCGACATCGAGTTCGAGCACGGCGGCCGGCTGGTGCTGGTGGAAGTGACCCTGATGGATCCGGGGACGCAGCGTCGCGGCGAGCTCGAGCCGGTGCTCCGGCACGCGGTGAATCTGAGCTGCGAGCGTCCGGAGCTGTCGGTGCTCACACTCTTCATCGCCAACGAGGTGGACCCGAACGTGGCGCGGATCTTCGGCTTCGCCCGGCTGATGGAGATGACGCCGACAGACGGCGGCATCGGCACCGCCCGTCCGGTGATCGTCTCACTGAGCACCCGCGACTGGATTGAGATCGCCGGTGCGGCAACTGATCTGACACCGATCCTCGACGCCGTCGCCGATGAGGGCGAGCACCGTGACGTGGAGCATCTCAACGGAGATTGGAATGCACAGTTGGCGGCGCGGCTCAGATCCCTCGTGCACTGACCGTTCTCGCGGAGATTCGGCGGCCGGTGTCACTGCGGGGTGGACCAGTTGGTGATCAGCACCTCCCGGGAGGCGTTGCGGTCCTTGCGGTGGTACGAGGAGTTGGCATAACTGTAGTCCAGGGTATGCACGGCGAAGCCGTGGCCGGACGCCCAGTCGATCAGTTGATCGTGCTCGGAGCCCTTGTGACTGAGCACATTCGAGAGACCGAAGGTACCGCCCCGGGCGGCGAATCCGGCGAGCGCGTCGAGCAGGTCGGTCTCGTCGTCGGCGGTCCAGGCGTTCTGCTCGTTGTACGGCGCGGTGCCCAGGATGTAGGGCGGATCGCAGTAGACCAGGTCCGTCGTCTCGAGTTTGCCGAAGACGTCCCGGAAGTCGAGGGTCCACAGTTCCGGGGCCAGCTCGTGCATCCGCGCGACCGTGTCGAAGAGGTTCTTGCGCACCCGGCCGTTGAAGTCGCGCTTGCCCACCGGCATGTTGAACTCGCCGCGCCGGTTGTACCGGATCTGATTGTTGAAGCCGAAGACGACCAGAGTGAAGAAGACGAAGGGCCGCAACCGATCTGCGTTGTCCATCCGGTTGAAGTGATCGCGCAGCGCCAGATACCCGGCCTTGTTCACCCGGCCCAGCCCGTTGGACGAATTGGCGCCGTACGCGGCGTACCCGTGCCGGCTGCTGTCCGAGAGCCCGTACCGGTCGACGAGCTTCTCCACCTCGTCGACGATCTGCGCGTGCGGCACGTCCCGGAACAACTGCGCCAGCGCCACCACGTCGGTCTGGACGTCGTTGAGCACCGCCTGCGGGAAGCCCGCGTTCATGCCGACGGTCATACTGCCGCCGAAGACGTCCACGAACCGGGTGTGCCGGGCCGACGGCGGCGGGAGCAACGGCATGATCTCGGTGACCAGCCGCTTCTTGTTCCCGGTGTAATTCAGCGGCGAGCGCACCTGCGGGCGATCGGTGCTGGGCGCGACCGCATCGGTTGCGGCGGCGTTCATCGCACGGCGCGGAGCCGAACCCTTCGGCGCACCGGATCTGCCCACCCGGCAGACGAAGAGGCGTTCGACGATCTCGCCGATACCCGAACGGCCGGTGGTGAACTCGCGGTGGGGCACGTCCACGATCTGCACCTCGCCCCGCCGGGAGAGGATCTCGACGATGTCATCGTCGGTCAGCCGCGCGGCCGAACGGGAGTTCCCGCGTTCACCGGTGTCGTTGTAGGACATGACGATCGTCGCCGCATCGACCGATTCGATGAGATCGCTGAAGGCCGGTACGGCTCGGGTGGTGCAGTAGTCGCTCTTGAGGTGACGGCGGTCCATCTTGCGCGCCTTGTACTGGACGGGCCCCTTGTTCCAGTCCGTCACGTTGTCGAGCACGTGGTAGAGGTCGCCGTACTGCCGTGAGTTATAGGGCGGATCGATGTAGACCAGATCCCACCGGCCCTCACGGACCAGCTCGTTGGCATCGCGCCGGGTGATCCGGTGCCCGGCCTCGTAGGTCTCCTCCACGGGCAGACCGAACCGCAACCGGGCCTGCTCCCCCGCCGCACCCACCCGGTACGCGTCGTAGTGCCCGACGGTGGCCGCCGCCTTGTCCATGCCGTAGAGCAGGCTGGTGATCAGTACCGCGCGCTCGCGCTCGTCGATCGTGCCGGCGGCGTGCCAGCCCTCGATGCTCTCGCGATAGTGCCCGATGAGGCGGCAGTTGGCCTCGTGGAAGTAGCTGTCGGCGAAGGTCTGCGAGAAGTAGTTCTCCTCGAGCCGGTCCGGATCGGTCTCGTTGATCGACTCGACCAGATCGGCGAGCAGCTCGCGCCGGACGGCTCCGTCTCCGAAGAAGGCCCGGTAGACGGTGGTGTTGGAGGACAGAAGATCGTTGAAGGTCACGGCCATCCCGGCGCGGGCCAGCGACTGCCCCACCATGCCGGTGCCGGCGAACAGGTCCGCCGCGGTGGCCGGGCGCTCGTCGAGGGTGTCGATCACCTCGGCGATGACCGGCAGGACCAGCCGTTTAGAGCCCAGGTAGCGTCGGTTGCGGAGCTCAAAAGTATGCATGACCTGCTACTTCACCTTCCAGCACCGCTGTCGCCCGGATTCTGTCGCGGCAGCATTTCTGTTTCTGCATCTTCCGGCAGAACCGTAGCACCCGGCTCGGACATCACGGCCTCTGACACAGCGCGGAACGGACCCGGGACATGCGCAGGGGCGGCAGTCCGCTGGTCCCGGTCTGCCGCCCCACGGCCTCACGGGCGCGCCGCGCCCGTGAGGTTCAGCCTCGCGTACTCACTTCAGATCGGCGCTGGACTTGCCCAGGATCCGGCGGGCGATGATCAGCTGCTGGATCTGCTGGGTGCCCTCGAAGATGTCGAGGATCTTCGAATCCCGGGCCCACTTCTCCAGCAGCTGCGTCTCCGAGTAGCCGACGGTGGCCGCCAGTTCGACGGCCTTGTTGGTCAGCTCGGTCACCGTGCGACCGGCCTTGGCCTTGGACATCGAGGCCTCGGCGGAGTTCGGCAGCTTGTTGTCGGCCATCCACGCCGCCCGCAAGGTCAGCATCCAGGACGCCTCCCAGTCGGACTCGAGCCGCAGGTACTCCGCGACGGCGGCGTGCTGGGCCGCGGCCGGCCGGTCGTAGTCCACCGGATGGCCGGCCTCCTCGAGCATCGCGCGCAGCACCTCGAGGGCGGCCCGGCCCAGTCCGACCGCCATCGCGGCGACCAGCGGACGGGTGTTGTCGAAGGTCTGCATCACCCCGCCGAAACCCTTTTTGACGTTGATCTCCGGGGTGCCCAGCAGGTTCTCCGCCGGCACCCGGGCGTTGTCGAAGCGCACCACCGCGGTGTCGGAGGCCTTGATGCCGAGCTTGTGCTCGAGGCGGACCACGGTGACGCCGTCGGCGTTCATCGGCACCACGAAG
>NZ_JBJURU010000012.1:163832-165114 GCF_046098115.1 Gordonia sp. VNK21 | reverse complement strand
ATCAGATCTGGCTCGCCGTCGTCGCCCTCGCACTCGACCTGAACGCGTGGATGCAGATGCTTGCCTTGACCGGCACCGACGCACGTACCTGGGAATTGAAGAACCTCCGGCTACGGCTGCTGGCCACCGCCGCCCGCCTGGCCCGGCACGCCCGCACCCACCGCCTGCGATTCGACCACCAGGCCCGCCACACAGGTTTGCTCATCACCGCAATCACCCGGCTCGACGCCTACCGAAACACCAGCTGAACAGCAGTCGCAATCCGCCCCTACCACTGAAAGACCACCCCTTCGGGCCAGTGAAACCCGACCGCGCACCGACGGCCTCGGCGATCCTGTCGTACCCGACAGCCATAATCAGCCCCGCCGCAACCAATCCGAACAGATCAGGCCGGGATCAGCACCTCACGAAAGATCGAGGCTAACCCGCGACCCCTACGCGGATGAGCCTGCAATTTCGGAGCCTTCGCCACGCAAGAAGGCCTACGTCGATATTCGCGGTATCGAGAGCACGGTTAGGGACCTAAAGCGCCGTGGCGAGCTGTGAGCTGTAGCCGCCCCCTTATCCTCGATCGTTCGTGAGGCAATCGTCCCGGCCTGAGTCGTTCGGATTGATTGTGGCGCCGCAATAGCGTTTTGGCCGCGGAGCAAGCCGCCGAGGGGGACACTGGTTGCTCTAGGTCCGTGAGGAGCTTGCCCAACGGTCATTGCTAGGCCGCTGCCGCTTTCTTGACGCTGCCGTGTAGCCGAGGGACGACTCGCCCGCCGTCAAGCCCGACTTGAAACTCGCTGTGTGAGGCCTCCGCGCCGCGAGTGGTCCGCCGGCTAGAGCCAGCCGCTGTTCACGCCAAGGACGGGTGCGCCCCGTTTCGCCGGCGGCTCAGGCTCTGCTGGACCCAGCACTGGCCCTGGAGGCCCGCGTGCTTCCGGGCGCACCGGAGCAGGTGAACGAACTTCGCGGCCGTACAGCGGCCCGCTAGAGCCGCCGAACGAGGCGCCGGTTTTGCGATAACGCCGCGGTGTTAGTTAGGCTTGCTGAGTCCGGCCCTGCTAACGGAGTGCTTTCTAGCTCCTATTCCCCCGCCGATGTCGAGTGTCGAGCGGTGCCGCGAAATCCAGGGATTGGCACGAGAGCTATGGCGCTTATAGCTGCATCCGGAAGAACGCACCGCTTCCGAGGCTTTAACGTCCGAGTAGGCGCATCCCCAGCGCCCAATCGGAGCTAGAAAGCACTCCACGACTAGGGCCGGACTAGACAAGCCTAACCAACGCCGCCCCGACTA
>NZ_JBJURU010000012.1:151823-163822 GCF_046098115.1 Gordonia sp. VNK21 | reverse complement strand
CCCCGGAGCACAGTTGCGGATCACCGACCGCAATGGCTGGCGGCTGACCGCGTTCGCGACCAACGCCAACCGCGGGCAGCTCGCTGACCTGGAACTACGGCACCGCCGCCGGGCGCGCTGCGAGGACCGCATCCGCCAGGCCAAAGACTGCGGTCTGCGGAACCTGCCGTTCACGACCTTCGCCCAGAATCAGATCTGGCTCGCCGTCGTCGCCCTCGCACTCGACCTGAACGCGTGGATGCAGATGCTTGCCTTGACCGGCACCGACGCACGTACCTGGGAATTGAAGAACCTCCGGCTACGGCTGCTGGCCACCGCCGCCCGCCTGGCCCGGCACGCCCGCACCCACCGCCTGCGATTCGACCACCAGGCCCGCCACACAGGTTTGCTCATCACCGCAATCACCCGGCTCGACGCCTACCGAAACACCAGCTGAACAGCAGTCGCAATCCGCCCCTACCACTGAAAGACCACCCCTTCGGGCCAGTGAAACCCGACCGCGCACCGACGGCCTCGGCGATCCTGTCGTACCCGACAGCCATAATCAGCCCCGCCGCAACCAATCCGAACAGATCAGGCCGGGATCAGCACCTCACGAAAGATCGAGGCTAACCCGCGACCCCTACGCGGATGAGCCTGCAATTTCGGAGCCTTCGCCACGCAAGAAGGCCTACGTCGATATTCGCGGTATCGAGAGCACGGTTAGGGACCTAAAGCGCCGTGGCGAGCTGTGAGCTGTAGCCGCCCCCTTATCCTCGATCTTTCGTGAGGCAATCGTCCCGGCCTGAGTCGTTCGGATTGATTGTGGCGCCGCAATAGCGTTTTGGCCGCGGAGCAAGCCGCCGAGATCGCCCGGCGACATGCCGGCGCTTCAAGCAAGTGGACGAGGCCACGCGGGCCTTCGTGCGCCCGGAGGTCCCGGTCACGACCCAGGTCGTCTCGGACTCGGCGGCCGCTTTGCCCCGCGTGGGCAGGAACCGCACTTGTCGCCGACCGAGATCGGCCGCCTGGTGAGCGCCGCGCCTCCGGAGTGTGTCGCTCAAAGTTCAGCCCGAACTGCCGCCCGCTCAGCAGGGAGCCGATGTGCCGTCGCAGTTCTTTCGCCGTCGCCGGATCGTTACTGGCAACCCGTTCGAGGAGTGCCTGGATCTCGTTGGTCACAGGGGGACACAACTTCGGCAGCAAGACAATCTGGACCATGTCTGAGCCCGCTGGAAGAATGCCGACATGTCCAATATCGACGACGCCGCACGGCTCAGCGCCTTCGTACGTCGACTCCGTCGGGTTGAGGCTCACCCACTGATCGCGATGGATGGCGGTGAGCGAATCCGGGAGCTGTGCAAGACGCAGTTCAAGACAGAGGTGTACCCGGAGACCGGTGAGGTCGTCCTCAAGTTCGACCTGCCCGACGAGGTTCAGTTCGAGTCTCTCGCCGCTCGCTTGCGACCCATGACCCTCGACCGGGACACCCTTGGTCACTCGAAAGTGATGGACTCGCTTGACGCGCTGACAGATACGGCTGACGAGACGATCGCCCGAAGTAGCGCGCACTTCAGGACAGAGTGGCGTCAGGCGACCGAACGCGACCGCGCCCGCGGAGCCAAGACCCGGGCCTACAGCATGGTGGTCCAGAACATCGAGACCGGCGAGATCGGCCAGGCCACGGACTTAGACCTGGCCTACGCCTGGTTGTACGAGGACTCGATCCACGGCGATCTGCCCAGCTACGACGAGTTCGACGCGCGCGACCGCTATCGCGCGGCGACCCATGTGTTCTCGCACATCGCCGTCGTCGCCCTGGAGACCCTCGCCTACATCCGATTCCTGGTCGAGCGCGGCCACCTCGCGATTCCTGCCGAAGGCCTCGAAGTTGACGTCGTGGTCAACGAGACCAGGTGGGAGCAGCGTGGACGAGGCTTCTTCGGAGAGCCCGGGCGGATTCCCGAAGGCACAGACCTCACCGATGAAGTGCCACCGCCGGGCATGCGGCCGATCTGCGAGATTCTCGAAGTGTCGGCGGACCGCGACTCCGTGCACGGGTGATCGCTTCGGCGTTCGACCCCTCCTCGCTGACTCACGGCGAATCCGCATCGTTGACGATTTCACCGCATGGGGTTTCGCCATGGCAGAAGCCGCCTACATCCCAGCTTCAGACAGGATCGGCCGGTTCGGCCTATATGCACGCACTCTTGGGCCAGGCCGGCGTGGCCGATAACTCCGGTGCGTTGTCCTCATTGAACTCCGTGGAGTATCGGCAGAAGTCGCGCTTAACGTAGTCATCGCCGGTCAATAGCGCTTCGATGGACCTCAGTAACTGGCTCCTTCCAGATTCATTCGCGCCCACCGCCGTCGCACGTCGGGCTCCAGCGAGACCCGCACGCAGGGGAAGCACAACTCATCCGGACCGAGCAGATCCCACGGGTTCGGATGGCCGTGGCGTCCTCAAGTAGGTCCACTCCCGTGCCGCTGGAAATGTGCTGGACCGCTGGTGCCGCGCAGCATAGGAATTGAGTTGTCGGAGGGAGCAGGCATCCTTTCGGCATGAGCATCGTTATTCCCGAGGGACAGCCCAACTATCGCTTCATGCGATATGTGCGTCCACCCGAGCCCGCGCCGCGGGAGGTGGAAACGCCGTTGTTTCCGATCGTCCCGGCAGTGCGGAAGATCCGGATTGGGGTGGATGTCGAAACACTGCCAGACCTGCCTGAAGGCTATCTGCTCCCTCTCCTGCAGAGAGATGAGGTCGGTGCCGAACTCATCATCACCCGCGGCCAGGAAGTGCCTCACCCGTGGGTCAAAGCGTTGGGCGACAACACGATGATCCATAGCCTTGGCTTCACATCGGTCGACGCCGCCGGCCGCTTTGGTGATTCGGTTGAGTTCTGGGTCGCCTCGAAAGGTCCAGAAATCGACGCCTGCGCTGCGGTCCACTTCTTCGATCTTTACCAGCATCTCGACTTGACGGACCTGCCCGGCGGCTCGGAACCACTGCCCGTCGAGCTGCTCCACCGAGCTGCCGCGCACGCGGCGGCCGCCCGTGTCCTCGGGCTCGACGCGATCATCACTGCTGCTCCGACCGCTGGACGCTCGGATGTCTCAGACAACGATCGGGTTGCCTCCGTCTCGCCCGCCGAGGCCGTGGCCCTGATCGGGCACTATCTCCGCGTAACCGCGAACCCTGTGATTGCCACAGAGCAGGGAACGATGGTCGGCGGCGGAACGTGGAAGTCGACGAGGACAACTGGAAGCGTTACGCGCCTCTACAAGGAGGGTGTGCTCAGTGCGATGACCTTCTTCGACTGCCTCGAACCTATCGCGGCGAAAGAAGGGGCACCGAGAGTCGTCTCGATGTGCCATGCCGTACAAGTACGCCTGATCAGGGCGACGAAGGCGTTCGACACATTGCTCGCAGCTCTGTCGAACCCGATCACAGGGGATCGAAGCGAAGATGTGATCGAGACTGCTGCCGAGGCTTTCGATCGTGAACTCCTCTACCTCTCGGCGGTATACGACATCCTCGGTCGAGGGTTCTGCATGCTTAAAGACCTCCGCGCGGTGAAGCCCGCCCATCAGTCACTGGACTCCGAGCAGTTCATCCAGAAGCACCTGGAATCCGTCTACAGCGCCGAAGCACTCACCGAGGTGAAGCGTCTCCAGAAGTACGCGTGGGTGTGCAAGCAGTTGCGAAATCACATTCACGACGGTGTACTACCGGTCGGTCTGAGCCTGGGCCGAATCTACGGAAGCGACCAGAGCCTCGCAATCGACCTCGATCAAGTCCCAAAACTCGATCCTGAGTCGTCGGCACTATCTCAGGAGCACTACGACGCCCTGGGCGTGTGGAAAGGGCAACCAGATGTCTTCCGGCCGCTGGCAATGGTCGCCGACCTGGCGACTACAGGCTTCACGCTGCTACGCACAGGACTCGCGTACGTCGAAGAGTTTGCCGAGCTAATACTGACCAACAAGCCCTCCGGGCTCCCTTATGCAAGCTCAATCTTCGGATGTGTGGAGATCCCTGACGCCTTCGGCCAGCTACCGCTGCCCCCGACGGCTGCCTACCACCGTGCGCTCTTCGGCTGGCACCCAGAGTAGTCGGAGCATGGAACCCGCCCAGAATGCACACAGTGCCAGATGCGACGTTGTCGACGATGGGGACAGCGGGCCATGTGTTTGCAAGGACAACCGGCCTCAACCGTCACCGCCCTCGACGCCGGCAACCCGGAGTGCACACTCAGCACCGCCAAATTCCGCGTGCACACTCGACACTGCGGTCGGCGTTCCAATGTTGCTGGTCATATCGTTGGCGCAATTATGGTTCGCGAACTATTGGTCGGGATGGCCCTGCGGCTCGCTCAAGTTCGGTTCTGTGGGATTCGCAGAGGTCTCGGAGGGCGCGGCCGGCTCGCGTGATTGCCCGAGGGTTGTTCTTGCGGGCACGGGTATAAACCGCGCGGCCAAGTAGGTGTTCGAGCCGGGCCTCAGACGTGTACTGCTGTGGACCGTGCCGGCCGAGGTGCGCTGCGGACGCGATGGTTGTTGGCTGATCGGCGGTGGATAGGAAGTCCAGAAGGAGCCTCGCGATGGAGCTGCTGCCAGTCAGGGCGTAGTTGACGATTGCTGCCGGGCTTCGGTGTTCTTCGGCCGCTGCGAGATCGACAACGTGAGCCCCGGGATGGATCGCCTGTGTCCAGTCGAACTTGGCCGTGCGATTGCTCGGATCGCCGAAGCCCGTCGATCCGCCGGTCGGGGAGTATAAGAGCGGCTCGTTGTCGATACCGGCCATGTGGAGGATGGTGTTGGCGATTCCATGGAGCCGATCGGCATGCTCAGGCTGGAGCTTTTCGACGTACCGTAGGTACATCGCGACGACGGGGCCAAATTGTCCTCGGGATCCGGTGCTCGCGAATGGATCGGAGCCAGTGAGGAGCTGCCACACGAAGCGGCGCTCTTGCGGGCTTGTGCTGGCTTCGGTGGGGATCGAAATCGGTGTCGGGAACAGTGCTCGGCGTCGGCCGTAGTCGATAACTGGCGGATTGGAAGCCAGAGCTTCGTGCAAGTCTAGGTAGTAGTCAAGAATCTGCTCGCGGCTACTGCAAGCCCAGAGGGCCTGCAGCTCAATGTCAATCTGGTAATGGACCATCACGATGTTGAACTGACGCCGAAGTGATGCTGGTGGCGCGCTAGACCCCATTGCTGACAGAGAAATTACTGCCGTGAGGGGGATGAGACCACGGACAGCCTCGGGGACGTCGGGGTGGTTCTTGACGACGTCGGGCCAGATCCGTGACGGCAGGTACGACGGTGAAAGAGGTACGACCGGAAGGGTTGCTAGAACCTCTCGGTGCCAGGAGGGAGTATCAGTCCGTATGCTGGCGAACTCATAGCGGTAGAACAGGTGCCGCGTCGTGCGAGTAATCGCGCGGGGGTTGTCGGTGAGTGGTCGGTGATAGCACAGGCGCCGCCCGGTTTCGGGAGGTATGAAGCTGAAGAATTCAGCTGCCTCGCGCTCATTGGTTGCGGTGTACGCCGCCGCAAAAAGAGTCTGGGTGACCAGACTTGAGAGGCGGTCCGGCTCGGGGGGAACGCTGTCGTCGATCTCCGCGAGGACTCGCGCTACGTTCTCATCACTCGGCTGGTATTCGTTGCCGGTTTCGCTGTTGATTGGCCGTGCAAGCGGAACCCGTAGTTTTCGCAGAGATGTGATGTCGGAGAGAAGTCCGGCGGCGGAGGCGGTGAACCCGGGCCGTGAGGGCAGTTCGACGGTGTTGCCAGACAACAGCGAATCGATCCACTGTTGGCCGGCCACGATCAGCCCGTCAGGGGCGACGTGGGGCGCTGGTGCGCGGGTAAGACTGGGCAGGCAGCCGTGAAGGCCGCAAGGGCCGCTTCTCAACGGGTTCCCTTGCAGCGGCTGCACCGTGCGTGTCGACGACAAACGAGGTCGGCTTCCGCACGTTGGGCAATTCTGAAGTAGGACGACGTTGTGGATGGTGCAGGTCATCGTAGTTTTCACATGCCAGTCGAGGTGCCAGCGGCCGTCTGACTCACGGAGGCAAAGAGGGCAGTATCCCGCGGTGGTTCCACCGGCGAGGGTCGGGTTCACGATGCCGTTGGTGAGGAGGTTTGGGTAACGGTGCAGTGTTGCGCTATGGATTGATTCTGGCGTCGCACCGGTTGCGGCTGCGAGTTTGTTCGCGAAGTCGTCGTCGACAGAGTTTGTGAATCCTGCTCGGGCTTTGGTTTCGACGCCAGCCGCTCGAAGGAGCCTGCGGACTGAGCAGTTGAGCAGGCTAGCGAGGTACTCCAGCCACGAGTCGAGTGACTCGTACCGCAATGGTGAACTGGTGAGCGGAAATCTAGTCATCAGAGATCTCGAGACCCGTGACTGCGGAGACATGGTCGAGCGTGGGTGAGGCGCCAGTTTCGGCTGCTGCTGCAGCCGTCCGGGTAATCAGACGTAATGCGAGCCCGGTCTTCCCAAGCGAGCGAGCGCTGAAGCGCTCCAGTGCCTGCTCTGACCGCAGTGCCGATGCGTCGAATCCGTCGATGCGATCGAGCTCGTTGATCAGAGTTGTCATTCGGTTCCGCAGGACCGGATGGACCCGACCCATCTCGGATGGGAACAGCTTTACGGAATGAAAGGACAGACGTTCACGAAGCTGGTAGACCGCTGAATACTGATCGCGTTCAAGCTTCTGCGCTTTGGCGCTGTCGAATGCTCGCTTTGTTGTTTCGCCGGAACCGGTCGGGACATGCAGTAGTGCGCTCACTTCCAGGCCTGCGCCGACGAAAACGAAGCTGGCCGGGATGGTGGTGATGATGTCTTTGAGAGCATCGGTGAGGTTCCTGCTGCCACTCTTGCGTTTGATGAAGTGTGCGTCGTCGACGACGATCAGGAGCGTGCCTACGTTCTTGAGGTGGCGTGCGGTCGCTTCGATTGCCGCGGACAATCCGGAAGGCAGAACTACGCCGATGAAGCGCGCGATGTTGTCGAGCAGGGTACGGGCGAGGGCGGGTTCACCGAGATTGCCCGAGACGATGACCACCGGAATGTGCTCGAACGGATCCTCGACATCACCGGTCTGGCTGATTCGAAGCTGCGTGTCGATTCGCATGGCCGCGACCACGGCAGAGAACGTCTTGCCGCTCATCGGCGGTCCGTCGATTCCGAGCCATTGGCGTGCACCGTTGATCGTGGAGGAGTTGGTGCGCAGTAGTTGGGTCATGGCGGACTGAATCCACTGCAGCTCCGAGGTCTCAATCGGTCCTGCGGCCTGGATCCAGTGGCTGATCTCCGCTGGTGAATTGTGCGCCGTACTTGGCGGCGGCGCCATGTCGTCGAGGTGTAGGACGAACTTCGACAAGTCGAAACGGTCATAGGGACTCAGTGGGCGCTTGATGGGGGCATCCATAGTCAGAAGTCATCTCCGCCGGTGATGATGCCGATGAGCTGGTTGTCATCGGCAAGGTAGATATCGGAGTCGAGGATGAAGTCCCGGTTCCGGTCGAGGTCGTCGTGGTAGACGTAGTGGGCGCCGGGACTGCCGTCGGGAGCAGGCAACGCAGAGTGCAGGTAGGCCCGATCCTGGGCGTATCGCAGTGGTTCGTTCGCTATGACGTGATCGATGAACTGGTTAAATGCAACTTTGGTGTTGAGCTCTTGGTCCTCCGTCATAGCCGCAGCTCGTAGGTAGTCGACGTAGCCGTCCATCAGGATGTCGCTGCACGGCCCCAGGGCTTGGCCGTTGTCGTGGATTGCGGTGAGTTGGAACCAGCGCTGGTGGTGCGTTGAATACGAGAAGATTCTCGAGCGGTCTGCTTTGTCGTAGAAGATGCGAATGCTGGAGGCGTATTTGCTGGTGGGATCGTCTTCGCGAATGACACTGCGCAACTCTGGTGCGGTGTACTTCAACCCATTGCACCGCACACCGTCGCTGCTGACAGCGACGACGTCGCTCTTTAGAAGCTGAAAGACGTCATCGGGGTGGGGAACTCTATCGCAAGCTGATCCGCGGATGAAGCAGCGCTCGTACGCTTGGGCTGGAGTGAGGAGCTTGGCGCTGTGGGGTTCGACCGGTAGCCCGTGATGTGGCATGTACGGATAAAGTCCGTATGCGTACTCTTGCAGCACCATCTCCACTGCGGGATAGGTTAGGGACGCCTGGACGTCCTTGCCGCGTTGATGTGACCGTCTGCCGACGTAGCCCTCGAGCCACTGCTGGACTCGGTCAAGTGTCAGATTCGCCGATTCGACGAGTCCCTTGTCGGACCCGGTTCCGGCGCGGCATCCCTCTATCCGGATCCCGAAGCGCATGGCCAGATCCACAGTGGAGACGTTGATCATCTCTTTGCCGTTGTCGATCACGACGGCTCCGAGCTCATCGGCCTGTCTGATGACGACCTCCTGCGGAACACCGAGCATGAGTTGGTGATCCCGGACACGGTCTGGAAGGACCATCGGCCGAAGCATGTCAAACAGCAGGAGCTGCACATCGCGTGTCGTGGGTTGCTTCGCGCAGAGTCGGAGGGTGATGAGCTTGGTGGCGCAGCAGATCGCGACGAGCACGTAAGGGCGGAATGTGGCCTTGCTGTCGGGGTCGTAAACCAACACGTTCAGTGGGGTTGCGTCGACCTCTACGCGCTCCAAGTACTGCGTAGCTTTGGGGCGGCGTACATAGCTGACATTCCGAGAATCCTTGCTCCGCTTCTGTTCGGCGTTCTTGGTAGGGATTCCCCGTTCGAAGTGCTTCATGATCTTGGTTAATCGACGTTTCTTCAGCGCCGGATGGGCGGGGTCGACACCGCCATTCAGCAGGCGTTTCTTCAACAGAACCAGCCGAGCGTCGTCTTCCCTGGAGGACTCTCCTTCGGCGTGCAGATCTGAGATGATTGCCTGTACAGCGGCGAGAAGTTCCTCCTCGAGCCCCGCGCAGGGGTCGTAAGGGACGGGAATACCGCCGGGGGCCAGTGCCGAGATATCTCCGGACGTCTCCGCATAGATTCGCCGGAACTCGTAGAGACTGGAGCGGCTGTACCCGCGCACGCCGGCGAGATCTTCGACCTTTCGTTGCATCCGTGTCTCCACCGAGTAGCGCGCCGGATCGTAGCGGTGGTCGCAAGTGAGAGGATCGAATGGTTCTCCCAACGGATTGCCGGTCAAGACCTCGCGGATGTGGTGGGCTCGCTCGACGGCCTTGGCCTGCTTGTTGGGAGGCAAGAGAGCGAGGCGAGTCGCGGGGTCATCATGCGGACGCTCGGGTGTCACCCAGTCGGCATGGTCGTGAATAGCCTCGAGCAGCGCAGTCTCAACGTGCTCCCCGGTCGCATTGTCTTTGAGAGTGGCGGTCCGCGGGAAGGCGGATGAGATCGCCACGAGAGTGTGCATGCGGCCGTTGTGTGGCCACGATTGGCCGGGCGTGAACGCTGTGGATACTTCACTCACCATCGCTGAGCCTCCAACGCAGGTCGGTCGTGGAGGTAATCGGCAAATCCAGATCGATGTCGACGTGACATTGTGCGATGACGTGCAGTGCCCGATTCCGGCCGAAGGGGCCACCACCGGCGGCAGCGGCGAGGTCGACGAACTGTTTCGGCTTCCTCTCAATCACTGTTGGCCACCACGTCGTATCCTCGACGCGACGACGCCAGCGCATGGTCGACAAGAACTCGAGATTTCTGCGGCGCTGCGGATTCAGGTCGTTGAAGAGCTGATAGTCGATGCCGCTCGCGATGCAGGTGGCCCGCATCAGTACGTCCATCACCACCCCAGTTCGGGTATTCATCCCCTGCGTGTGCCGGACGTCGACTATCCACTGATGGCCGTCGACGTCCTGACCGACGATGTCGGGGACATGGGTGATCTGACGTTCGCCGAGCCGCCACGTCACCCACAATGCCTGGCCGAGATAGCCCCAGTGCTCCGGGCGCCGATCCAGTTGCTGCATCCAGGAGCACTCCAAGAGGGACTCGGCCAGCACTAAGTGCCGATGTCCGTCGAACTCGGTGGGGTGGTAGGCGAATCGCGATCGGGCACCGTGATAGGTGCCGATTCGGCGGACCGGATGCATCTGCGCCAGCGGTAACTGATCGCGGGAGGCAAACGGTTGGACATGCGGGTGCCGGCCATCCCAGAGGATGACTTGCGCCGACTGAACGAGGTCAGCGACAGCACTCGGATCATCCAGTGCACGCATGGCGTCGCGACTGCTCATCTGATTGGAGAGGAGCGCGGTGATTTTGGGGTCGATCCGGCGAGTCCCGCGGCGAGCCGGGACGCGAGGCAGCTGAGGTCGCTGGGTCATCGTCCCACCCGCCAGCCTCGCCGCGAGCAAGAAGTCTGTTTGGGCATAAGAATGCCCGAGGTGTGATCCATGGGTTATCCTCGGAGTTGAAGTTACGAAGTCACGTCAGTGATGTGTTGACAGTTGGCCGGGCTGCAACCCGGCCTTCTGTATGTGAGATTTCAAGGCTATTTGCGCCTTCCTGTGGGAGGTGAGCGCGAGCGAATGCCGGCGTTGTGACTGAGCCATGCACCTTGCCGCATTCCCGGCCCTCCTTCCTGCCGCCCAAAAAACAAAAGAAGCCGACCATGTGCCCTAGTAACCTGGGCGCCGGTCGGCTTCGAAAAAGTGACGCAAACCGTGCCACGCAGACACGTGGCACTGAGAGCTGTACGTCACCGCCGATAGTAGTCGGCCCGTACTCGGCGCGTTGGAAAAACTGTGGAACTTGAAAGGAATCGGCATGACAAGGTCGATTGCCGCAACTATCAGTAACACCCCGCGGGCGATGACAAGCCACCTCATCGAGGTGCTGGGCTTGGACCTGGCAGCGAAGGTGCTCGCTGCCGCAGACCCCCGGACGGTTACACGCTGGGCGAGTGGAGTGCATGTGCTGCGCAGGGAAGCAATACTCATCCGACTCGGAACTTCCTACCAGGCCATCGCCGAACTCGAAGAAGTGCTCTCCCCGCGTCAGATTCGAGGTTGGTTCACGGTGTCCAACGATGCCTTTGACTATCGTTCAGCGCTTGAGTTACTCGATGGGGACGACCCGCAGCTTGCTCGCACTCGTATCGTGAAGGCGGCAGCTGAGTTTGTAGCTGAGTACCAAAACGAGCAGTCAAACGCTGACGATGGGATGTCGTAAACGCGAGCCGAGGCGAACGCCGCGAAAGCACCTACCTTGAGTACGCCGAAGACCTACCGGGACTGGACCTCTACCCGCAGCAAGTACGGCGGTGGTTGGCACGGCAGCGTGAAACCCATCGAAGGGCACGCGGCGACGCTGGCGTTGCGCAGGGCCCATTGAGCGACACCTAACACCGTCTTCGGGGTACCGTCGGTCATGGCCATTGACGGTATGCGCCTGCCGCTGATTCTCGACTCTGAACAGGGCGAACTTGCTGTCGACGTGCTGACTGACTACTTCCACGCCGATCCTCTGCCCGCTTACAGTGGGTCCCATTTCGAGCGGTTCGCTGGTGGTGGCGACCGTTTCGAGACAAGAGATGGGTTCGCCGTCGATGACCTTGTGGCGGTCACCCTTCTTGACGTCAGGATCCCCGGTGACGCGACCTTGCGGATTCTCGGCGACACCGACCCCGACTACCGCGACCAGTTGCGCGCACTACTGCGACGCCTCCCGACGGATCTTGACCTCGTCGATGCAGACGAGGATGTCCTCGCTGATGCTGAGAAGTTGTGGTCATTAGTACGGGGCAACCCCGGCGTAGGCCGTGCTAAGACCAGTAAACTCCTGGCACGCAAACGGCCCAGGCTGCTCCCGATTATGGACTCGGTGGTGGTCGAGACCGTCGGCCACAACACTCGCCGGCACAACTTCTACCAAAACCTCCAAGCCGCACTGCGCGCCGACAACCGTCGGCTCGTCAAGCACCTCGACGAGATTCGAGGTGAGGCCGGGATCGAGAGTGACATCAGCACGATCAGAGGAGACTAGCACGACTACAGTGAGAGCTAGGGCCGGAGTGGAGC
>NZ_JBJURU010000012.1:135352-151813 GCF_046098115.1 Gordonia sp. VNK21 | reverse complement strand
TGAGTTACTCGATGGGGACGACCCGCAGCTTGCTCGCACTCGTATCGTGAAGGCGGCAGCTGAGTTTGTAGCTGAGTACCAAAACGAGCAGTCAAACGCTGACGATGGGATGTCGTAAACGCGAGCCGAGGCGAACGCCGCGAAAGCACCTACCTTGAGTACGCCGAAGACCTACCGGGACTGGACCTCTACCCGCAGCAAGTACGGCGGTGGTTGGCACGGCAGCGTGAAACCCATCGAAGGGCACGCGGCGACGCTGGCGTTGCGCAGGGCCCATTGAGCGACACCTAACACCGTCTTCGGGGTACCGTCGGTCATGGCCATTGACGGTATGCGCCTGCCGCTGATTCTCGACTCTGAACAGGGCGAACTTGCTGTCGACGTGCTGACTGACTACTTCCACGCCGATCCTCTGCCCGCTTACAGTGGGTCCCATTTCGAGCGGTTCGCTGGTGGTGGCGACCGTTTCGAGACAAGAGATGGGTTCGCCGTCGATGACCTTGTGGCGGTCACCCTTCTTGACGTCAGGATCCCCGGTGACGCGACCTTGCGGATTCTCGGCGACACCGACCCCGACTACCGCGACCAGTTGCGCGCACTACTGCGACGCCTCCCGACGGATCTTGACCTCGTCGATGCAGACGAGGATGTCCTCGCTGATGCTGAGAAGTTGTGGTCATTAGTACGGGGCAACCCCGGCGTAGGCCGTGCTAAGACCAGTAAACTCCTGGCACGCAAACGGCCCAGGCTGCTCCCGATTATGGACTCGGTGGTGGTCGAGACCGTCGGCCACAACACTCGCCGGCACAACTTCTACCACAACCTCCAAGCCGCACTGCGCGCCGACAACCGTCGGCTCGTCAAGCACCTCGACGAGATTCGAGGTGAGGCCGGGATCGAGAGTGACATCAGCACGATCAGAGTCTTCGACATCCTGGTATGGATGTGGGGAAGTGGCCGGGTCGATCGACTCGGCGTTCGCGGCTGATGGGCGCAACGTCAGACGAACCCCGGTGGTGCATGCCGTGGTCCTACGGTGACGCCTGATCAGCGACGACTCGGTAGAACCATTTCGCGATGTCGGCCAGGAGGTGGTCGCGTCCGGGGGTATTGCTGAAGAAGTAGTCGCTCATCTTCGAGTGGGCACCTTGGTTGTCGGCGACGGCACCGGTGACGGCGAACTCGAAGTCCGGTGACTCGGTGAACTGCTTGGCGGTGTTGACGCGGGCCTGCTGAACCAGGTCGGCGTCGGCCAGGAGGGTCGCCAGCAGGGCCTCGACGAACGAGGTCTTCTGCGCCTGCGAGAAGTCTTCGGACCCGAACAATTCGTTGAGCCTGTCGAGTACCTCCTGGAAGGCGACCATGGTGGGATCCCGGCGTTCCCCGGTGCCGGCGGCGGTCAGCCCGGTCAGTCCGGCCTTGGCGCCGAGGCTGATGTCGGTCTTGCCTTGGTCGATCTGCTTGACCTGTTTGAGGACCACGTCGGACAGGTCGATGGGGGCGGTGTAGTTGTCGGGTTTGATGACGCGTTCGAGCAGGCGCAGGTAGATGTGTTTCTTCTCGAGCTCGGGGTCGCCGTAGTCGATGATCTGGGACATGAAGTCGTAGAGCCGGACGAACGAGCCGACGTCGCGGCGGAACATGTCCAGCACCGCCAGCTCGGCCTGATCGCCGTCGCCGCCGTTGTGGAGGAGGGCGGCGGTGTAGCGGTCGGCGAACCGTTTTTGGCCTGGCCCGACTGTCGCGGAAAGCGCGGTATTGCCCTTGCCTTTCACGTAGTAGTCGGCGCACCGGTCGATCTCGGCCTGGGTATAGATGCCGGCGGTGTCGAGTTTGGCGGCCAGGTCGTGGACCAGGTTGGGGTCGGTCTCGGTTTCGAGGAAGGCGTCGGTGAAGTACGGTTCGAACGCTTCGCGGATGGTGGCCGGCTCGTTGACGAAGTCCACGACCTGGGTCATGGCCGCGGTCTTTACGGTGCCCGACGGTGTGCGGTAGGTGCGGTTCAACCGTGACAGGGTCTGGACGGCGGTGACGCCGGAGAGCTTCCGGTCGACGTACATCGCACACAGCAACGGTTGGTCGAAACCGGTCTGGAACTTGTTGGCCACGATCATTACCCGGTACTGATCCCCGGTGAACGCGGTGCGCAGATCCCGGACACCGGGGTTCATGGTGGCTTCGGTGAATTCCTCGGGTCCGGACTCGGGGTCAGGAACGGAGCCGGAGAACGCGACCAGGGTGCCGTAGCCGTAACCCTTGTCGGCGATGTAGCGGTCGATGGCGAGTTTGTATCGGACGGCGGCCTTGCGGGAATCGGCGACGACCATCGCCTTGGCATGCCCGTCGAGCAGGTCCGCGACGTTTTCCCGGAAGTGTTCGACGATGATCGCCGACTTCTGTGCGATGGTCTGCGGGTTGAGCTTGACCCACTTCATCACCGCCTTGGTCGCCTCGGACTGGTCGACCTCGTTCTCGGTGGCGGCGTTCTGGCCGATCTGGAAGGCGAGCTTGAAGCTGTGGTAGCCGGTGAGCACGTCGAGGATGTAGCCCTCCTCGATGGCCTGCTTCATCGTGTAGACGTGGAACGCGGCTGGCGGCTCGTCTGGGGCGGGGCGGCGGCCGAACAGTTCGAGGGTCTTGCCCTTGGGGGTCGCGGTGAACGCGAAGTAGGAGATGTTCGACGCGTCCGCTCGATCGGTGGCTTCGGCGGCCAGGATCGCCTCGACATCGATGTCGCCGCCGTCGTCGATGTTCTGGAGTTCTTCGGCGGTCAGGACGGCTTTGAGTTTCCCGGCGATCTGCCCGGACTGGGAGGAGTGGGCCTCGTCGGCGATCACCGCGAACGTTTTGCCCTTCAAACCCTTGTTCTCGCGGATCGCCGCCATGGCGTACGGGAACGTCTGGATCGTCACCACGATGATCAACTTCCCATCCAGCAGCGCTTTGGCCAGGATTCCGGACTTGGAGGCACCGGCCTTGGCGGCCTCCTCCCGGTCGATCGCGACCACGATTCCCGCGTCGTTGTCGATCTGGGTGATCGCATCCTGGAGCTGGGCGTCCAGGACGTTGCGGTCGGTGACGACGATGACCGAGTCGAACACCTTCGCGTTGTCGACCTGCAGCCGCGCCATGCGGTGCGCGGTCCAGGCGATCGAGTCAGTCTTGCCCGAGCCGGCCGAATGCTGAATCAGATACCGCTGTCCCGGGCCTTCGGCGGTGACGGCCGCGGTCAGGTCGGTGACCGCCTCCCACTGATGAAACCGCGGGAACCGCATGGTCGATGACCGGGTGGTCTTGCCGCTGATCGGGTCGGTCGACTGCTCGTGCTTGATGTACATCAGCCGACCCAGAATGTTCAGCCACGCATCCCGCTGAAGGACCCGTTCCCACAGGTACGAGGTGCGTGACCCGTGCGGGTTCAACGGGTTGCCGGCTCCGCCGTCTTCGGTGCCCCGGTTGAACGGCAGAAAATGGGTCTTGGCCCCGGCCAGGTTGGTGGTCATCCACACCTCGTCGTTGGAGACCGCGAAATGCACCAACGCCCGCGCCCCCGAGACGAACAGCGGCTCCACATGCCCGGACTTGGGGTCCTTCGGCAGACGCGTGGTCCGGTACTGATCGATCGCATCGGTCACCGTCTGCGTGAAATCAGTCTTCAACTCCGCCGTGGCCACCGGCAGACCGTTGACGAAGAACACCAGATCCACCGACCGGTTGTTCGCGGTAGAGAAATGCACCTGCCGCATCACCCGCAACCGCACCGCCGCATAATCGGTGTTGCGTTTGGAATTCAGGGATGTCTCGGGCCGAAACTGGCACATCGCGAACTTGCCCGACAGATGCGAAAACCCCTTGCGCAGCACGTTCAGGGTGCCGCCACCGTTGACCAACGGCAGGTCCAGGACCTTCACCAGCCGGTCGAGAAGCTGCCCCTCCTGCTGAGACTCCCGGTCGTTGAGCTCGCCTTGGTCGTTGAGCCTGCCCCGGTCGTTGAGCTTGTCGAAACGCACACCCGGCTTGATAACCTTCTCGACCTGCTCAGGCTGAGTGTCCCGCAACCAGCCCAGCACATCCTCCGGGAACAAGGCTCGCTCGCGGTCGTAGCCGGCGTCGGTGGGCGAGTACAGCCAACCGTGGGCGGCCAGGTACTCGGCGATCTCCCGCTCGAACTCGACCTCATTGTGCTGCGCCACGACTCACCCCACCTCATCCCACACATCAACCTGGCCAGTCACCGCAGCTGTAATCAGAGCCGAACGACGCTCTCGCGCCAACTCGATGAAGCGCTGCGCCTCTGAGATCAGTGTGTCGATCCGTGCAGTCTGATTGTCGATGAAGGCAACTATGCGGCGCTGCTCGTCGAGTGGGGGCCGAAGGTAGGGCGCTTCTCCGAGTTCATCACGATTGATCTTTGGCATCTTGACGCGCAAGGACATCTGCGTTGCGAAAGTGTGGAAGGGTTGCGCGAGCATGTAGTACTGCACGTACCGAAGGTCGTCTCCCTGCTTGCTGGACATCGCGTACATGTCTGCACTCGTCAGGCAATCGATCTCAGCGATTGCAACCTTGTTTAGAGATGGACGAATCTTGGAGTAGATGAGCTGCCCAGCTGACGCCAGGTACTTCCCGCTTTCCGCACCCTGCTCGCGGGCCGTTTCTCGATCCACGATCCTTCCTGTTCCAGCTTCGATATGGTTCGGGGCCACAAGAACCATCGACGCCCACGGCTCAACCTGCGGATCCACCTGACCAGTGTTTATATCGATTTCTCGACTGAATCGGCTGACTACCCAATGGGCTGGAACGGATCCAAGGTAGACGTTTCCACTGTCGACCAGTGGCGCTCGGTCAATTCCTGCGGTTGCAGCGTTTGTTATTACTGCCGATCGTCTCTCCCGTAGGAGATCGATGAGTCGCTGCTGCTCCTCGATGAGCGTGTCGATCCGGGCGGTCTCTCGGTCCAGGAAGTCGGCGATGGCACGCTGCTCGCCTAGCGGCGGGCGCTGGAACCATATGTTTCCAATCTGCCCGGCATTGAGGTTCGCCTGGGTGTTGCTGCGAACCTCGCGTAGGAGGTCATCACGCATGTCCAGTAACACATACCGAAGGAAGCGGGGATCCACGCGATCGTGGTTTGGCTCGATCCCGAGAAGTGCTTGGTTCCAAGTTGCTCGCAGGTCGAGGAACGCAACCTCGCCGACGCTTGCATACATTGCCAGCAGCAACGTGCCCGCTGTACCCATCGGCATCGTTCGGGTTGCGATCGCCTCTTTGGAGAGTGACTTCGCAGTATTGGTTACATAAGTGCGGCGGCTCATGTCTGAGATAGCGACAAACGGCGTGCCTTCGGGATTGTCGCCGTCCAACCAGAACGTGGGCTCATCTGTGGACGGGGTTGCACCTGCTTCCAGTTTGGTATCCCACTTGATACGTCCCCGATCCCAATGCTCGGGTAGGTCGATCATCCCTCCACCTCCCGAAGCAGGTGCATGATCTTCGCGACCTGCTTCTCGAGGTCGGCGTCGATCTCGGCGAGGGGGCGGGGTGGGATGTATTTGTAGAAGTGCCGGGTGAAGGGGATCTCGTAGCCGACCTTGGTCTTCTTCTCGTCGATCCACGCGTCAGGGACGTGCGGGAGCACTTCGGACTCGAAGTACGCCTTGATGGTTGCGTCTCGGTCGGTCTGCGTTGGCGGGGCTTCGACAAGCTCAGCCGGCGAGGTGGGCTCAGCCGGCGAGGTGGGCTGCCCGGTGGACGAGCGCTCGCGGCCGTAGGTGAAGGGGATGTTCTCGGTGTCGCGTTTCCTGGGGTCGGGTTTCGGGTTGCCCTTGCGGTCGGTGACCGGGTTGCCGTCGTCGTCGAGGAGGGGGCGTTCGACGGTGATGGTCCAGTAGCCGAAGTCGTCGGCGGTGAACACTTTGGAGTAGTCGGGGTCGGCGTCGTCGAACGCGTCGTAGAGGGCGAGGATCCGGTCGCGGGCGTCGGCATCGAGTTCACGGTTCTTGGCGCCGAGGCTCTTGCGCATCTTGGTCCAGAAGCTGGTGGCGTCGATCAGCTGGATCTTGCCCTGGCGTTCGGGCTGTTTGGTGTTGTCGAGGATCCAGATATAGGTGGCGATGCCGGTGTTGAAGAACATGTTGGTCGGCAGGGCGATGATCGCCTCGACCAGATCCGATTCCAGCAGCCACTGCCGGATCTTTGACGGCCCGGACTCGGCGGCGCCGGTGAACAGTGGCGAGCCGTTGAGGACGATTCCGGCCCGGCCGCCGCCGTCGTGCGGGGCCCGCATCTTCGAGGCGATGTGGCACAGGAACAGCATTTGTCCGTCGCCGATCGCCGGAAAACCGTGGGAGAAGCGGGAATTCGGCGCCAGGGCTTCCTTCTTCACCGCCTCTGCCGAGGCTTTCCAGTCCACTCCGTACGGGGGGTTGGACATGCAGAAGTCGAAGGTGCGGTCGAAGAACTGGTCGTCGGACAGGGTGTCGCCCAGTCGGATGTTGTCCACGTCCTGGCCTTTGGCGATCATGTCGGACTTGCAGATCGCATAGGACTGGTCGTTGATCTCCTGGCCGTACAGGCGCAGCCGGGCGTCGGGGTTGCGTTCGAGGAGGCGTTCTTCGGCGACCGAGAGCATGCCGCCGGTGCCGGCGGTGGGGTCGTAGATGGTGCGGACGGTGCCGGGTTCGAGCAGGGCGAGGTTCTCTTCGGCGAAGAGGAGATCGACCATGAGGCGGATCGCGTCGCGCGGGGTGTAGTGCTCGCCGGCCTCCTCGTTGGAGGCTTCGGCGAACTTGTAGATCAGGTGCTCGAACAGGTCGCCCATCTCGGCATTGGGCACCCGGTCGGGATGCAGATCCACTTCGGCGAACTGGGAGGTGACCAGATACAGGCGGTTCTTCTCGTCCAGGGTCGCCAGCTCGTTCTCGAACTTGAAGCGCTCGAAGACGTCGATGTTCGACGAGAAGCCGGTGATGTAGTCCATCAGGTTCGCCCGCACGCCCTCGGGGTCCTCCAGGAGGGTGGTGAAGTCGAACGGACTGGTGTTGTAGAACGACAGGCCCGTCTTGCGTCTGACCTGCACGTCCAGTGCGCCGCCGTCGTACTGCTCGGCCAGCTTCCGGATCTCGTCGCGGTGGGGTTCGAGGATGCAATCCAGGCGGCGCAGGATCGTGAACGGCAGGATCACTCCGCCGTACTGATGCGGCTTGTACACGCCTCGTAACTGGTCGGCGATGCCCCACACGAAGTTGCCCAGGTTACTCAAGTCGTCTCTCCTTCAGCCGTCCGTACCGCACTCATCAGGCTAATCACAGCCCATGGGATCTGTGACGAGGCGGACGGGTTCGGTCGCATGCGATGGGGTCGAGCTGGAGAAGTGCTTCGCTGGGAGTCGCATCGACGCGGCGGCGGGCGAGCCAGCGGTCTACGGTGTCGCTGGGGGCCAGTCCAGTGGGCGACGCGGCCGATGGCGACGGAGAGTTGCGCGGCCGTCATGAGTGCAAGCCTGTGCAGCATCGCAACCAAGCCCCGAGGCAACCGCGCTTTCCGAACATGATCGTGTCGAACCTTCCATAACTGGTCGAGGTCGATGCGGGGTTGCGTGGAGAAACGCCGAGAGAAACACTGACGCGAGAAGCCGCAAGCGTTCTTCTGGTGCGCTTCTGGAACGTGTCAGTGCAGGGTGCATGAGTCTGTCCTTCGTTGTGGATGGGTGCAACGCTCCGACTTTGCATTGTCAGTCCGCCGTGGTACGTTCACTGGCTCGCTTGAACGAGAAGGGAGGGAAATCCGATGACAAAGGAAGCATCAATGCGCGACGAAGTGCGCGCCCGGCTACGCGTTGCTGGTTTCGAACTCGTCCAGCTCGAGGCCCCGATCGACCCGCGGTCGAAGGTCCGTCCAGATGTGGTGGCTTGGGCTGCGGACAACAGTGGCGAACTTGTTCCGTGGGCAGTCGTCGAGATCAAGTCTGGCCAGTTTAAGACCCCAGAACTGGCCCTCCCGGCCCTGGCTCGAAGCCGCGATCTTCTTGGCACGACCGACCATTACGCGGTAGTCAACGGACAGTGGTTCAAGGCTGACCGGAGCGTCCGCTCTCTTGAGCCGGTGGATGGGCCGACCCCGCCGCAGCATGGGCCGCGAGGTTTGCTCGTCGACGAAGGTCTCGCGACTTCTCTGTTGCTCAAGTCGTTGTGGCGTCACGTTGACGGGGAGCGCGCTCACGGTGCTCAGGTTGACAACTTCTTCCCGGCCGCTGATCTCACTGCTGAGCCGGACGTCGCCGGTATCGAGACGGCCGATGGCTTCGTGCCGGTGCGTAGCGATGTGCTCTGGCAGGCGAGACGCCGCGCACTGATTGAGTTCGCCAGCAATACGGGCAAGGGCGAGGCTCTGGCCTCTGATCCGGTGATTGCACGGGCAATGGCCGATCTGGCGGGGCCGCCCATCGCTGGCACCGTGCTTGATCCGTTCTGCGGCACAGGTTCCTTCCTCTGGGCCGTGATGGATCGCGCACTGCGGCACGATGCGCCGGTCGAGTTCGTCGGGGTCGAGGTGAACGACGGCCTGGCCAGCCTGGCGGGCACTATTGGGCGGACGGCGCCGCTGCTGACGACGATCGTCTCGGGAGATGCTTTCGAGGTTGAGTTGCCGTTGGCAGACCTTGTGCTGGCCGCACCCCCGCTTGGGATGCGCCTTCGCGAACCTCGGGTGCTCCTCGATGGTTCGACCACGACCGACATGACGGTTGCAGCGGTCGACCTCGCACTGCAGCAACTACGACCAGGTGGTCGCGCGGTGCTTCACGTTGCAGCCGGGTTCACCTTCCAGCGCGCCGCCGAGCAATACCGCCAGTACCTCGCTGAGCAACTCCGCGTGGCTGCGCTTATCGGTCTTCCTGGTGGCGCGGTGCCTGGCACCGGCGTGCGCTCTGTGCTCCTCGTGATCGAGCGGCGCGAGCCCGGGGAGACCTTCGTCGCGCAGCTCGGGGAGGACTGGGAGACGCAGCTGGCTTCGGGTGGCGCAGCCTTGACGGCGGCGCTCGCCCACATCGATGGCGATAGGACTGGTGGCGGTCGTGGCTACCACTAACATTCTCGACCTCCGCCGTCAGGCGAGCTGGGAACCCTCCCGCCTGCTCGCGGGTGCATTCGAGTGGCCGATTCAGGCGCCGAACGTAGCGCTTCGGGAACTCGTGGCGACTTTGGCCCCAGCGTCGTTCGCAGACGTGGGAACACCCGTCATTACCCCTGACGGTGTCGATGTGGCCCGTGGTGGAGTACGCCGCCGAAGTCGCAAGTACCAGGGTGCGGCCTACCAGGTGGGGTCGGAGCTTCGTCAAGGAGACCTTCTTGTCCCGCGTAGCCCATCGGGTCTTGCCCTTCTCGTCTCGGACGCTATGGCGGGCGCGTTGGTGTCGTCGGCCTTCTATGCGCTGCGCCCAGGGCGAGAGGTGTCTGCGCTGTGGTTGTGGGGCCTGCTGAACTCTCGATCAGGGCTTGATCTTCGAAGAAGCCTCGCTGTGGGTTCGGCAGCATTGCTGTTGGCCCTCAGTGACCTCCTCGACATCGCGATCCCGCTGCCCACGCTGATCAAGCAACACGCGCTGATCGAGGCACTGCAGAGCGAGGCGTCAACGACCCACCTCGAGGAAGAGGAGGCTCCCGAGACGTGGTGGCGCACAGCCGACCTGCGGGGGAGCGAGTGGCGCTTCATGCTGGCCAGCCCGCGCCCGGACCTCCTCCAGGAGGGCATCCCTCTCAAGGACTATTGCAGCGAGATCGTGAAGGGACGCCCGGTCCGGGACGGCGCCGTCGAGGAGCAAGAGGTCGGCTTCCTGCCCGTCGCAGATATCCGCATGCTCTCAGGGAACCCGCCCCGGCGCTGGGTGCCTGCGACCGCCGAGCGCGTGACCGTGGTTCGCCCCGGCGATCTGTGTGTCGCGGAGCCCGGCGAGCGTCCACACGCGACAGTCGCACAGACCGAAGCTGTGGCAGATCTACGCGTCTACGTGCTACGCCTGCGCGACCCTCACCTGGGACCAGCACTCGCGCAGTACCTCAACGGCCGGGAGGGCTTCGCTCTTCGCAAGATCCTGATCAGCGGAGCCGCCATCCCCATCCTTCGCCGGAACGACCTCGAAAACCTCCCTGTCCGCCCGGAGGCGCTCGACCAGCTCGTGCCAGACCTGCCAGTCACCCCGCTCGCCGATCGCCTGGAGCGCCTGCTGTGGCTGAGTTGAAGTGCGAGTTCGCTCCGATCGTCTACGCTGAGCTGTACCGGCTCCTCGCCAGCAACAAGAGCTTGGCCGACCCGCTGGGGTACCGGCTTGACGAGATCAGGTACGACGTCGACTGGCTCGACGAGGCAATCGAAGCCTACGAGGACAAGTGGACTTCCGACCTGCAGTACATGACGCCTGACACTGTTGCCGACTTTGCGCTGAGTCAGCCGGACCACGCCGTGCTTGCGACCTGGATCCTGGCCGGTCTACGCAACGCTGGCCGGTGCTACGACCTTTCGAAGGACCTCCAACAGCGGGTCTTGGACCGAGCACAGAAGGACCTTCCGGGACTGGCTGTTCCGCTGCCGAGCGCGCTCAACCCGGTGATCTATGGCTGGACCTTAGGCTGCGGCGTCAGCTCTGACGATCTGCCGGCAATGCCGGCGGTTCTCCCGCTCGAAGAGAACGTGCGGCATGCCTTTCTCGGCTTCATGGAACATGTACTCGTTCTCCAGTCGATGGCGACGCCTTGGCCAGAGATGATGTCCACGGCGACGTACTGGCGCGGCTATGGCATTGCGGAAGGCCTTCTACCGGAGCTCGGCAACGGTGGCCACGCACTGAATCAGCTCAAGAATGAGGCCGGCCCCTTGATGGAGCCGCCTATGTACATATTGTTGGAGCGCTACTTCAAGGAGTTCAACCAGCGCCGTCAATCCGTGTCTCACGTGGCACGGGATGACTCTCGGCCGTCGTTCGTCGAGGTCGCGAAGACGATCCAGGATTGGGACGGTCTGCGAATGGCCGTTGTCGGCCTGACCCAGTTCGTCTACCAAGAGGTCTCAAAGGAGCTCCTGAACACTCCGCCCCATTCCATCAGGCCCGCGGTCTGGGACAACCTCATCCACGAGATCCGCACATGGTAGCCGGTGCCGCAGTGGCGCAGCCCCGGAAACGCCCCTGATGTGTCGGCCGTCCGTTCTGCAGTCGGCCGCTCCCTGGAACGGCGGGCAGCTCAGGAGGAGTTGGTGCTCGTTATCCAGATCGCCTGCGACCTGCCGCTCGACATCGCGAAAGGTCTGACCTGAGATCGTGCGCTCGAGCGTGATCTCGGTAGTCGGGTGGTTATCGGTGCTGGTCATCGTGTTTTGGCTTCAGGGTTCACCCGACAGGTCGGAGTCTGCCGATCTGTCAGCCACGAATCAGAGCTGCTTGAGTTCTGGAATGCCGGACCGCTGCATAGTCGCACGAGCGATATCGATGAGCGGTGCGTTCGGCGATAGAACGGGGGTCTCGTCGAGTTGGAACCTGTTGAACCCCGAGCTCTCCAGTTCGGTGCGGAAGTCCTCTACGCGGCCCCACCAGTCGTTGGCGACAAGGGGACCGCGTGCCCATGGAACGATGGCGTCTTGAGTTCGTTCACCAGCATTGACCGGGGCAAGTACCACGATGGCCAGCAACCCGTACACGACGATCTCCGGTAGCCGGATTGCTTCAGAGGTGAACTGGACAGGGTAGTTGCCGGGCACGTCGTCGTGCGGAATCAAGGAGAAGACTAGTGGGACCTCGTCGCCGTGCCCGAGTGTGCACCTGTGTTGGAGATATAGCAGGTCGGCGATATCCGGCTCACCGCCACGCTCCTTGGGGGTGACGCGGAGGCTGGGGTACGGAAATCGCGTCCGCGCCAAGTCCATCGCGGGAAGGCCCACGGCGCTGAGGATATCGAGGTGCTCTCGAATCGCCGCCGTGAAGCGCTCGCCTACGGGTCCTCCGGTCATTCGTTTTCCGGTCGCGTCCACCGCGATACAGGCGTGCAGCATTGCTGCTTCTCCCAGTACTTGACGCGGGCGTTGCTCTGGGGTGAACCGGCGAGCGCGGTTCAGCATGTCGACCGAGAGCTGGACAGAGTCACCGATGCGCACGCCACTCAGACTATCTGCGAGTGACGGCCCACACAGAAGCGTAACGCTACTCGCTTGGGGGCGCCGACCGTGGGCACTACTGGCTAGCTAGTGGCTGGAGTCTTCGTTGTTCAGATCAGATGTGGCCTCAATCCAGACTTTGTGACCGCTGTGGCTGGAGGGGCACTACTGTCCAGTAATCCAGAAATTCGCTCCGCCAGTCCAGACTCTGAGCGCCCGCGGCAGCTGACACTGTGGCATATCTCATAGGCCGGGCCGTAAGTTTAGTGGAACAGACTCAACTCTTAGGGTGTTGAATCCACATGAGAGGCCGACTTGAGCCTCGTAGACTTAACTCCGGAAGACCCGGAGAGCTATGCCAACAGAAAGGCGAGTGCAAGTGGACAGCTTCACCCCCACCACCAAGACGCAGGCTGCGCTGCAGGCCGCCGTCCAGGACGCCGCTGCCGCCGGCAATCCGGATGTGCGTCCCGCGCATATCCTCGCCGCGCTCCTCGACCAGACCGACGGAATCGCTTCGCCGCTGCTCAAGGCGGTGGGAGTGGATCCCTCGCACATCCGGACGCAGGCCCGCGACCTGGTCGGCCGTGCGCCCGTCGTGTCCAGCTCGGCGGCCCAGCCGCAGCTCAGCCGCGAATCGATCGCCGCCATCACCGAAGCCCAGAAACTGGCGACGGAGATGGGCGACGAATATGTCTCCACCGAGCACCTGATGGTCGGACTGGCTACCGGCGACTCGGATGCGGCCCGGCTACTCGCCGGCGCCGGCGCCACCCCGGACGCACTGCGGGAGGCCTTCGTCGCCGTCCGCGGCACCGCCCGGGTGACCAGTGAGAACCCGGAGGACACCTATCAGTCGCTGGAGAAGTACTCCACCGACCTGACCAAGCGCGCCCGTGCGGGCGAGCTCGACCCGGTCATCGGTCGGGACAGCGAGATTCGCCGCGTGGTGCAGGTGCTGAGCCGGCGCACCAAGAACAACCCGGTCCTCATCGGCGAGCCGGGCGTCGGCAAGACGGCCATCGTCGAAGGCCTGGCGCAGCGTGTCGTCGCCGGCGACGTGCCGGAGTCGTTGCGCAACAAGACCGTCGTCTCCCTGGACCTGGGTTCGATGGTGGCCGGCGCCAAGTACCGCGGTGAGTTCGAGGAACGCCTCAAGGCCGTGCTCGACGAGATCAAGGCCTCCGACGGCCAGATCATCACCTTCATCGACGAGCTGCACACCATCGTCGGCGCCGGCGCGACCGGCGAATCGGCGATGGACGCCGGCAACATGATCAAGCCCATGCTCGCCCGCGGCGAACTGCGGCTGGTCGGCGCGACCACCCTCGAGGAGTACCGCCAGTACATCGAGAAGGACGCCGCGCTCGAACGCCGCTTCCAGCAGGTCTACGTCGGTGAGCCCTCCGTCGAGGACACCATCGGCATCCTCCGCGGCCTCAAGGACCGCTACGAGGTGCACCACGGCGTCCGCATCACCGACTCCGCATTGGTCGCTGCCGCAACGCTTTCCGACCGCTACATCACCTCGCGCTTCCTGCCGGACAAGGCCATCGACCTGGTCGACGAGGCCGCCTCCCGGCTGCGCATGGAGATCGACTCGCGCCCCGTCGAGATCGACGAGGTGGAGCGCATCGTCCGGCGGCTCGAAGTGGAAGAGGTGGCCCTGGAGAAGGAGACTGACGCCGCCTCCAAGGAGCGCCTGGAGAAGCTGCGCGGCGAACTGGCCGATCAGCGGGAGAAGCTCAACGAGCTCAACGCCCGCTGGCAGGGCGAGAAGACCGCCATCGACGCCATCCGCGACGTGCAGGAGGAACTCGAGAAGCTGCGCGGCGAAGCCGACCGCGCCGAACGCGACGGCGATCTGGGCCGGGCCGCCGAGCTGCGGTACGGCCGGGTCCCGGCCCTCGAGAAGGAGCTTGAGGCCGCGATTGAGAAGACCGGCACCGACCCCGACGAGGACACCATGCTCTCCGAGGAGGTGGGACCGGACGCCGTCGCCGAGGTCGTCTCGGCGTGGACCGGTGTGCCCGCGGGCAAGATGCTCGAAGGCGAGACCGCCAAGCTGCTGCGCATGGAGGCCGAACTCGGCAAGCGCGTCATCGGCCAGACCGAGGCGGTCACCGCCGTCTCCGACGCGGTGCGTCGCGCCCGGGCCGGCGTCGCCGACCCGAACCGGCCGCTGGGATCGTTCCTGTTCCTCGGCCCTACCGGCACCGGCAAGACCGAACTGTCCAAGGCGCTCGCCGAGTTCATGTTCGACGACGAGCGCGCCATGGTCCGTATCGACATGAGCGAGTACGGCGAGAAGCACAGCGTCGCCCGGCTCGTCGGCGCCCCTCCCGGGTACGTCGGCTACGAGGCCGGCGGCCAGCTCACCGAATCGGTGCGCCGCCGCCCCTACACCGTGGTGCTCTTCGACGAGGTGGAGAAGGCGCATCCGGACGTCTTCGACGTCCTGCTGCAGGTCCTCGACGAGGGTCGGCTGACCGACGGTCAGGGCCGCACGGTGGACTTCCGGAACACCATCTTGATCCTGACGTCCAACCTGGGCGCCGGCGGCGACCGCGACCAGGTGATGGCAGCCGTGCGTGCGGCCTTCAAGCCGGAGTTCATCAACCGTCTCGACGACGTGGTGATCTTCGACGCGCTGAGCCCCGAGCAGTTGGTGTCCATCGTCGACATCCAGATCGACAACCTGGCCGCCCGCCTCGAACAGCGGCGCCTGCACCTGCAGGTCACGCCCAAGGCCAAGGAATGGCTGGCAGAGCGCGGCTTTGATCCGCTCTACGGTGCGCGGCCGCTGCGCCGACTGGTCCAGCAGGCGATCGGCGACCAGCTCGCCAAGGCCCTGCTGGCCGGCACCGTCCGCGACGGCGACACCGTCCCGGTCAACGTCAGCGCCGACGGCGAATCGCTGATCGTCGGCTGACACGCTGACTCTGCGGCCCGCAGACGCAACGGCTCCGCACCCGATGGGTGCGGAGCCGTTGCGCCGGCCACTTCGTCTCGTAGGCGACAGTCCCGCACCGGTTCTCCGGTGCGGGACTGTCGTGTTCGGTGGGTGACGAGCGTCAGGCGAAGGTGCCGCCCTGGCTCGGATCCACGTTCTGCTGCCGGCGGGTCAGCGACACCACGAGCAGAGCGAGCGCGATCGCCGCGGGCAGGAAGACGGACGCCCCGTTGGTGCCGTACTTGTCGAGCGAGAAGCCGATCGCACCGCCGCCGGCGAATCCGAGCAGAGTGAGGAAGAAGATCCCCGACCACTTCAGATTCGGTTCGCCGTTGATGCCCTTCTTGGAGAAGAAGGACTGCACCAGGAAGTTGAACGCCATCTGCACCACGAAGGTCACCGCCACGTTGCCGTAGAGCATGCCGTGGTTCTTGTGGAAGGCGTTGCCCTGGGCGCCGGCGACGAAGCTGATCGCCACCGCGATCCACTGCGCGCTCATGTCGTGGTCCTTGCCGAAGTCCAGCACGTTCGCGGTGTCGTGCGGATTGGTGCCGACGATCGTCAGCGCCAGGATGCCCAGAACGATCAACAGCACGGTCATCGACGTGAGCACCGCATTGGTGAAGTTGCGGCCGCGCCGCAGATACGAGGTCATCAGCACACCGCACACCGCCGACCCCAGACCGAAGGCCAGCACCGAGATCGCCGGGAAGGCGAACTTGGCCCAGTTACCGTCCACCAGCCAGTACCCCATCGACACCACGTTGCCGGACTGCACCGTGGAGAAGGTCGACGAGTTGGTCAGCGTCCACGCGTTCATCGAGCCGGCCATCATGGCCAGCAGGAAGCCGACGATCGGCAACTCCATCAGCGGAAAGCGCACCGTCTCCGGGTGCGCGTCGATCACCTTGGTTGGACTTGTCATTGCCTCCCCCTCAGAAGACGTCAGCAGCCCGGGGGGGTTGATGCCCGGGCTGATCCGGTGAAGCAGATCCCCCGACCGCCCGCACCGGCGCCAGCGCGTCGGTGATGGCGACGAAGCGAGACAGATGCTCGCTGAGCACCTCGGCCGCGACCGCGGTGTCCGCGATCTTGCCGTGTGCCAGTACAAAACTCAGCCCGTACGGATTGCCGTCGAGCTTGTTCATGGTGGCGCTCGCCGTACTCGGCGGCACCAGCACGCAGCCCCACGCCGCACCGACAGCGTTGAGGTCGTCGACGACCCGCTCCTGACCGGCGTGGGCGAACGCCGACGTGGCCATCGCGGTGAACGTCTTGTTCAGATAGGCGCCGGCCACCGCAGCGTCGTGGTCTTGGTGCTGCGACGCCACCGGCCGCGGATAGACTTGTTCTGCAAGTGGCGC
>NZ_JBJURU010000012.1:106910-135342 GCF_046098115.1 Gordonia sp. VNK21 | reverse complement strand
CCGCGACCGCGGTGTCCGCGATCTTGCCGTGTGCCAGTACACAACTCAGCCCGTACGGATTGCCGTCGAGCTTGTTCATGGTGGCGCTCGCCGTACTCGGCGGCACCAGCACGCAGCCCCACGCCGCACCGACAGCGTTGAGGTCGTCGACGACCCGCTCCTGACCGGCGTGGGCGAACGCCGACGTGGCCATCGCGGTGAACGTCTTGTTCAGATAGGCGCCGGCCACCGCAGCGTCGTGGTTCTCGTCGATGAACGCCTTGATCGACGCCGACAACAGACCCGTATGCGACGGTGAGGTGACCACGAAGCCGTCCGCCCAGTCCAGATCGGCGGGCGTGGCGAGCTGCTCGCGCGCCGCGGCCGGCTGCACGTCCTGCGGGAGCGCCACCTCGGGCACCCGCCGGGTGCGCACCTCGGCGCCCGCGGCGGTCAGTGCCGTCTCGGTGAGCCGGGCCAGCTCGGCATTGGCGCCGAACAAGCTGGAGAACACGATCAGAATGCGCGCCACGGTCAGTCCTGGATCTTGGACTGGTCGTACCAGATCACCGGCGCCGGCTTGTCGTCGGCGGGCAGCGACTCGACGAACTGTGCCGTGACGTTCAGGTGATCGGCGACGATCTGCGCCGGGTTCGACGCCAGCCACTTGCGGGCCGAGATGTCCGAGTACTCGGGGTATTTGAAGACCTCGACGAAGATCAGCTTCTCGGTGCCGATGTTCTGCACGTAGTGACCGGCGACCAGCGGAACGATGCCGACGTCCCCGGCGTGGAAGTCGAAGGTCCGGGACAGCCCGTTCGAATCGAAGACGGTCATCCGGGCATCGCCCTGGATGTAGTACTGCCACTCCGCCGCCTTCGGATGCCAGTGCAGCTCCCGCATGCCGCCCGGCTCCACCTCCACGAAGGCCGCCGAGATGGTCTTGGCGGCGGGGAAGGTGTTGACGTCGACGATCCGGACGCGGCCGGCCTCCGACTCGATCGGTTCGACGTCCTCCATGTGCAGCGTGAACGGGGAGGGCACGGTCCCTTCGGGAACCGGCCGGTTCACCTCGCTGATCGGGCCCGGCAGCGCCGCGGAGAAGATGTACTTCTCCTGCTTCGGGAAGACGCTGATCTCGCCCTCCGTCTTGCGGAAGTTGGCGGCCACCACATCCTGCGGCGTGTGCGCGAACCAGTCGGAGAGCAGGAAGGTGAAGTTCTCGGAGAAGTCCGGGTCGGAGAACACCAGCAGGAACTCGACACCGTCTTCGAGGCCCTGGATCGAGTGGGGCAGACCGGCCTCGAAGTTCCAGAGATCGCCCGCCTTCACGTCGTCGATGAAGGAACGGCCGTGCTCGTCGATGGCGGTCACCCGGCAGCTGCCGACGAGGACCAGACCCCACTCGGCTTCCTTGTGCCAGTGCAGTTCCCGGTAGGCGCCCGGCTCGAGCGCCATGTTCACACCGGCCACGTCCAGCGACGCGGGGATCTCGCGGTTGGTCACCTCGCGGGCCCAGCCGCCCTGCTCGAGACGCTGGTGCGCGTCGGAGAAGGAGTACTTCAGATTCGCCATGGTGCCGTGGTCGGTGGCCGGCGGCACCATGATGTCGGGGTTCTCCCGGTCGCGCCAGATATCGCGTGGGCCCAGGTCCAGCCAGCCCTTGTTGTCTGAGGGGCGCACCGGTTGCGGCGTATCAGCGTTGCTCATCAATTCCTCCGGAGGTCGAGAACGATCGGCGATGCAGGATGCCGGAGAGCTGTGGGATGCGTCCCCCCGGACACATCCGGAAAATACGACGTTTGGGACATGGCGTCAGCGCAACGACGGGAGTGCATATGAATAGGTGGGTAACACTTCCGGACAGCTGGGTAGGGTTGTTCCGGTGAGTGACTCCGCTGCCCCTGAGACCGCCATGACCGTGTGGTCGGCCCCGAATCCATTCGGCGAGCCCACCGCCTTCGCCCTGGTCCATCCGGTCGGCGCCGCCGACGATGGGACGCTCGCCGAGGTGATCACCGGACTCGGACTCAAACGGCTCGACGCCGACGGCGACATCCTGCCCATCGGTACCGACCACCTCTACGCCTCACTGCGGGCGCTGCGCGTGGAACTGTGCACTCCCGAAGGCATCTGGCTCAGCCACCCGGTGACCGACGAATGGACTGGCTGCGCGATCGGCCGCCGCTACATCGTGCTGGCCGTCGGCACCGAACCACTGGTCGACGACGCCGGACCGGACGAGATCTCGGCCTACCTCGCCCGGCGCGAGAGCGTCTATTCGGCGCTGGTCAAGATCCGGGTTCGCTTCGAACAGAACTGACCGCACCGGCCGCCACGCCGAGCGCGGTGGTCAAGGCGCCCAAGGGATCTCGCTGCCCGGGCGGTGGTGCGGGCGGCGGCGCGTAGTCGGGCAGCACCGCCGGAACCGATGCCGGATCGGCGAGCCGTTGGAGCTCCCGCGCGGTCAGGGAGAAGTCGAGACCGTTGCCTGCGGGGAACTCGCGCGGCGCACCGTCCGGCTGCGCCTCGTCGTCGGTTCCGGCGACCGCGAGCTCGATCCGAAGCACCCGCAGATCACCGCCCTCGAAGACCTCCGCCGAATCGTGGCTGAAGTGCCGCAGCTCCGCGGCCGGGCGAGCGATGCCGGCGAGCGCGGGGGCGTCGTCGAGCCCGACCTCCGCCGAAGCACCGGGCCGGACCAGGCTCTGCCAGGTGGCCAGGACCTGTGCCGGCGCCCGCCGGTCACCGAGTCCGAGCCGGACCCGGATGGGGTGCCGGGTCCGGTTGGTCACCTCGGCGGCGGACTCGGTGAGCCGGACATGGAAGACGTCGGAGGCCCGGAAGGAGGGCGCCCGGAACGAGGACGCCGCCGACTCACGGACCGGCCGCGGCGCGGCGGCGGCACTGCCGGTCTGCATGCCGAGAGTCAACTCCACCATGGCGACGAACTGGGCGGCCAGCTCCGGTCCGTAGCTCGCAGTGATCAGCTCGTGCACCACCACGACGTCGGCATCGGGATGTGCCGCAAGGAGTCCGGACGGTCCGTCGATTCCCGGAACCGCGGGCGTGACGATCATCGCCGGTCTGCTGTCGAGGGTGTGCAGGGCGCGCAGCGGATGCGCCGTCGGCAGCTCGCGCCAGCCGGCGGTCGCCGCGCGGGCGGCCGCCCGTGCGGGTTCGTCGCCCTCGAAGGACGCGGACCGTCCGCACGCGTTCAGATGGATCACTCTGCGGCCGGCGGCCGCGGCCAGGCTCGCTGCGACGTGTGCCTCCAGGCCGGTGTCGGCGCCGGTGGGTGAGAGCAGCGCGACGGGTCCGCGCAGCGGCGCGGCCGATGCCGGGATCACCTGCAGAACAACGGGTCCGGCGTCGTATCGGTAGGTGCCCACGGCCGGACCGGTCACCCGCCACGGGGATTCCACGGGCTCCTCGACCAGGGTCAGTCCGAGGCCGGTGAGCCGCTCGCGGGCGGCAGCGGAGACCTCGGCACTCACTTCCGCTCGGATCGCCATGGGCACAGACTATCGGTGCTTGCGGCCACCGGCGGCCCTTCGCTGCGCGTACCGTCGAGCCATGACCGTCACCGTCAAGGACATCGCCGAGGCGAAGTACGTGCTCCTGACCACCTACCGCGGCTCCGGGCGCCCGGTGGCGTCACCGCTCTGGGCGGTCCGCGACGGCGACGACCTGCTCATGTGGACCGGTGCCGACTCGGCCAAGGTGTCCCGGCTGCGCCGGGACAACCGGGTGCTGGTGCAGGCCTGCGATGCGCGCGGGCGCACCGTCTCCGGCCCGCAGGTGGCCGGGGTGGCGGTGATCGAGCCGCCGGAGCACGTCGCCGGGCTGATCGCCCGCAAGTACGGGCTGCCCGGGCGGATCGCGCTGCGGACGAGCGGCCTGCGCCGCCGCGGCGGCGGCAGCGTCGCACTCCGGATCCGCGACGTGGTCTGACGCCGCCGACGAGGCCGCCGGTGGCGCTAGCATCGGGGACCATGCAGGCAACAGTGATCGTCTCTGGTGGCACCGGCGGATTGGGCTCGGCGGTCACCGCCCGGCTCCTCGACGACGACTGGCGGGTGGTGGTGCCGTACACCGATCCCGGTGGTCTCGATCGGCTTCCCGCGTCGCCGGGGCTGGTCACCGTCCAGGCCGACCTGCTCGACGAGGCCGGCGCCGCCGCCGTCGTCGAAACCGCGTCCGGTGATCCCTATGCCCCGCTCACGGCGCTGGTGAATCTGGTGGGCGGCTTCGGCATGGGCGAGAAGGTGGGCCACACCCCCGTGGCGGACTTCGACGCCCTCATGCGGCTGAACGTGCGTCCGCTGCACCTGCTCAGCCACTTCGCGCTCCCGCAGATCGCGGCGGCCGGCGGCGGCTCGGTGGTCGGCGTCTCGGCCAAGGCCGCGTTCAATCCGTTCCCCAAAGCGGCCGGTTACATCACCTCGAAGGCGGCGGTGTGGGCCTTCATCAGCGCCGTCGCCGCCGAGTACGCCGAGGACGGCATCCGGGCCAATGCGATCCTGCCGTCGGTGATCGACACCCCCGGCAACCGCGAATCGCAGCCGGGTGCCGACCGGGCCGGCTGGGTCTCGCCTGAGGCGATCGCCAAGGTCGTCGCCTTCCTGGTCTCAGAGGATGCGGCGGCGGTCACCGGCGCCCAGATCCCGGTCCCGGGGGTCGCCGGCCACCGCTGACCCTTCGCCGTCCGTCCTCGAGCCGCCGGGTTCCATTCCCGGCGGCCCGTTGCTGTCCGGGGGGGCGGCTCCGGCCGGCTCCCAATATGAACCTACTTCAGAAATGGGTATGGCAACCCTTACTTATTGGGAGACGCGTGACCACCACGGTCCGGGCCGCCGCCGATCTGGCCGGGGTCACCGAGATCGCCGAGCGGCTGCCAGGTGGCTGGACCGCGCCGGTGGGGGAGGGCGGCAAGGCGCTCTCCGGCGGTGAGCGGCAGCGGGTGGCGATCGCCCGCGCCCTGCTCAAACAGTCGCCCATCGTGCTGCTCGACGAGGCCACCTCGGCACTGGATCTGGAGAACGAGGCCAATGTGGTCGCCGCCGTCGAGCAGCTGCGCCGGCAGGCCACGGTCGTCGTGATCGCTCACCGGCTGGGCACCATCGCCGCCGCCGACCGGATCGTGGCCTTCGGCGACGACGGGCGGGTGCAGGCACAGGGCACGCACGACGAACTGCTCGCGCAGGACGGAACGTATGCCCGCTTCTGGCGCCGGCTCCACGACGCCCAGGGGTGGCAGCTCACCGGCGCCTGAGCGGTCGACGAGTTCCGGCGACTACTCTGATCTCATGCCTGAGTCACCGGTGACCCGCACGTCCGGCCCGGCGGCCGGCGGGCGGAAAGTGGGCCGCAAACCCGCGTTCACCGCCGACGATGCGGTGGCCGCCGCGGTCCCCGAGGGCATCGACCGGTTCACCCTGTCGGCCGTCGCCCAGCGGCTCGGAGTGGTGACGGCGGCGCTGTACCGGATCTTCCCGTCGCGCGACGATCTGGTCCTGGCCGCCCTGGATCAGGCCGGCTCGACCCTCGCGTTGCCCGAACCGGGCTCCCCGTGGCGTCAGACGCTGCGGCTCTTCGGCCGACGAGTGCTGGCGGGTCTGCGAGGACTACCCGGGCCTGTCGCGGCTGGTGTACACCTTCCCGATCGCCCCGACGCGGATCGATCACGTCTTCACCGCCTACGCCGACAACCTTGCCGCGCAAGGGAAGACGGCCGGTCAGGCGCGGTTCGCGCTGGACATGCTGGGCGACACCGTCTTCACCTCGCATATGGGCGCCGAATCGATGCGGACACTGCACGGCGGCGGCAAGACCGGACTGGACGTGTTCCGCGAGGCGGTGGGCGACGCCGACGTCTTCTACCGCCCGGACGACTCCTGGGCCGGGCGCGAGGTTGCCGACACCAAGATCGACTTCATCCTCACCGCCCTGGAACACGACTGGCCGGAGTTCTGAACCCGGTCGCCTTGCCGGGTCGCCCCGCAGCTAACCGAGCAGCGCCACTGCGGCGAGCACATAGGCGCGGGCGGCGGTCACCAGCTCGGTGATCGACACCGACTCGTCGGGCTGGTGCGCCTGCCCGTTGATGTCGCCGGGGCCCATCACCACCGTCGGCACACCCCAGTCGCGGGCGATGTAGCCGCCGTCGCAGGCCGCGCTCCAGCCGCCCACCGACGACGATCCGCCGGCCGCCCGCACCGCGTCGGCGGTCGCGGTGACCAGCCGGTGGTCCGCCGCGGTGGCGAAGCCGGGCATCTCCATGGTGGGCCGGACGGTCACCGTGACCCCGTCGCCGTCGATCCCGGCCTCACTGATCGCGGTGGCCAGATCGGCGGCGATCACCGCCGCCGATTCGCCCGGCATGAGCCGCCGGTCCACGCCGAGCGAGCAGTTCGGGGCGACCACCGAGATGCCCTGTCCGCCGGAGATCAGGCCCACGTTCCAGGTGCCGAAGCCCAGCAGCGGATCGGGCTGCGCGGCCATCGCCGCCTGATCCTCGCCGATCAGCGCGATCACCGCGGCCGCGGCCTCGATGGCGCTGACCCCGTCGGACGGGCGACCGGAATGGGCGGCGCGGCCGGTGATCTCGATGTCGAGGTACGAGGCCCCGCGGCAGCCGCGCACCACCTGCAGGCCGGTCGGCTCCGCCACGATGCAGCCGGCGAAGGGAAGCGGCGGCGGCGCCGAGACCAGCGTCCGCGAACCGAGGTTGAGCTCCTCCTCGTCGACGGTCACCGCCAGCTGCACCGGACCGGACAGCTCGATCCCGAGCTCGCCGGCCCCGCTCAGCACGGTCATCGCGGCCACGGCGGCGGCGAGCCCACCCTTCATGTCGGTGGTGCCGCGGCCGATCAGCCGGTCGCCGTCGCGGCGCACCCGGAACGGGTCGCCGCTCCAGTCCGGTCCGGCCGGCACCACATCGGAATGACCCAGCAGCAGCAGGCCCGGCCCGGGGGCGGAACCGCCGATCGTGGCCAGCAGATTGGGGCGCTGCGGGGCCGCCTCTTGCAGTGTCACCGCGAAGCCGGCCCGCTCACAGGCCTCCTGCAGCACGGCCACCGCCGCGCCCTCGGTGCCGCCCGGATTGACGCTGGGCGTCTGAACCAGAGCGGTGGTCAGTGCCACCAGTGCGTCCGCGTCGACCCGGTCGGCGAGCGCCTGCGCGGCGCGACCCGGCCCTGCCTGCATCCGTCTGGCCACCTTTCGCGCGTCCGTGAACCTCGTCCCACCGGGAGACCCGGCTGAGCCCGGAAGTCCCACGCAGGGCCCCTGGATAGTAGGCTACCCGTGATGACCACTGTGATCTTCTTCGTGATTGCGGCCCTCGCGCTGGTGGGCGCCGCCGTGCTGCTCTGGCTCGACCGTAACCGGTCCGAGCAGGTGCATCACCAGCGCGCGGTGTGGGGAGAGAAGCACTCCTTCAAGTTCCGCGACTCCGACGCCAAGCTGCGCACCGCATTCCACCGCGCAGCGATGGACGTCCCGGGGCACCTGCAGGTCCGCGATGTGGCGTACGGCGTCTACGAGGGCGCCGAGACCGTCGTCTTCGACATCGACGAGACCTCGACGATCATCGCCGTGCGCCGGCCCGCCGCCTCCTCGGTGACCGTGGATCTGCGGTACGAGGACGTGCTGGCACCGGCCGAGGACGATGTGGACCTGCTCGGCGCGATGGGCTCGCGGGTGATGTTCGCCAGCAATCTCGACGCCGCCCGCCGGATCTGCGACCGCCGGATGGTCACCCTGGCCACCACGGCGCCGTCGTACATCGAGATCCTCTGGAACGAAGGCAACTGGGCGCTCGGCGCACTGCCGCTGACCACCGACGACGAGCGACTCGACACCGCCCTCGACGTGGTCCGCCGGTTCGCCGACCTGCTGCGGGTGCTGCCGCCGACGGTGGATCCGCAGGACGCGCCCGATCCTCGCGATCCGCACGGACCGATCACCGCCGGGATGGCGGAGGAGAAGACGGACTCGATGCGCGACGAGGCGCGGCGACGCCGGGCCACCGGCGCTGCGCCGTCGCCCGAACCGGCCCCCGAGCCGGCACCTGCCCGCCGGCCGTCGGCGCTCGACGCCACCCCGCGCCCGGCCGGACCGGGTGCCGCCGATCCGCGCGGCCCCCGCCCGGCGCCCGCGCCCCGGCCCTCACCGCTGCGCCGCCCGCCCATGGAGCAGTCCCGCCCCGATGTGCCTCGGCAGGACCTGCCGCCCACGCCCGACCCGCGGGAGCAGTGAATGCCTGACGTCGACGCCGCCCAGCGGGCACGTCTGGCCGAGCTCGTCACCGAACTGTCGGTGGTGCACGGCCGGGTGACCCTCTCCTCCGGCAAGGAGGCCGACTACTACGTGGATCTGCGCCGGGCCACTCTGCACCACGAGGCCTCCCGGCTGATCGGTGCGCTGATGCGCCAGCTGACGGCGGACTGGGACTATGCGGCCGTCGGCGGGCTCACCCTGGGCGCCGACCCGGTGGCCACGTCGATCATGCACGCCGACGGCGAGCCGATCGACGCCTTCGTGGTCCGCAAGGCGGCCAAGGCACACGGCATGCAGCGCCAGATCGAGGGCCCGGACATCACCGGCCGCCGGGTGCTGGTGGTCGAGGACACCTCCACCACCGGGGCCTCCCCGTCGCAGGCCGTGCAGGCGGTCCGCGAGGCCGGCGCCGAGGTGGTCGGCGTGGCCACCGTGGTCGACCGGGCGACCGGCGCCGACGAGGTGATCACCGCCCTCGGGGTGCCCTACCGCTCGCTGCTGGGCCTGGCCGATCTCGGTCTGGCCTGATCCGCACGCCGGTGCTCGAGTGACCGGACCGCAACGGCCCCAAGCCGATTCGTCGCAGCAGGATTCGTCGCAGCAGGATTCGTCGCAGCAGGAATCGGTCCAGCAGGAATCGGTCCAGCAGGACGAGGGCGCCGGGCCCACCGAGTGGCACACCGGCATCACTCCGCCGGTCGGGGTGGGTCCGTGGGCCCGAGAGCGTGGCGGGCCGGTGCCGACCGATCCCCGGTACGACCCGCAGCTGCTCGCCGAGGGGGACCGGCGCAATGTGGTCGACGACTACCGGTACTGGTCGCGGGAGGCCATCGTGGCCGACCTCGACACCCGCCGGCACCGGTTTCACGTGGCCATCGAGAACTGGGGTCACGATGCGAACATCGGCACGGTGGTGCGCACCGCCAATGCCTTCCTCGCCGCGGAGGTGCACATCGTGGGGCGCCGACGCTGGAATCGCCGCGGTGCCATGGTCACCGACCGCTATCAGCACATCCGGCATCACGGGACGGTCGTCGAGCTGCACGCCTGGGCTGAGGGCAACGGCCTGGCCCTGGTCGCCGTCGACAACACTCCCGGTGCCGTGCGGCTCGAGGAGACGCAGCTCCCGCGTGACTGCGTCCTGCTCTTCGGTCAGGAAGGGCCGGGGGTGAGCGCCGACGCCGTCGACGCCGCCGACCTCACCGTCTCCATCGCCCAGTTCGGTTCCACACGGTCGATCAACGCCGGGGTGGCGGCGGGCATCGTCATGCACGCCTGGATCACCGCCCACGCCGATCTCTCGCAGGCCTGGTAGCCGATCGGGCCGACGAGGCTGTCCTGCACTGGCCCAAGAACGGCGATGCCGCGATCCAGTGGGGGCACATTCATCGGACGGCCGGCCGGATCGCCGGACCGCAGGGCATACTCACCGACACCAACGCGGTGGCCAACAGCACCTGGCATGCACTCGGCGGTGCCTGCATGGGCACCGTCTGCGACCTGGCCGGACGGGTCCACGGACAGCGCGGTCTCTACGTGATCGACGGCGCGCTGCTGCCCGGCACCGCGGCCGCCTGCAATCCGTCGATGACCATCGCCGCGGTCGCCGAGCGGGCACTCGACGAGATCGTCGCACAGGATGTGGGCGCGCTGATCTGAGTCGACGCAGCCCGGGACCGATGTAAGAGTGTCGAATCGACCCGCCGTAAGCGGGTCGATTCGACACTCCTGTCTATCGGACGGGTGGCCGGCTCAGACCTCGTCGGTGCGGGGCTCCTCGGGCAGCGGCACCGGGATCTCCTTGCCCCGGTTGCGGCGCCGGCGGATCGCCTCGAAGACCATCGGCAGGATCGACACCAGCACGATCGCGATGAAGATCGGCTCGATCAGCTTCTGCACGATCTCGAACTGGCCGAGCCAGTAGCCGAGGAGGGTGATGCCCGCACCCCAGACGATGGCGCCGACGACGTTGTAGATCACGAAGACCGGGAAACGCATCTTGGCGGCACCGGCGACGATCGGCGCCAGGGTGCGCACGATCGGTACGAACCGAGCCAGGAAGATGGTGATCGGCCCGCGCTGCTCGAAGAAGGCGTGCGCCTCGTCCAGGTAGCGCTGCTTGAGGAAGCGGGCGTTCGGTTTGAACATCGACGTGCCCATGTACCGGCCGATCCAGTAGCCGATCTGTCCGCCGATGATCGCGGCGACCGGCACGAAGATCATCAGCGACCACAGCTGGAAGTTCGCGCCCTCGACCTTCGACGCGTGCTCACCGGCCTCGCCGGCGGCGATCAGTCCGGCCACGAAGAGCAGCGAGTCACCCGGCAGCACCGGGAAGAGCACACCCGACTCGATCAGGATGACCAGCAGCAGACCCCAGAACGCCCAGGCCCCGAAGTAGCCGATGAGGTTGTAGGGATCCATGAAAGCGGGCATCAGAGCCACGTTGGTGGCGGCCTCGGCATGCAGAAGCGGGGTCACGAGCAACGAGGATACCCGCCGTAACCTGGGAGGCTCCTTAAGGTGCGACGGGCTCGCGGCTCGCCCGGCCGCCGTCGCGGCCCCGTGCCGCGGCCGCCGCGTCCCGGCCCGCGAGGCGGCGCTGCGCCAGCGCGACCGCCGCGACCAGGGCCGCACCCACTGCGAACAGTCCGACCGCGAGCGGCCAATCGTCGCCGGCCGCCAGCGCCGCGCCGTCGTCGTCCTGCCAGGGCCACAGTGCCCTCAGCGAGCCGAGCAGCAGCCCGGCGGCGGCCACCATCACCGTGGTGTGGTGCCGGTGCAGTGCCCACTCGAGGATCCGCAGGAACGAGACCAGGCCGAAGACCGCACCGGCGGCGAAGACGGCCAGATAGAGCAGATCACGGTCCTCCACCGCGCCCAGGGTCGTCGCATACAGACCCATCACCAGCAGGAAGAACGAGCCCGAGACCCCCGGCAGCACCAGCGCACAGACCGCGATCGCCGCCGCGACGAAGACCAGCGGCAACGCCGGGTCCTCGATCTCGGACCGGGGCAGCGAGGTGAGGACGAACGCCAGGGCGGCCCCGCCGGCGAACAGGGCCGCGGCCCGCAGCCGCGCCGCCCGGGTGCGCAGCGACCCCGGCGCCAGCTCCAGGAACGGAACGGCCACCGACGCGGCGATCATGCCCATGAACAGTGCCTTCGCGGCGACCGGCTGATCGGTGACGAACGACTTCATCAGCCCGGCGATCGCGAAGACCGTCACCGCCGCCCCGACCCCTACGCTCACCAGCAGCCACCAGTCCACCCGGCGCAGTGCGGCCCGCCAGTCGCCCCGGGTCAGCAGTGCGCTGCCCACGTCGGTCAGCGCCTTGCCGGCACCGATCAGGCGGGTGTAGATACCGGTCACCAGAGCGACGGTGCCGCCGGAGACACCGGGAATGGTTTCGGCGACACCGATCAGACCGCCGCGGAGCGCATCGCCGGCGAGTTCGGCCGCCGGTGGGCGGGTGGGCCGGGATTCCGGCAGGTCGGGGGTCTGGGCAGACTCGTCGGGGTCTGTCATGACCTTCATCGTACGGATCAGAACGCTGGACCCGAGACCGCCGATCTCAGGCCTGCCATAATCAAGGGTGCTTGAGAGCTCGCCGTGAGCGAGACCATCGATCTGGAGGATGTCCTAAATGCCCATCGCCACCCCCGAGAAGTACCTCGAGATGCTCACCAAGGCCAAGGAGGGCGGCTACGCCTTCCCGGCCATCAACTGCACCTCGTCGGAGACCATCAACGCCGCGATCAAAGGCTTCGCCGATGCCGGCAGCGACGGCATCATCCAGTTCTCCACCGGTGGCGCCGAGTTCGGCTCCGGACTGGGTGTGAAGGACATGGTGACCGGCGCGGTGGCGCTGGCCGAGTTCGCACACGTCATCGCCGACAAGTACGACGTGACCATCGCGCTGCACACCGACCACTGCCCCAAGGACAAGCTGGACACCTATGTGCGGCCGCTGATCGCCATCTCCCAGGAGCGTGTCGACGCCGGGCAGAACCCGCTGTTCCAGTCGCACATGTGGGACGGCTCGGCCGTGCCGATCGACGAGAACCTCGAGATCGCCCAGGAACTGCTGACCGCGGCCGCCAAGGCCAAGATCATCCTCGAAGTGGAGATCGGCGTGGTCGGCGGTGAAGAGGACGGCGTCGAGGCCGAGATCAACGAGAAGCTGTACACCTCGGTCGAGGACTTCGAGAAGACCGTCGACGCGCTCGGCGCCGGCGAGAAGGGCAAGTACCTGCTCGCCGCGACCTTCGGCAACGTGCACGGCGTCTACAAGCCGGGCAATGTCAAGCTCAAGCCGTCGGTGCTCAACGACGGCCAGCAGGCCGCCGCCGCCAAGCTCGGCGTCGACGCCGCGTCGAAGCCCTTCGACTTCGTCTTCCACGGCGGCTCCGGCTCGCTCAAGAGCGAGATCGAGGAATCGCTGAGCTACGGCGTGGTGAAGATGAACGTCGACACCGACACCCAGTACGCGTTCACCCGCCCGGTGGCCGGCCACATGTTCGCCAACTACGACGGCGTGCTCAAGATCGACGGTGAAGTGGGCAACAAGAAGACCTACGACCCGCGCAGCTACCTGAAGAAGGCCGAGGCCTCCATGACCGAGCGCGTCATCGAGGCGTGCAACGACCTCAAGTCGTCGGGCAAGTCCATCTCCGCCTGACCGCGCGACGGCCCCGGCCGTCTCCCGAACGCACTGCGCCCCGGCCGTCGGCCGGGGCGCAGTCGTCGTCAGGTGTGGTCAGGGCTGTGCGCAGACCTTCCAGTCGCCGTCGACCTTGTGCAGGGTGATCTGGGCCGGCGAGGTGGTGCCGGGATCCTCGCTGCTGAAGACCTCCACACCCACTCGTGCGGTGTCGCCGTCGATGGCCACGGCGGTGACGTCCTTGAACTTCATCATCTGGTTCCGGGTCTTCTGCGACTGGTAGGCGTTGGCGAAGGCCTCGTCGTCGACGCTCTGGTAGAACTCGTGCTCAGTGCCGCAGGTGATGGTGCGCAGGGTGTCCAGGTCACCCTCGGACATGGCGGTCTGGTAGTCCTCGGCGGCGTCGGCGGCCTTGGCCGAGTCCGAAGACCGGTTGACGAAGTACCAGATGCCCACGACGACGGCGATCACCACGACCAGCGCCAGCAGGCTCCACAGCAGCCATTTGCTCCTGCCGTCCTTGTCGCGTTTCTCGGCGGACTGCGTCTTGGGGTCGGAGCCCGCGATCACCTGGGGTTTGGGGGCATCGTGCGCCCAGCCCTTGGCGGCGGCGCCGGCCGCGGCCGCACCCGCCGCACCGGCCGCGGCTCCGGCGGCGGCCGCGGGGATCTTGGTGGTGGTGGCCTCGCTGTCGGTCGGGCTCTCGGTGGCGGGTTCCTGCGCCGGAAACTTGGTGGTCGCGGGCTCGGTGTCCTCTGCCGGGGCCTCCGCGCCGGCCGGGGCGACCGCGATCTCCTCGGTGGCGGGCTCGGCCTCGTCGTCGTCGGCCTCGACCTCGGCGTCGTCGCCGGTCAGCTCCAACGACTGCTCCACCAGATCGGTGCGTTCGAGCGCATCCGGATCGGCGCCTTCGACGGTCGTGCGAGCAGCGGGCGTGGCGGCCGCACCGGCGGCCAGAGAGACCACCTCGACCTCGGCGAGTGCGCCGTCGACCGGGGCCTCGTCCCCGGCATTCGCCTCTTCGCTGTCCTGGTCGGCAGGGTCCTCGTGCGCTGTGTCGGTGTCGGCTGTGTCGGTGTCCGCTGTGTCGGTGTCCTGGTCGGCGGTGTCCTCGCCGGCAGTCTCGTCGGCTGCGGTGTCCTCGTCGGCTGTGTCGTCCTCGGCCGTGTTCTCGCCGGTTGTGCCGTCCTCGGCGGGGGCGTCCCCGTCGGCGCCGTCGGCCGTCTCCGAATCGGACTGCTCATCCCCGGCGTCTGCGCCGGCAGCGGCATCGCGCACCTGCGCCGGCACCGCGAAGGCCTGCGTGGGCGACTCCGAGTTGCCTCCGCGCGGTGCCTCGTCGGCCTCCAGCTTGACCACCTCGGTGGCCGGGCCCGCATCGGAGTCCGGGGTCGCCGGAGCCGGTGCGCCACCGCGGCGTGCGCGGAAGGCGTCGAGCACCTTGTCGACGGCGCTGTTCTTCTCGTTGTCCGGGGTCGGCATAGTGGCGTCGTTCCTACAGCTCGAGGGATGCATCAGGTGAGCGCGCGGCAGTGCGCGACTTCGAGAGTAACCAATGCCGGCGACGTGTGATCGCGGCGGTGGCGCCGAGCGGAGTGATTGAATGACAGTGTGACCTCTTTCGGAGATTTGCTGGGACCCCCGCCGACACTGCTGACCGGAGACGACGATGCGGAGTCGGATCTGCTGAACGGCACCGATCCGGCCGCTGTGGCCGCAGAGCACCCGTCGGCGTCGATCGCCTGGGCCTATCTGGCCGAGGCGGCGCTGGCCGATGCCGAGCCGGAGGCGGCGCAGCCCGATGTGAGCCGGGTCATGGCCGCCTATGCGTACGCGCGGACCGGCTACCACCGCGGGCTCGACCAGCTGCGTCGGCACGGCTGGAAGGGTTTCGGCCCGGTGCCGTGGAGTCACGAGCAGAATCAGGGCTTCCTGCGCTGCGTGGGCGCCCTGGCGCGGTCGGCTCAGCTGATCGGGGAAGAAGACGAGTACCTGCGCTGCCTGGATCTGCTCAACGACAGCGATCCGCGGGCGATCACCGAACTCGGTCTGGACTGAGCGGCGCCGGCCGCGGACGTCGGGGAGGCGGTGATGCGCGGCGAACGGTTCCGGCAGCGCCGCTCGATACTGTTCGCGGCGCTGCCGGCACGGGTGCAGCGGCCGCTGCGCCGGCTGTCGCTGTCGCTGGTGCCGGTACTGCAGTGCGCCATCGCGGCCGGTCTGGCCTGGTTCATCGCCGCGGATCTGCTTCATCACGACCGGCCGTTCTTCGCCCCGATCGCGGCGGTCATCTCGCTCGGGGTGGTGCTGACCAAACGCTGGCGCCGGGCCATGGAGCTGATCGCCGGGGTGGTGATCGGCATCGTCGTCGGCGATCTGATCGTCAGCCTGATCGGCAGTGGCGCCTGGCAGATCACCGTGGTGGTGGCGCTGGCCATGACCATCGCGGTGGCCGCCGACGGGGCGCCGATGGTGACCAATCAGGCGGCCGCCTCCGGGGTGCTGGTGGCCACCCTGCTGCCTCCGGGCGGCGCCGGCATGTACCAGCGGGCCGGTGATGCGCTGATCGGCGGCGGAACTGCACTGCTCATCGGTGCGCTGGTGCCGGTCAATCCGGCCAACCGGGCACGCCGGGACGGGGCGCAGCTGCTGGCCACCCTGCGGGATCAGTCGGTGAATCTGGCCGGCGCGCTCGCCGCCCGCAGCGAGGACGGCGTGTACCGGGTGCTGACCGCCGCCCGCGGCACGCAGGGTGCGGTCGATGCCATGCACGCCGACATGCGCGTGGGCCGGGAGGTGGGTGTGATGTCGCCGCTGTACTGGGCCGAGCGGCCCCGGCTGCAACGCATCTCGGCCACCGGCGAGCCGATCGACAATGCGGTGCGTAACTTCCGGGTGATCGCCCGGCGGGCACTCTCGCTCACCCAGCGCGGGGTGGCGATCGATCCGCTGGTGCTGCAGGTGGTGTCGGACCTGGGGGAGGGGTTCGAGATACTGCGCCGGATGATGCTCGCCCCGCCGGGCGGCAAACCCGACGGCGCCGAGGCCACCCGGGTGCTGCGCACCATCGTGCGGGAGGCCCGGGCGGCGGTGGCGAGCACCCGGGAGACCATCGCCGAGGGCGGGGGCGATCTGTCCGAGGCGGCGATGCTGATGGAGATGCGCTCACTGCTCGTCGACATGTTCATGGTGGCCGGGCTCAAGCGGGAGTCGGCGCTGGCCCAGCTGCGGCTCGGCGACCGCTAACCTGTACGGCCGGGACTTAGGTCACCCTTTGCTTGCTATTCATGCGCAATAATGTATATATAGAGTCATGACTGCGCACGACCACGCCGACGGGCACGCCGGGCACTCGCACGGCCCCACCGCCGCCGACCTGGTGTCCGAGGCCGGTCATCGCCGGCTCTGGCCGATGGTCGCCGCCGTCGTGCTGATCGGCGGCTACTTCGTCGTCGAGCTGACGGTGGGCCTCGCCATCGACTCGCTGGCCCTGATCGCGGACGCCGGGCACATGCTCACCGACGTGCTGGCCGTGTCGATGGGACTCGCGGCGCTGCTGCTGGCCCGGCACGGCCGCATCACCGACGGCCGCAGCTTCGGCTGGTACCGCGCCGAGGTGTTCACCGCCGTCATCAACGCCGCGCTGCTCGTCGGCGTCGGCATCTTCGTGCTGACCGAGGCGATCGCCCGCATCGGCCACGACCCGGAGGTCCCCGGGCTGGCGCTGGTGGTGGTGGCCTTCGTCGGCCTGGTGGTGAACCTGGTGGTCATGCTGCTGCTCCGGGCCGATGCGCAGGGCTCGATCGCCGTGCGGGGGGCCTATCTGGAAGTCCTCGCCGACGCGGTCGGCAGCGTCGGCGTGCTGGTCGCCGGTGTGGTCGTCATGACCACCGGCTGGGGCTACATCGACCTGGTCGTGGCCGTCGCGATCGCGCTCTGGGTGGTGCCGCGGGCGGTCCGGCTGGCGGCGCAGGCGCTGCGCATCCTCAATCAGCAGGCGCCGGAGAGCGTCGACGTGGCGGCGCTGCGCGAAGAACTCGCGGCGGTGCCCGGCGTCGACGATGTGCACGACCTGCACGTGTGGTCGCTGACCACCGGCATGGATGTGGCCACCGTGCACGTCGGCGCCGAAGGAAGCGACTACGCCCGGGTGCTCGCCGACACCCGCGCGGTGCTCGCCGCCCACGGCCTCGAACACGCCACCGTCCAGGTCGATCCCGGCGCCGACGGCTGCTGCGAGTCGCTGCGCTGGTGACACCGGCTGGACTAGCGCGACGAGCAGGCGCACGCGACTCTCAGATCCTCGCGCTCCCCGTCGATCGGGAGCGCGAGCGTCTGAGTGTCGCGCCCCTGAGGTTCTGCCGTGAGCCGATCGGGCGACGGTGCCCAGTTCGTCCTCAGCGCCAGAAGATCACCAGCTGCCAGCCGTAGTCCACCAGTGCGGCCGGCACGCCGAAGAGCTCGACGATCGCGTCGATCAGCCCGAAGAACGCCTGATTGATCGGCGGGATCAGCAGCAGCACGATGATCAGCACGAAGCCCCACGGCGCCAGATGCGCCGCGCTCTGCCGGGTCTGCGGACTCAGATACGGCTCGATCGCGCCGTAGCCGTCGAAGCCGGGCATCGGGATCAGGTTGAGCACCGCCGCGGTGATCTGCAGAAAGCCCAGCATGGTCAGGGCGCCCATCAGGTTCACGTTCTGCGCGCTCAGTTCCACCGAGCGCACGCAGAGCAGCAGCACCGCGCCGAGCACCAGATTGGTGATCGGGCCGGCCAGCGAGACCAGAGTGCGCTGACGCCGGGTGAAACCGGCGGTGTTGAGATACACCGCGCCGCCCGGGAAGCCGATGCCGCCGATCATGATGATCAGCAGCGGCAACCCCAGCGACAGCCCCGGATGGGTGTACTTGAGCGGGTTGAGCGTCAGATAGCCCCGCATCTCGGTGTTGCGGTCGCCGTACCGGAATGCGGTGAAGGCGTGCGCGAACTCGTGCAGGCACAGCGAGATCACCCAGCCGGCCAGCACCAGCAGCAGTGCGCTGAACTCGGCGGCCGGACTGTCCTGCGCGCCGGTGGTCCACAGCCAGTAGCCGGAGGCGGCCGCGACCACCACCAGGGCGAGGAAGGCCGGACCGGGCCGCACCGACTTCAGTGCGGTCAGCGTCGGGGAGGGGGCGGTCACGGTCGCACCAGCTTCCAGTCGAGGTGGTGCCGGTAGAAGGTGGAGCGCTTGACGGTGCGCGGCGTCAGCACGCCCTCGCGTTCGACCACCAGATTGGCCCCGCCCGTCTGCACCGCGCGGCCGGTGAGCCAGCCGCCGGGCAGCCGCCGCTGCACCCGCCCGCGCACTCCCGGCTCGACGGTCAGCGGCTCGATCTGCACCGCCCGGGTCCGGCCCTCGAAGAGCCGTTCGGAATCGACGTAGGTCTCGCCGACCAGGGCCTCACCGTCCGCGCCCCGATGCCGTGCCCGGCCCACCAGCACCGTGGCGGCATCGTCGCGGATCAGCGGAAGAGCCTGCGCCGCACCGTGTTCGGCCAGTTCGCGGGCCGCCTCGCCGTGCGGTAGGCCGTAGACGGACGTCGCCGCAGTGGCCTCGGGCGCGGCATAGGCCACCTCCACGTCGAGCCGCTCGTGCCGCATCAGGACGCCGACGACGGCACCGAAGAAGGCGTCCGGGTTCTCGCCGGACTCGCGTTCCGGCGGCGGCGCCACCACGATCCGGGTGATCGCCGGATCATCGAGGACGGCGCTCAGCCTGCGGGCCAGAGCGGCGGCCTCGGAGCCGGGGGGAGGCGGAACGATCAGCGCGGATGCCACCGGACTAGGATATAGCCGCGGTCTACCCGATAGGGTTGTGCCCGAATAGGAGGAGCACCTGACATGGCTGCGATTGTGCTTATCGGCGCCCAGTGGGGCGACGAGGGCAAGGGTAAGGCGACCGATCTGCTCGGCGGGGACCTGCAATGGGTCGTCCGCTACCAGGGCGGCAACAACGCCGGGCACACCGTCGTTCTGCCGACCGGCGAATCCTTCGCGCTGCACCTGATTCCGTCCGGCATCCTCACCCCGGGCGTGAACAACGTCATCGGCAACGGCGTCGTGGTGGACCCGAGCGTGCTGCTGGCCGAGCTGACCGGACTCGAAGACCGCGACGTCGACACCTCCGCGCTCTACCTCTCCGCCGACGCCCACCTGCTCATGCCGTACCACGTGGCCATCGACAAGGTCACCGAGCGCTTCCTGGGCAACAGCAAGATCGGCACCACCGGACGCGGCATCGGGCCCTGCTACCAGGACAAGATCGCCCGCGTGGGTGTGCGGATCGCCGACGTGCTCGACGAGAAGATCCTCACCCAGAAGGTCGAAGCGGCCCTGGAGATCAAGAACCAGATCCTCACCAAGATCTACAACCGCAAGGGCCTCGATGCGGCTCAGGTCGTCGACGAGACCCTGGAACTCGCCGCAGGCTTCAAGCACCGCATCGCCGACACCCAGCTGCTGCTGAACCAGGCCCTCGAGCGCGGCGAGACGGTGCTCCTCGAAGGCTCGCAGGGCACCCTGCTCGACGTCGACCACGGCACCTACCCGTACGTCACCTCGTCCAACCCCACCGCCGGCGGCGCCGCCGTGGGCTCGGGCATCGGCCCCGGCAAGATCACCACCGTGCTGGGCATCCTCAAGGCGTACACCACCCGCGTGGGCGCCGGACCGTTCCCCACCGAGCTCTTCGACGAGTGGGGCGAATACCTGGCCAAGACCGGCGGCGAGGTGGGCGTGACCACCGGCCGCGCCCGGCGCTGCGGCTGGTTCGACGCCGTCGTCGCCCGGTACGCCACCCGGGTCAACGGCATCACCGACTACTTCCTCACCAAACTCGACGTGCTGTCCTCGCTCGACCAGGTGCCGATCTGCGTCGCCTACGAGGTGGACGGCGAGCGGGTGGACGAGATGCCGATGACCCAGACCGGCTTCCATCACGCCAAGCCGATCTACGAGACCATGCCCGGCTGGTGGGAGGACATCTCCCAGTGCCGCACCTTCGAGGAGCTGCCGCAGAACGCGCAGAACTACATCCTGCGGCTCGAGGAGCTCTCCGGCGCACACATCTCCTGCATCGGCGTGGGTCCGGGCCGGGACCAGACCATCGTGCGGCGCGCCATCGTCTAGTGCGGATCCCGTGACCCGAAGGGAGCGCTAGTGGCCCGGTTCGGCCGAGACTACGGCTCCTTCCTGCTCGGCTCGGCCGACATGTCGCCGCGCCGGCTGCGGATCCGCATCCAGATCCTGCTCACCGCGGCCGTGGTGACGGCCAACCTGATCGGTATCGCCATCGCGATCTCGCTGGCCGGCTTCGGGATCCCCGAACCGTCGGTGTTCACCCGGGAACTGATCCTGGTGAACTTCCTGGCAGTGCCGGTGTACGCGAGCGTGGCCCTGATCATCGGCGTGAGCATCGGCACCGTGATGATGGTGCGGGCCCTGCGCTGGTCCATCCTCGGCGAGACCCCCACCCCGGCGGACGCCCGGCGGGCCGTGCGCGCCCAGCGCCGCCTGGTGCTGCTGCAACTGGTCCTCTGGTTCGGCGCCGCCGCGATGCTCGGACTGCTGTACGGGCTCCACGACCCCGAACTCATCCCCAAAGCCGTGCTGGTGGTGGCGATGAGCGGGGCCGTCGTCGCCGCCGTCTCCAATCTTTTCACCGACGTCCTGCTGCGTCCGGTCTGGGCCAAGATCTTGCAGGCCGGTCTGGGGTTGCGCGGCAAGTCGGTGCGCTGGCAGGCGGTGATGTCCTGGGCGATCGGCTCGGGTATCCCGCTGGCCGGAATCCTGCTCGTGGTCTTCTTCTCCACCTACGTCTCGGAGAGCAGCCGGACCAGTCTGTTCGTCTCGGTGACCGTGCTGGTGGCGATCGCGGTGGCCGTCGGGCTGCTGGCGGTGTACCTGTTCGCGTGGACCGTCACCGGCCCGATCCGCAGCGTCCGCGACGGGATGGCCCGGGTGCGGACCGGCGACGTCAGCGAGGACGTGGACGTCATCGTCTACGACGGCAGCGAACTGGGCGAGATGCAGTACGGCTTCAACACCATGATCGCCGGGCTGCGCGAGGAGGAGCGGCTGCGCGACATCTTCGGGCGGCACGTCGGCCGGGACGTCGCCGCCGCGGCGATGCGGGCCGACCCGCAGCTCGGCGGGACCGCGCAGACCGTCGCCGTGGTCTTCGTCGACGTGATGGGGTCGACCGAACTGGCCGCCGAACGGCCGCCGGAAGAAGTGGTCACCCTGCTCAACCGGTTCTTCGCGGTGATCGTCGAGGCCACCGAGAGCAATCGGGGGCTGGTCAACAAGTTCGAGGGCGACGCGGTGCTGTCGATCTTCGGCGCACCCATCGGGCTCGACGACCCGGCCGGCGCCGCGCTGCGCGCCGCCCGGGAGATCGCCCAGCGGCTGGCCGCGGAAGTCCCCGAACTCCAGGCCGGCATCGGGGTGAGCTACGGCCCGGTGGTGGCCGGCAACGTGGGCGCCATCCAGCGCTTCGAGTACACGGTGATCGGCGATCCGGTGAACGAGAGCGCCCGCATCTCGGAGATCGCCAAACGCGATCCGCGCCGGCCCTGGGCGGCGCAGCGCGCCATCGCCGCCGCCGCGCCCGGCGAGGCCGCCCGCTGGAAGCTCGAGACCACCGAGGTGCTGCGCGGCCGGGATGCCGCGACCGAGATCTTTGTGGCCCGGGTGATCCCGTACGCCCCGCACCAGCGGTCCGGTGACGACGATCCGCGCGCCGAGACCGGCGACGCCCCGCGCGCGGACCGATCGAACGACTGATCATCGGCGGCGCGCAAAGCCGACCGTGTGGAACACTTTGTCGTATGACTTCGCACCGAGCTCCCGAGCCCGCTGACGACGCCGCCGACACCCCCGGAACCGGTGATCGACCGGCCGGCACCCCGGCGCCCGCCGAGGTCGCAGAGCCCGCCGGCGCCGCTTCCGCCGGCACCCCCTCTACCGGCACCACAGAGTCCGCGCCGCGGGTGACCCCCGGGCCGGTGGAGACGCTCGGCACCCCGGGCACCGATACCGCGGTCACCGTGCTGCTGCTCGGCTCCGGTGAGCTCGGCAAAGAGGTGACCATCGCCTTCCAGCGCCTCGGCGTGGAGGTGGTGGCCGTGGACCGTTATGCCGGCGCCCCGGCCCACCAGGTGGCGCACGCCGCCGAGGTGATCGACATGACCGACGCCGCCGCGGTGCGCGCGGTGATCGAGAAGCACCGCCCGCGCTATGTGCTGCCGGAGATCGAGGCCATCGCCACCGACGCTCTCGAGGGGGTCGAGCGTGACGGGCTCGCCGAGGTGATCCCCAGCGCCAAGGGTGTGGCCGCGACCCTCGACCGGGAGGGCATCCGCCGGCTCGCCGACGAAGAACTGGGCCTGCCGACGTCGTCGTACCTGTTCGCCGGTTCGGAGGAGGAGCTGGCGACCGCCGCCTACCGGGTGGGCTATCCGTGCGTGGTCAAGCCGGTGATGTCGTCGTCGGGCAAGGGCCAGTCGGTGGTGCGCAGCGCCGACGACATCCCCGCCGCCTGGGAGACCGCGATGACCGGCGGCCGGGTGGCCTCGGCACGGGTGATCGTCGAGCAGCTCATCGACTTCGACTACGAGGTGACGCTGCTGACCGTGCGGGCGATCGATCCGGCGACCGGCGAACTGGCCACCTACTTCTGTGAGCCGATCGGCCACCGGCAGTCCGGGGGCGACTACGTGGAGAGCTGGCAGCCGCAGCCGATGGACCCGGAGGTCCTCGGTGCGTCCCGCTCCATCGCCGCGCGCATCGTGGCCGCCATGGGGGCGCCGGGAACGCTGAGCGGCCGCGGCATCTTCGGGGTGGAACTGTTCATCAAGGGCGACGAGGTGTACTTCTCCGAGGTGAGCCCGCGCCCGCACGACACCGGCCTGGTGACCATGGCCAGTCAGCGGCTCTCCGAGTTCGAGCTGCACGCCCGCGCCGTCCTGGGCCTGCCGGTGGACACCTCGCTGGCAGCACCCGGTGCGTCCGCGGTGATCTACGGCGGCATCGACGCCCCCGGCATCAAGTTCGCCGGTGTCGCCGAGGCGCTCGCCGATCCCGCTGTGGATCTGCGCCTCTTCGGCAAGCCGGAGAGCTATGTCAGGCGCCGCATGGGTGTGGCGGTGGCGACCGGTGCCGATGTGGAGCAGGCCCGCAGCCGCGCCGGCCGGGCCGCCGGACTGGTCACCCCGCTCGCCGCCGACGCCCCGCTGCCCGCCGAAGCGTCGACGGACCCCGTCGAAGGGTCGACGGAGCCCGCCCAGCCGGCCCAGCCGCCGGCCACCACTGTGGCGCCGTTGCCGCCCCAGGTCGCTCAGCAGGCGCCTGCTCGTCCGGCGCCCGCCCAGCAGGCCCAGCAGGCTCCCGCTCAGCCGGCGCCGGGACCGTCGCCGGTACCGGGGCGTCCACCGCAGCCCCCGCAGGGCGGCACGGCCCGCCCACCCCACCCCGGCCCGGGGCGTCCGCCCGCCCGGGGGCCGGTGCCGCCGCCTCCGGGTCCGCCCGGACCGCCGCCGCCCGGCCGGACCCCCGGCCCGACCACCGTGGTGCGCCGGCCCGGGCCTCCCGCCGCGCCCGCGGGCCGCGGACCGGCCGGCCCGTCGGGTCCGCGCCCGCCCCAGCCCCCGCCCCCGTCGTCCCCGCCCCCGCCGCCGCAGCGCTGAACCGTCTCCGGCGGCGCGAAAATCGTCCGCTCAGCGGCCCGCCGAGGGCATATCGCCCTCGGCGGCGCTGTGAGCGGACGATCTTTGAGTTCGGTGCCGCGGCGAACTAAGAGGACTGTGAGCTAAGTAACACAGCCGCGTGAGGCAGCGATAGGAGTGATGTATGCACTGGCATACGGGGTTATCAGGATCCGTTCATCCGGACTGTCCTCTGTTCGAGTGAACGATTCTGTAACGGTTGTGGCGAGATCTGTCGATACGGTGGTGAGAGCGACCACGCTGGATGTCGTCGCAGCCTAATCGCCGACATCACAGCTCTCGACGGCTCCATGGGGAGCGCCGGACTGTCGACCGGGGTCACGCCACCACGCGGACCACCGAGTGCAGTCACGTACAAGTGCAATCGATTCGCTGGACCACACCGAAGCGAAAGGGATGGACATGAAGAAGACATTGACTCGGGCGGCCGTAGCGCTCGCCTCCGCGGGAGCAATCGGCGCCGGCGGGCTGGCCGCCGTCGCGCCGGCCGACGCCGCGACCCCCAACCTGCGGCTGACCGGTGCGGTGTTCTGCCACTTCGGTCAGGTCCCGGGGAAGCCCTGGGGTGTGCAGTGGTACATGGTGCGCACCATGAAGGTGACGGCCGAGGGGTCGTCGTTCAAGAACGTCCACCTGCAGGAGCTCGGCGGCACCAGCAAGTTCGCGCCGCTGCTGTCCCCGACCGGTAAGGATGCGAATGGCAAGGCGGTGCCCAAGTCGCTGGAGATCACCACCAAGTGGCCGGGCTGCTTCCCGTCCTCGATCTCGGGCTACACGATCTCCGACTACGCAGAGAACCTGGTCGACAACTTCGGCTTCTGGTGGAACCTGCGCAAGATCGAGAACCCGAAGAACAAGCAGGACAAGGGCACCGGTTATGGCGCGATCGCTCCGGACAACACCGGCACCAAGACGGGTAACGACGCCGCTCAGGCCAGCGCCGCCAAGGCCGCCCTGGAGGCCGCTGCCCGCTGAGCGGTTGCACGACCACCACAACTGAAGACACAGCGAGGGCGACCGGATGACCGGTCGCCCTCGCTGTGTCTGCGCCCAGAGTCTGACACGCGCCGAGTCTGACGCGCCCAGCGCCGACCCGCTCAGGGTCTGACGCTTACTGCGCGATCAGTTGCTCTGCACCTTGTCCGGTTCGGAGGCGGCGAGCATGTCGTGCCGTTCGACGACCTTCTTGCGCTCGCGGCCCTCGGCGGCGCCGAGCTGACGCTCGTGCTCGTCGAGCCGGTACCAGCCCTCCCAGGTGGTGAACGGGATCCCGCGCGATTCGAGCAGCGCGATCACGGCGTCCTCGCCGGCATCCTCGGGGGTGTTGAGCGTGCCGTTGACCATGTCCTCGGCGATACACTCGACGGTCTCGTTGGCGTCGCCCTTGGTGTGGCCGATCAGGCCCACCGGGCCGCGCTTGATCCAGCCGGTGGTGTACAGGCCGGTCAGGTGCGCGCCGTCGTCGAAGATGCGGCCCGCCTCGTTGGGGATGACGCCGGCCTGGTTGTCGAACGGGATGCCGGGCAGATTGTCCGAGAGGTAGCCGACCGCGCGGTAGATCGCGCCGATCTCCCAGTCGGTGGTCTTGCCGGTCGGCTTCACATTGCCGGTGCCGTCGAGCTCGGTGCGCTCGGTGCGCAGGCCGACGACCTTGCCGTCCTCGCCGAGCACCTCCACCGGGTTCTCGAAGAAGTGCAGGAAGAGCTTGTGGATGGCGCCCTGCTTGGGCTCGCGGATGGCGTAGTTCTCGATGATCTGGGCCACCTGATCGGTGATCTTGGAGGTGCGCCGGGCGACCGTCGAACCCTCGTCGTAGTCGATGTCCTCCGGGTTCACGATCACCTCGATGTTCGGCGAGTGATCGAGTTCCTTGAGCTCGAGCGGGGTGAACTTGGCCTGCGCCGGCCCGCGGCGCCCGAAGACGTGCACCTCGACGGCCTTGTTCTGCTTGAGTCCCTGGTAGACGTTGTCCGGGATCTCGGTCGGCAGCAGCTCGTCGCCGGTCTTGGCCAGCACGCGGGCCACGTCCAGGGCCACATTGCCCACGCCGATCACGGCGACCTTCTCGGCCTCGAGCGGCCAGGTCCGGGAGAAGTCGGGGTGGCCGTCGTACCAGGCCACGAACTCGCCGGCGCCGTAGCTGCCGTCGAGGTCGACGCCCGGGATCTCCAGGGCGCGGTCGTCGGTGGCGCCGGTGGAGAAGACCACGGCGTCGTAGTGCTTCTTCAGGTCGTCGAGCGTGACGTCGGTGCCGAAGTCGATGTTGCCCAGCAGCCGAACCGCCGGCTTGTCGAGCACCTTGTGCAGGGCGGTGATGATGCCCTTGATGCGCGGGTGGTCGGGGGCGACGCCGTAGCGGATCAGGCCGAACGGGGCGGGCATCCGCTCGTACAGGTCGATGCTCACGCCGCGCTCGGACACGGTCTCCGACTTCATCAGCGCGTCGGCGCAGTAGATCCCGGCGGGACCCGCACCGACGATCGCGACCCGCAGCGGGCGGCTGTTCTCACTCATTTGGCAGTCGCTTCCTCAGCTGGATAGATGGCTTCCGGTTCTACGGTATGACGGTCGGCGCGATGCCCAAAATCGGCGGGTGAGGGCGCCCTCACCTCGGACGGTCTGCTCAAAACTCTTGACGAAGCCGACGTCATCTGCCTGGTCGGGGCGGTCCGGCCGCCTGCGGAGCCGTCCCGGGCCGGTCGATAGACTGGCCCGCATGAGCAATCAGACGCCCGGACCGGACACCGGTGAGGAGTTCGACGAGGTCGACGATCCGCGTACCTGGCGTGACGCTGTGCCGTTCATGATCGCACTGGGGCTGGTCGCGGTGGTCCTGGGCGTGATCCTGATCGTCACCCTGGTGTCGCCGCCCAGCGAGCGGCTCAACGACTCGACCCGGGTGCAGTACGTCGTCAACGACGCCTTCAGCGCCCGCAACTCGCTGAACTACGAGCAGTACCGGAACTCCTTCTGCGAGAAGAACCTGTCCTCGCCGAACTTCCCCACCATGGCGCAGTTCCAGGACAGCAACCGCACCGAGCGGGATGCCAAGGGCGAGTTGAAGGTTCCCGAGATGGAGGTGGACGTCACCGGCGACCAGGCCACCGTGCGGGCGCACTGGTACCGGGCGAAGAACAAGAACGAGAAGTCGGTCACCACGTGGACCGTGGTGAAACAGGGCGACGACTGGAAGGTGTGCAATCAGTGAGCTACGCAGGGGATCTGACGCCGCAGCAGGCATGGGACAAGCTGGCCGCCGAATCCGATGCGGTGCTGGTGGACTGCCGCACCCAGGCCGAATGGAGCTATGTGGGCGTGCCCGACGTGAGCGGGCTCGGCAAGCGCACCGTCTTCGTCGAGTGGGTCGACTTCCCGCACGGACGGCTCAACGAGCGGTTCGTCGATCAGCTGCGCGCGGCCGGGGTGGCCGACCAGACGCCGGTGCTGTTCCTGTGCCGGTCCGGGCACCGGTCGATCGGTGCGGCCGAGGCCGCTACTGCGGCCGGGATCGGACAGGCGTACAACATTCTGGAGGGTTTCGAAGGCGCGCTCGACGTCGACGGGCACCGCGGCGGCGCCGGCTGGCGGGCCGACGGACTGCCGTGGCGTCAGTCCTGAGCCGTCGCGGAGCGGTCTGACGTAGCGAAGAGGAGACGACATGAGTCGTGAACTGCCCGACTGGGTGTCACCGGAGACCACCGCCGTGCGCGGCGGACTGATGCGGTCCGGGTTCTTCGAGACGTCGGAGGCGGTCTACCTCAACAGCGGTTACGTCTACGAGTCCGCCGAGGCGGCCGAGCGGGCGTTCACCGGCGAGGACGAACGCTTCGTCTACACCCGGTACGGGAATCCGACCGTCGAGATGTTCCAGGAGCGGCTGCGCGGACTCGAGGGCACCGAGGCCTGCTTCGCCACCGCCAGCGGCATGGCCGCGGTCTTCGTCGCCCTCGGCGCACTGCTCAAGCAGGGCAGCCGGCTGGTCGCGGCCCGCAGCCTGTTCGGCTCATGCTTCGTCATCTGCAACGAGATCCTGCCCTCGTGGGGCGTGGAGACCGTCTTCGTCGACGGTGAAGACCTGGCGCAGTGGGAGGCGGCGGTGTCCGAGCCCGCCGACGCGGTGTTCTTCGAGACGCCCTCCAATCCGGCAGGCGCAGCGCCTCAAGCTTCCACTAGTGGCACGGCGGCGGCCTGTAGACCGACGCCCGGTCGAGCATGACGCCCACGCTCGCGTCCTTGCCCATCTACCAGAACCGGTGGGCGCCCAGCAGCAGCTCCTTAAGCCGCTACCAGTCGCGTGACCGGTGGCTGACCAGGTCAGCCTCGAAGTAGCAGAGCTCCGGAAACTCGTAGTGGGTCCGCAACTTGCCCGACTCGCGGCCTGGCCACACGGCGTACTCAAGCGCCTGGCCTGGCAGCTACTTGAGCCGCCACGGGTAGTGGCGTGGCGGGTAGTGGGCCGGGACCGGCAGCTACACGAACCACGGGCTCATCTGCTAGTGCAGCCGTGGGTACAGGTCTGGCGCGACCTCGTCGCCCCACCGCTTCTGCAACAGCTCGTGGTGGACGCGCGGCCGGCGCACACGCTCCAGCCGGTGGCGCGCGTGCAGGTGGTCCCAGACGTAGCCTAACCTCCCGCAGAGCTTCTTGTGGCGCAGCCGCCCGAGCCTGTTGCGGCGGAGGGTGACGCGGTCCAGAAGTGGCAGCTGCTTCTGCCAGAGGTGCGGGGTGCTCCCGTCCTA
>NZ_JBJURU010000012.1:105448-106900 GCF_046098115.1 Gordonia sp. VNK21 | reverse complement strand
GTGAGCTACGCAGGGGATCTGACGCCGCAGCAGGCATGGGACAAGCTGGCCGCCGAATCCGATGCGGTGCTGGTGGACTGCCGCACCCAGGCCGAATGGAGCTATGTGGGCGTGCCCGACGTGAGCGGGCTCGGCAAGCGCACCGTCTTCGTCGAGTGGGTCGACTTCCCGCACGGACGGCTCAACGAGCGGTTCGTCGATCAGCTGCGCGCGGCCGGGGTGGCCGACCAGACGCCGGTGCTGTTCCTGTGCCGGTCCGGGCACCGGTCGATCGGTGCGGCCGAGGCCGCTACTGCGGCCGGGATCGGACAGGCGTACAACATTCTGGAGGGTTTCGAAGGCGCGCTCGACGTCGACGGGCACCGCGGCGGCGCCGGCTGGCGGGCCGACGGACTGCCGTGGCGTCAGTCCTGAGCCGTCGCGGAGCGGTCTGACGTAGCGAAGAGGAGACGACATGAGTCGTGAACTGCCCGACTGGGTGTCACCGGAGACCACCGCCGTGCGCGGCGGACTGATGCGGTCCGGGTTCTTCGAGACGTCGGAGGCGGTCTACCTCAACAGCGGTTACGTCTACGAGTCCGCCGAGGCGGCCGAGCGGGCGTTCACCGGCGAGGACGAACGCTTCGTCTACACCCGGTACGGGAATCCGACCGTCGAGATGTTCCAGGAGCGGCTGCGCGGACTCGAGGGCCCCGAGGCCTGCTTCGCCACCGCCAGCGGCATGGCCGCGGTCTTCGTCGCCCTCGGCGCACTGCTCAAGCAGGGCAGCCGGCTGGTCGCGGCCCGCAGCCTGTTCGGCTCATGCTTCGTCATCTGCAACGAGATCCTGCCCTCGTGGGGCGTGGAGACCGTCTTCGTCGACGGTGAAGACCTGGCGCAGTGGGAGGCGGCGTTGTCCGAGCCCGCCGACGCGGTGTTCTTCGAGACGCCCTCCAATCCGATGCAGACCCTGGTGGACGTGCGCGCGGTGGCCGACCTCGCACACGCGGCCGGCGCGCAGGTGGTGCTCGACAACGTCTTCGCCACCCCGCTGCTCCAGCGCGGTCTGGACATGGGTGCCGACGTGATCGTCTACTCGGGCACCAAGCACATCGACGGCCAGGGCCGGGTGATGGGCGGTGCGGTGATGGGCACCGCCGAGTTCATCGACGGTCCGGTCCGCGAACTCATGCGGCACACCGGTCCGGCGCTCAGCCCGTTCAACGCCTGGGTGATGCTCAAAGGCCTCGAGACGATGAAGCTCCGACTGGACCAGTCGGTGGCCAGTGCGCTGACCATCGCCGAATTCCTCGACGACGACCCGCGGGTGGCCAAGACCATCTACCCGTTCCTGCGCTCGCACCCGCAGTACGAGCTGGCCCGCAGCCAGATGTCCGGCGGCGGCACGGTGATCACCTTCGAACTCCGCGACGCGGACGGACAAGCTTCCACTAGTGGCACGGCGGCGGCCTG
>NZ_JBJURU010000012.1:84763-105438 GCF_046098115.1 Gordonia sp. VNK21 | reverse complement strand
CAACAGCGGTTACGTCTACGAGTCCGCCGAGGCGGCCGAGCGGGCGTTCACCGGCGAGGACGAACGCTTCGTCTACACCCGGTACGGGAATCCGACCGTCGAGATGTTCCAGGAGCGGCTGCGCGGACTCGAGGGCACCGAGGCCTGCTTCGCCACCGCCAGCGGCATGGCCGCGGTCTTCGTCGCCCTCGGCGCACTGCTCAAGCAGGGCAGCCGGCTGGTCGCGGCCCGCAGCCTGTTCGGCTCATGCTTCGTCATCTGCAACGAGATCCTGCCCTCGTGGGGCGTGGAGACCGTCTTCGTCGACGGTGAAGACCTGGCGCAGTGGGAGGCGGCGTTGTCCGAGCCCGCCGACGCGGTGTTCTTCGAGACGCCCTCCAATCCGATGCAGACCCTGGTGGACGTGCGCGCGGTGGCCGACCTCGCACACGCGGCCGGCGCGCAGGTGGTGCTCGACAACGTCTTCGCCACCCCGCTGCTCCAGCGCGGTCTGGACATGGGTGCCGACGTGATCGTCTACTCGGGCACCAAGCACATCGACGGCCAGGGCCGGGTGATGGGCGGTGCGGTGATGGGCACCGCCGAGTTCATCGACGGTCCGGTCCGCGAACTCATGCGGCACACCGGTCCGGCGCTCAGCCCGTTCAACGCCTGGGTGATGCTCAAAGGCCTCGAGACGATGAAGCTCCGACTGGACCAGTCGGTGGCCAGTGCGCTGCCCATCGCCGAATTCCTCGACGACGACCCGCGGGTGGCCAAGACCATCTACCCGTTCCTGCGCTCGCACCCGCAGTACGAGCTGGCCCGCAGCCAGATGTCCGGCGGCGGCACGGTGATCACCTTCGAACTCCGCGACGCGGACGGACTGTCGGGCAAGGAACGCGCTTTCGCCATGCTCAACCGACTGCAGATCATCGACATCTCCAACAATCTCGGTGATGCCAAGAGCCTGATCACGCATCCGGCCACTACCACCCACCGGGCGATGGGGCCGGAGGGGCGGGCCGCGATCGGTCTCACCGACTCGATGGTCCGGCTCTCGGTGGGTCTGGAGAACGTCGACGACCTGCTGCGCGACCTCGATCACGCGCTGTCCTGAGGCGGCCGCCGGCAGTCCCGCGGCGCCGGTCAGCGCAGCGGCGGCAGGCCCAGGGCGCTGAGCACCGTCCCGAACTTCACCTCGGTCTCGGCGACTTCGGCATCCGGATCCGACCCGGCGACGATGCCGCCGCCCGCCCAGCTGCGGACGGTGTGCCGGTCGGCGGACAGTTCCAGGCAGCGGATCGAGACCAGCCAGTCGCCGTCGCCGGCCGCGTCGCACCAGCCGACGGTGCCGGCGTAGAACTCGCGTGCGCCCTCGATCCGGTCGATCACCGCGGCCGCCGCCGCGGTGGGGGTGCCGCAGACCGCCGGGGTCGGTGAGAGCTGCGCCGCCAGCTCGAGCGCGGTGACCGACGGATCGGCCAGCACGCCCCGGATCGGGGTGGCCAGATGCCACAGCTGCGGGGTGTGCCGCAGCAGTGGGGCGTCCGGCGCCTCGAGCTCGCGGCACAGCGGGGCCAGCCGGCGCCGCAGATCGTCGACGACGTAGGCGTGCTCGCGCCGGTCCTTCTCCGAGGCGGCGAGCCCGGCTGCGGCCTCGGCGTCGGCGGCCGGGTCGGCGCGGCGGGCCGCAGAGCCGGCGTACGGCTCGCAGGTCACAACCGCACCCCGCTTGCGCAGCAGCAGTTCCGGGCTGGCGCCGATAAGCCAGCGGCCGTCGTGGCCGCGTTCGTCGAGCGGTGCCGCGAAGACCGTGGCTCCGGCGGTGGCGGTCGCCGTGAAATCGCCGATCAGCTCCTCCGGCGACAGCGACTCGGCGAAGCGGGCGGTCAGGCCGCGGGCCAGCACCACCTTCTCCACCTCGCCGACGGCGATCGCGGTCAGGGCCGCGGTCACCCGCCGTCGGTGCTCGGCCGCCGGTGCCGGGGTCAGGGACGCGGCGGTGCGATTGGGGGCGGTCGACGGCCGGGCGCCGGCGCTCCGTTCGATGCGGTGCGGGACGATCAGCGCGGCACTACCGGAGGTGTCGAAACCGAGTGCGCCGGTGACCATCTCGGCGCGGCGTCCGGTCAGTGCGTCGACCGCCCCGCCGACGGAGCCGTACCGCGCCCGTACGCCGCGGCCGAACATGCCGGCGTCGCCGCCGAGCAGGCAGAAGGAGAGATCGCCGGGAGCCCGGCGCGGCGGCTGGGTCACGTCGCCTTGGCCGCGCTCAGCCGGTCCTTCGCCACCAGTTCGCGGGCCAGATCCTGCGCCGTGGTCTGCGGTGCCGCGGAGCCGGTGTCGGCGTCGACGGCTACGGCCACCAGGCACACGTCCCCGTCGAGCCGGGAGACCCCGCTCGCCGCGGTGATCTGCCGGTCACCGAGTTCGCGGGTCTCCCACTTCCATTGGCCCGGCGTAGAGCTCGTGTCGGCCGCCGTACAGGTCTGGGCGGTGACACTGATCACGTGCACGGGCTGAACGCTCTGACCGTCGTCGATCCGGTCGAGGTCGCCGGTGATCTGGGAGTAGGTGCGGCGGTCGTCGCGTGGGACGATGACCGGCCCGCGGACGCCCTCGCTGCTGTCGTCGAAGCCCCGCCAGCCGGCCGGGATCTGCACCCGCGCCTGATAGTCGTGGTCGAGGGCGAAGGTCTGCGTCCGCTCGCCGCCGCCGGAGTCCGACGACCACGGCTGCCACACCAGCAGTCCGGCCACCACACCGGCGACGGCGATCAGCACGACCACGCCGGCGACCGCTGCGCTGCGGGAGCGCTGCGGCGGGAGGGGCGGCGGGTATGGGTTCGGTACGCCGTAGCCGCCGGGCGGGACGGGTCCGGCCGCCGGTGCATACGGGGACGCACCGTAGGGGACAGGCGCCTGCGGAGCAGGGGATCGCTGCACGGGTGTCTGCCGGACACGGGGATCCGGGCCACCGGGGTACGGCGCCGCCGGCGGGTACTGGTTCGCCGGTGGGTACTGGGCTGCCGGTGGGTGCTGGGCTGCCGGCGCGGGCGCACCCTGGGGCGGCCGATGCGGCGCGGGCGCCGGGGCCACCGCCGGCTGCGAGTCGGGCACCGGGGAGAAGCCGGGCGGTCCGGAGCCGGGCTCGGGCGGCGGTCCGGGCCGGGGCACGCCGATCCGTGTCTGGTCGTACGCGCCCGCATTCGGGTGCTCGGCGGGGTCCTGCGGACGTGACACTCGGCGGCCTTTCGGGTGAACGTTCGCAGACCAGGCTAGCCGGGTCCGGCCACCGCGTGCAGCACGCCGTCGTTCATCCGGCGGCGCACCGTTCGCCGGATTAGAACCGGCGTGCGCGTAATTCTTCGCGTGCGCCGTCCCGTCGGGCATCGTGATACGCGGGTCACGAGTACCAGCGTCAAGCCCCGGCTCGCTGGTCGGCAACCCTCCACCGCGGTGGGGTGCTCCGGGTGACGACCCGGCCGCCGGCCGACCGGCCGCGGCAAGCGCGAGTACTCCAGGAGTCTGTCATGACCGTCATCGTCGACCGCCCCCACGCCGCCGCCCGCCCGATCGCCCCGCTGGGCGACGTCGTGGGCGCCGGCCAGAACGTCTTCACCGCCGCCGGCCCGGCCCGCTACGCCAATCTCGACTACGCGGCCAGCGCACCGGCGCTCACCGAGGTGGCCGACGGGCTGAACTCGGCGTTGAGCCAGTACGCCAGCGTGCACCGCGGCGCCGGCGCCCTGTCGCAGGTGACCACGGCCCGGTACGAGTCCGCACGCGAGACCGTCCGCAGGTTCGTGGGCGGCCGCGCCGACGACACCGTCGTCTTCACCCGCAACACCACCGACGCGATCAACCTCGCGGCGCATGCGCTGCCCGGCGACGTGGTGGTCCTCGACATCGAGCACCATGCCAACCTGCTGCCCTGGCAGCGCACCGGCCGGGCCCGGATCGTGCTGGCCGCGGCGACCTTCGAGGAGACCGCGGAGGCACTCGAAGCCGAACTGGCCGTGTCGCCCGCCGCGCTGCTCGCGGTGACCGGGGCGTCCAACGTGACCGGCGAGGTGCTGCCCCTGCGCCGGCTGTCGGCCCTCGCGCACCGGCACGGCGCCCGGATCCTGGTCGACGCCGCGCAGCTGGTCGCGCACCGGCCGATCAACCTGGCCGGCTACGGCATCGACTACCTGGTGTTCTCCGGGCACAAGGTCTACGCCCCGTTCGGTGCGGGTGTGCTGATCGGGCGGCCGGACTGGCTCGATGCGGCGCAGCCGTACCTGGCCGGCGGCGGCGCCACCGCCCGCGTCGATGCCGACGGACAGACCGCCTGGCACACCGGCGCCGCCCGGCACGAGGCCGGCAGCCCCAACGTGCTCGGCGCCGTCTCCATCGCCGCCGCACTGGACGCGGTCAAGGGCACGGGCTTCGAATTGATCGGCTACCACGAGCGGGACCTGCTGACCCGTCTGGACGAGGGCCTGGACCGGCTGCCCGGGGTGCGCCGCCTGCACGTCTTCGACGACCTCGCCGACCGGGTGGGCATCGCCGCGTTCACCGTGGACGGGCACGCCCCGCGCGCCGTCGCCGAATACCTCAACGACCGGCACGGCATCGGCGTGCGGGACGGCAAGTTCTGCGCCCACCCGCTGCTCGCGCGGCTCGGTCACCCGGAGGGAGCGGTGCGGGTGAGCTTCGGGCTCGGGACCGGCTCCGGCGACATCGACCGGCTGATCTCCGCCCTGGCCGAGCTCGTCGGCGCCTGACCACCGGACCTACTGACAACTTCGTCCGCTCAGGGCGCCGCCGAGGGCAATATGCCCTCGGCGGGCCGCTGAGCGGACGAAGTTTGCGGTACGTCGCTGCGGAAGTTCAGCCCTGGTAGCGGTCGACGGCGGCCTGCGCGACCTTGGCGGCCTCGTCCTTGCCGACCCAGCCGCCCGGGGTGACCTCCTTGCCCGGCTCGAGGTCCTTGTAGTGCTCGAAGAAGTGCGCGATGGCCTTCAGCTCGAACTCGCTGACATCGCCGACGTCCTGGATGTGATCCCACCGGGGGTCGCCGGCCGGGACGGCGAGCAGCTTGTCGTCGCCGCCGGCCTCGTCGGTCATGGTGTACATGCCGACGATGCGGGCCTTGACGATCACACCCGGGAACACCGACTCGGTGAGCAGCACCATCGCGTCCAGCGGGTCGCCGTCCTCGCCGAGAGTGTGGTCGATGTAGCCGTAGTCGGCCGGGTAGCCCATCGGGGTGTACAGGTAGCGGTCCAGGTAGACCTTGCCGGTCTCGTGATCGACCTCGTACTTGTTGCGGCCGCCCTTGGGGATCTCGACGGTGACCTCGAACTCCATGTCTGTGTCCTTCTCTGGTGTGGTCCTCTTCGGTGGTCGGCCCGAAGGAACTCGGCCCGATTGCTCGTGGGTGTCCGGGGGCCGTGGCGGCACGTTCGGACTGCCCTCGGGCGTCAACGATACTGTTAGGGGAAGTCCAGCAGTGAAGAAGACTCACTCGCAGCCCCAGCGGGATCCGCCGGGCCGGGTGAGCCGCCGTACCGGAGGGCCCCTGTGTCGCTGACCAAACCGCGCCGTCGCCGATCCCGGCGCGTCCTGTCGACACTGCTCGCGGTGGTTCTCGTCGTGGTCCTGGTGGTGGCCGGGGTCTTCGGCTGGACCTGGTACAACGACCGGCACGCCGCCGTCCCGGCCGGTACCCCGGACCGGCCCGCGGTCACCGCGGTGACCCCGGCCATCGCCCCGGTGGACCCGAACGCGCCGGAACCGGCCGACTCCGGGGTGGCCCGGGCGCTGCGCGCGGGCCTGCGGGACAAGGCGCTCGGTGAGCTCACCGGCATGGTCTCCGATCCGCTGACCGGGCAGACGCTGTGGAGCCGGGACGCGAACACCCCGCGCACGCCCGCCTCCAACGCCAAGATCCTCACCGCCTCGGCGGCGCTGCTGGCGCTCGACGGCGACGCACGGCTCACCACCACGGTGGTGCTCGGGGCCGACGGCACCGCCGTGCTGGTCGGCGGCGGCGATCCGACGCTCAGCGCCCAGCCGGCCGGTGAGGACACCTTCTACACCTCCCCGGCCCGCATCGCCGACCTGGCCGACCAGATCCGCCGCAGCGGCGCCCGGGTCACCTCGGTGGCGGTGGCGCCCACCACCGTCACCGGCGACTCGATGGCGGCGGGCTGGGACGAGGCCGACATCAAGGGCGGCGACATCACGCCCATCGAGTCGCTGACGGTCGACGGCGGCCGGCTCGAGCCGCTCGACGAGTATTCGCCGCGCAGCGCCACCCCGGCGATCGCCGCCGGGCAGGCCCTCGCCGCCGCGCTCGACCTGGACACCGACGTCGCCGAGCAGGCGGCCCCGCCCGGTGCGCGCACCCTGGCGCGAGTCACCTCCGCACCGCTGTCGGTACGGGTCGGCGACATGATGCGCTACAGCGACAACGTGCTCGCCGAATCCCTGGCCATCGAACTGTCGACGGCCACCGGCGGGCCCGCCTCCATCGAGGGCGGCGCCGCGGCGGTGCTGAAGGTGCTCGGCGAGAACGGTTTCGACGTCGACGGCACCGTCCTGCACGACGCCTCGGGACTCTCGACCAAGGATCTGGTGCCGGCCCGGCTGCTCGACGCGCTGGTCTCTGCGGCGGCCGGCGACGCCCGGCCCCGGCTGCGCCCGCTGCTCGACACCTTCCCGGTGGCGCACGGCACCGGAACCCTCGCCGAACGCTTCGACCCCGACCAGACTCCCGGCGCCGGCTGGGTGCGGGCCAAGACCGGCACCCTCACCGGCGTCACCTCCCTGACCGGCATCGTGCAGACCGTCGACGGCCGGGTGCTGGCCTTCGCGCTCATGTCCGGCGGCACCTCGCCGGCCGACGCCCGGCCGGCCGTGGATGCATTGGTGGGCGCTTTACGGGAGTGTGGATGCCGTGACTGATGACGCCGCGGCGGCCCCCGCCGCCACCACGACCGACGAGTCCGGCCGCGACACCGAATCGGTGGTCGCCGCCGTCGACTGGTCGCTGGCCGCCTCCCTGGGCCGGAAACTCGCCCGCCCGGGTCCCAAGATCACCGCGTACACCGCGGCCCAGGTGCACGCCGAACTCGCCGACGCCGCCGTCCGGGCCGAGGGCCCGGTGCGCGAGGTGACCGGCCTGGCCGACGGCCTGCCGGTCCCGGCCGCCACCGTGCTCGACCGGGCCGGCTGGATCGACGCGGCCGCCGCCTCCATGCCGGCCATGCTCGGCGAGACCGGCCCCGGAAGCGGCAGCGGCCTCACCGGGAAGCTCTCCGGTGCGCAGGCCGGCGGACTGCTGGCCTTCCTGTCCGGGGCCATCCTGGGCCAGTACGACCCGTTCAGCCCGGATCCGGGCAGCGGCACGGACGGGGTGCTGATGCTCGTCGCCCCCAACATCATCGCCGTCGAACGGCAACTCCGGGCCGTGCCCTCGGACTTCCGGCTCTGGGTGTGCCTGCACGAGGTGACCCACCGCGTGCAGTTCTCGGCCAACCCGTGGCTGGTGGATTACATGCGTTCCAACGTCGGCGTGCTGACCGGCGAGTCCGGCGAGTCGATGACCGAACTGGTCGGCAGGATCAGCGCCGCGGTGCGCAGCGACCGGCCCCGGGAGAAGGGGATCCTGGGCGTCATGCAGCTGATGCAGTCGCCCGAGCAGTACGAGGCCTTCGAGAAGGTGATGGTGCTGGGCACCCTGCTCGAAGGGCACGCCGACCACGTCATGGATGCCGTCGGTCCCGCGCACGTGCCCACCGTGGAGACCATCCGGGCGGCCTTCGACCAGCGGCGGCAGCGTCCGCAGAATCCGCTGATGAAGATCTTCCGGGCGCTCACCGGGATGGACGCCAAGATCGCGCAGTACGTCCGCGGCAAGGCCTTCGTCGACGCCGTCGTCGACGCGGTGGGCATGCCGGCCTTCAACACGGTCTGGACCGACGAACAGACCATGCCGACCATGGCCGAGATCGGCGACCCGGACGCATGGATCGCCCGGGTGCTCTGACCCCGCAGGACGCCCAGCGCCGGCTGATCGGCGCGGTGCGGTCGTTCACGGCGCAGCGGCGGGCCGACGATCCCGGTTTCGCCGACGGCGGGGTGTGCGTGGGACTGTCCGGCGGTGCGGACTCGCTGGCGCTGACCGCGGCCGCCGTCCACGCCGGACTCGCGGTGCACGCACTGGTCGTCGACCACCGGCTGCAGGCCGGGTCGGCGCAGGCGGCCCGGGAGGCCGTCGCGCAGGCGGTGGGGCTCGGCGCGCAGGCGAGCATCCTTCCGGTGACCGTGCACGCATCCGGGGAGGGACCCGAGGCGGCCGCCCGTACCGCCCGCTATCAGGCGCTCGACCGGGCCCGGGAGGGGCGGCCGGTGCTGCTGGGGCACACCGTCGACGACCAGGCCGAGACGGTGCTGCTGGGCCTGGGCCGCGGCTCGGGGGCGCGTTCGCTGGCCGGGATGAGTCCGTGGCGCGCCCCGTGGGCGAGGCCGCTGCTGGGCGTGCGCCGGGCGGATACCCGTGCGGCCTGCGCAGGCTGGGGCCTGACCGTCTGGGACGACCCGCACAACCTCGACCCGCGCTACACCCGGGTGCGGGTGCGCACCGAGGTGCTGCCGCTGCTCGAGGAGGTGCTCGGCGGCGGGGTGGCGGCCGCACTGGCCCGCACCGCCGGGCTGCTGCAGCACGACGCCCACGCGCTCGACGAGCTCGCCGAGTCCCTTCTGGAACGGGCGCGCGACGGCGACGGCCTGCGGGTGACCGCGCTGCAGGAGGCGCCGACGGCCCTGCGCACCCGGGCACTGCGGGCCTGGATCGCCGAACGCGGCGGCGACGGCGCGGGAGCCCGGACCGTCGAGCAGGTCGATGCGCTGATCACGCACTGGCACGGGCAGGGGCCGGTGGCGATCGGCGGCGACTCCGAAGCCCGCCTGGTGGTGACGCGCCGGTCGTCGGTGGTGACCGTCTGCCGGGAGCCGCGCGGCACTCCCCGCGGATGAGTGCCGGCACGGCCGTCACAGGCGCCCGGCGTCGTCGTCGCTGCAGTTCAGGCGGCACATCAACGGCGGCGGCGCGGTCGCGGCCCGCCGGCTCGTGCGGCGGCCGCGCCACGGCTGCGCCGGGCATCGTCGTCAGCCGGTCCACGGGTGTGACAAGCTGTTCGGGTGGCGCAGGGGTATTCGCAGGACATCGAGACCGTCCTGATCACGGACGAGCAGATTCGGCGGCGGACCGCGGAGATGGCGGCGGCCGCCGGTGAACGGTACAAGGACGCTCCCGACGATCTGGTGCTGATCGGTGTGCTCAAAGGCGCGATCATGTTCATGACCGACTTCGCGCGGGCGCTGCCGATCCCCGCACAGCTCGAGTTCATGGCGGTCTCGAGCTACGGCTCGTCCACCTCCTCGTCCGGCGTGGTGCGCATCCTCAAGGACCTCGACCGCGACATCGCCGGCCGGGACGTGCTGATCGTCGAGGACATCATCGACTCCGGTCTGACGCTGACCTGGCTGATGAAGAACCTCGCGACCCGATCCCCGCGCTCGCTGGACGTGGTCACCCTGCTGCGCAAGCCCAAAGCCGCACAGCTGCCGATCGAGGTGGCCGACGTGGGCTTCGACATCGAGAACGAGTTCGTCGTCGGCTACGGACTCGATTATGCGGAGCGGTACCGCGACCTGCCGTACATCGGCCGGCTGCACCCGGACGTCTACAGCAGCTGACTCGATCGGGCCGCACCGGTTACGCCGTGGGGGAACGGAGTCGTTCCCGCTGCGCGCGGGCAGGTAGCCTCGTATATCGAGTATCACGGGAAGGACAATGGGCCGACGGCGCCCGGCAACCAGCCGCGCACCGGACCGGCCCGCGCGTGAACGCATGAACCGAAAGAAGCTCTTCCGGAATCTGGCCATCGTGGCCGTGATCCTGTTCGCCCTCTGGGGCTGGAGCATGCTCCGCTCCGGCGATCGCGACTACACCGGCGTGGACACGTCCATCGCGATGACCCAGCTGAACGTGAAGAACACCGAGTTCGTTCAGATCGACGATCGGGAACAGCGACTGCGGATCACCCTCAAGGATCCGATCAAGGTCGACGGCAAGGACGTCACCAAGATCCAGTCGCAGTACCCGTCGGGGGTCTCCTCGCGGGTCTTCCAGTCGGTCACCAAGACCGGTGCGCCGTACCAGACCAATGTCACCAAAGAGGGCGGCATCTGGCAGTCGATCCTGATCTTCGTACTGCCGATGATCATCCTGTTCGGCCTGTTCTTCTTCGTGATGAGCCGGATGCAGGGCGGCGGCCGCGGCGGCGTGATGGGCTTCGGCAAGTCCAAGGCCAAGCAGCTGTCCAAGGACATGCCCAAGACCACCTTCGCCGACGTCGCCGGCGCGGACGAGGCGGTCGAGGAACTCGACGAGATCCGGGACTTCCTGCAGAACCCGGCCCGCTACCAGGCGCTCGGCGCCAAGATCCCCAAGGGTGTGCTGCTCTACGGCCCGCCCGGCACCGGTAAGACGCTGCTCGCGCGGGCGGTGGCCGGTGAGGCCGGGGTGCCGTTCTTCACCATCTCCGGCTCGGACTTCGTCGAGATGTTCGTCGGTGTCGGCGCCTCCCGCGTGCGCGACATGTTCGAGCAGGCCAAGGCCAACAGTCCGTGCATCATCTTCGTCGACGAGATCGACGCCGTCGGCCGCCAGCGCGGCGCCGGCCTGGGCGGCGGTCACGACGAGCGTGAGCAGACCCTCAACCAGCTGCTGGTGGAGATGGACGGCTTCGGCGACCGCTCCGGCGTGATCGTCATGGCCGCCACCAACCGGCCCGACATCCTGGACCCGGCGCTGCTGCGCCCGGGCCGCTTCGACCGGCAGATCCCGGTGGGCAACCCGGACATCGCCGGCCGCCGGGCCATCCTGGCGGTGCACGCCAAGGGCAAGCCGATCGCCCCGGACGCCGACCTCGACGGACTCGCCAAGCGGACCCCCGGCATGTCCGGCGCCGACCTGGCCAACGTGATCAACGAGGCCGCGCTGCTCACCGCCCGCGAGAACAAGACCGTCATCACCGGCGAGGCGCTCGAGGAGGCCGTCGACCGGGTGATCGGCGGCCCGCGCCGCAAGAGCCGCATCATCAGCGAGCACGAGAAGAAGATCGTCGCCTACCACGAGAGCGGTCACACCCTCGCGGCGTGGGCGATGCCCGACCTGGACCCGATCTACAAGGTCACCATCCTGGCCCGCGGCCGCACCGGCGGTCACGCCCTCGCCGTTCCGGAGAACGACAAGGAGCTGATGACCCGCTCGGAGATGATCGCCCGGCTGGTGATGGCGATGGGCGGCCGCGCCGCCGAGGAACTCGTCTTCCACGAGCCGACCACCGGCGCCAGCTCCGACATCGACCAGGCCACCAAGATCGCCCGCGCCATGGTCACCGAATACGGCATGAGCGCCCGGCTCGGCGCCGTCCGCTACGGCCAGGAGGGGGCCGACCCGTTCGTCGGCCGCAGCATGGGCAATCAGGTGGACTACTCCGCCGGAGTGGCCTCGGAGATCGACGAGGAGGTGCGCCGGCTGATCGAGGCCTCGCATACCGAGGCCTGGGCGGTGCTCAACGCCAACCGCGACAAACTCGACGCACTCGCCGGGGCCCTGCTGGAGAAGGAGACTCTGGTCCGCAAGGACCTCGTCGAGATCCTCGGCGATGTGCCCAAGCGGGAACGGATGACCGAGTTCGACGATTTCGGGGTCCGCACCCCGAGCGACATCCCGCCCATCAAGACCCCGGCCGAGCGGGCCGCCGAACGCGGCGAACCCTGGCCCCCGGTGCAACCCGAACCCGTCGCCGCACCGTCGACCGGCGGTTTCCCGTCCGCGCCGCAGGGTGGACAGCCGGTCTACGGCGCGCCCGGACAGCCGGCGCCGCAGCCCTACGGCGGCTACGGGCAGCCGGGTCCGGCCGGTCAGCACTCCGGTGCCCCCGGCTACCCGCCGGCCGCCCCGGACCAGAACGGGCGCTACCAGCCCGGTCAGTACCCGGACCAGCCCGGCCAGAACGGCAACGGCCACAACGGCACGGGTCACAACGGTGCTGGGCAGAACGGCCCAGGACAGAACGGCCCAGGACAGAACGGCAACGGGCAGAACGGCCCAGGACAGAACGGCGCTGGGCAGAACGGCAACGGGCAGAACCCGCAGCCCGGCAGCGGCTACCCGGGGCAGCCCGGCCGCCCGCCGTCGGGTCCCTCCCAGTCCGGTCCGCCCGGCGGCACCTGGCCCGACTACGGCGCCCCGCGCGACTGGCGGGCACCGGGCTGGCCCCCGCCGGAGGATCCGCGCACCTAGCCCGGGCGGCAGCGCAGCGCCCGCCGCGGGCGCTGCGCACCGTCACCCGGCGATCCGCGGCCGCACTCCCGCGGCGACGCCGGTCCCACTCGACAGGTCCCCACTCGACAAAGGAGCCTTCGCACCATGAGTGACGACGAGCCGCTCACCACGGCCGACGGCCGTGTCTTCGATCTGGAGCGGGCCCGGGCCGCAGTCCGCGAGCTGCTGCTGGCCGTGGGCGAGGACCCCGACAGGGAGGGGCTGCGGCGCACCCCGGAACGGGTGGCGCGCGCCTACCAGGAGATGTTCGGCGGGCTCTACACCGATCCCGACGAGGTGCTCGCCACCGTCTTCGACGAAGACCACCGGGAACTGGTGCTGGTCAAGGACATTCCGATGTACTCGACCTGCGAGCACCATCTGGTCGCCTTCCACGGGGTGGCGCACGTCGGCTACATCCCCGGCGCCAGCGGTCAGGTGACCGGGCTGTCCAAGATCGCCCGGCTGGTGGACCTCTACGCCAAACGTCCCCAGGTGCAGGAACGGCTCACCAGCCAGATCGCCGACGCACTGGTGCGCCGGCTCGATCCGCGCGGGGTGATCGTGGTGATCGAGGCCGAGCATCTGTGCATGGCCATGCGCGGCATCCGCAAGCCCGGTGCCTCCACCACTACCTCGGCGGTGCGCGGCATCTTCCAGACCAGCGCGGTCTCCCGCGGCGAAGCACTCGACCTGATCACCCGCTGATGTCCCCGCGCCCACAGGAGGACGACCGCACCCTGGTCATGGGGGTGCTCAACGTGACCGCGGATTCGTTCTCCGACGGCGGGCGCTACCTCGACGTCGACGCCGCCATCGAGCACGGGCTGGCGCTGGCCGCCGCCGGGGCCGACATCGTCGACGTCGGCGGCGAATCCACGCGGCCCGGTGCCCAGCGGGTGGACGCGCAGGTCGAGGCCGATCGGGTGCGCCCGGTGGTCGCCGCGCTCGCCGAAGCGGGCATCAGGGTCTCCGTCGACACCATGCGGGCCGCGGTGGCACGGGTGGCGCTCGAGGCCGGCGCGCAGATCGTCAACGACGTCTCCGGCGGCCGCGCCGATCCCGCGATGGCGCCCCTCGTGGCCGAGACCGGGCTGCCGTGGATCCTCATGCACTGGCGGCCGTCGTCCGCCCATGCCGACCTGGAACGGCACTTCACCCACCGCACCCATGAGGCGGTCGGGTACCGGGACGTGGTGGCCGAGGTCTCCGGCGAACTCCTCGCCCAGGTGGATGCGGCGGTGACCGCCGGCGTCGACCCCGACCGGCTGATACTGGACCCCGGGCTGGGCTTCGCCAAGACCGCCGACCACAACTGGGCGCTGCTGCGCGCCCTGCCCACCCTGGTGGGGCTGGGTTTCCCGGTCCTCGTCGGGGCCTCCCGCAAACGCTTTCTCGGCTCGCTGCTGGCCGACGGCGACGGCGATCGCCCGCCGGCCGGCCGCGAGGTGGCCACCGCCGCGATCTCGGCGCTGGCCGCCGCCGACGGTGCCTGGGGGGTGCGGGTGCACGATGTGGCGGCCAATCGCGATGCGGTCCGGGTGGCTCACGCCTGGCGCGCCGGCCGCGCGGACCGCGGCGCCGCAGCCGGGGACGGCCCCGGAAGACAAGGAGCAGACAGCGATGGCTGACCGGATCGAACTGCGCGGACTGCGCGTCCGCGGGAACCACGGCGTCTTCGACCACGAGCGCCGTGACGGCCAGGACTTCCTCATCGACATCACCCTGTGGCTGGATCTGCGGCCGGCCGCGGTCAGCGACGACCTCGCCGACACCGTCGACTACGGCGCTCTCGCGCAGCGCGCCCACGACATCGTCGCCGGCACGCCGCGGAATCTCATCGAGACGGTCGGCGCGGAGCTCGCCGACGAGATCATGGGCGATCCGCGCATCGCCGCCTGCGAGGTGACCGTGCACAAGCCGTCGGCACCCATACCGCTGGCCTTCGACGACGTCGCCGTGGTCACCCGGAGATCGGTGCGCACCCCATCGGCCGGTCCGCGGCGATGACCCGAAGCCGCGCCGTCCTCTCGGCCGGCTCCAACATCGGAGACCGGACCGCCCACCTGCGCAGCGTGCTCGACGCGCTCGGCGCCGAGACGATCGCGGTCTCGCAGGTCTATCTCACCGCGCCCTGGGGCGGCGTGGAGCAGGACGACTTCGCCAACATCACGATCATCGCCGAGGCCGACCGGAGCCCGCGGGACTGGCTCGATTTCTGCCGGTCCTGTGAGCAGGCCGCCGACCGGGTGCGTGAGGTGCGCTGGGGTCCGCGGACCCTGGACGTGGACGTCGTCGACGTCCGCTGCGGGCCGACCGCCGTGCGCTCGGACGACCCGGAACTGACCCTGCCGCATCCGCAGGCCGCCGAGCGGGCCTTCGTGCTGGTGCCGTGGCTCGACGCCGACCCGGACGCGGCGCTGTGGACGCCCGCCGGGGTGCGGCCGGTCCGGGAACTGATCGAGCACCTCGACCCGGCGGAACGGGCCGGGGTGCGGGCCGCCGGACCGCTCGCGGATCTGCCTGCCGACGGTGGTCGACGATGACCACGCCCACGCGCTCGCCGCAGCCCGGCGACGATGACGACCACAAGCTCGGGCCCACCCGGGTCCGGGACCTGCTGGCCGTGGCGGTGGTGGCCGGCCTGGTCTTCTGGATCCTGGTCCGCTACAACTACGGCGCCTTCCCGTCGCTGCCCTGGCCCGCCGGCGTCACCCTGTACGTGCTGGCCCTGATCGAGGTGGTGATCGGCGTGCTGGTGCGGCGCCGGGTGGCCGAGAAGAAGATCGGGGTGGGTGCGGGACGGCTGCACCCGATCACGGTGGCCCGGACGGTGGCCCTGGCCAAGGCATCCGCCATCCTCGGCGCGCTCGCCCTGGGCGGATGGACCGGGATCCTGGTCTTCCTGCTCAGTCGCCGCGAACTCGACGCGGCCGTCGCCGACCGGCCCGCCGCCGTCGTCGGCCTGGTCGGCGGACTGCTGCTGGCCGCTGCGGCACTGTGGCTCGAGCACTGCTGCCGGGCACCGGACGAGCCGCCGCCGGAGACCGGCGACACCACCGCCGAACCCGCCTGATCAGCGACTCTCCGCAGGGGGCTGTCCGGGGCGTACCCGTCCGGCAGGTAAGTTGACCTGTATGACCAGCACGGAAAACCGCGCGCAGGCCGCTGACCGTTCGATGCGTAACGGGGCGCAGTGGCTGATCGGTCTGCTGATCGTGCTCGCCCTGATCGCCAGCGTGGTGATGGTGGCGATCGACGATCTGTCCGCCTGGGCGTCGGTGGCCGTGATCGCCGCGCTGTGGGCGGCGGTGATCGCGGTGATCCTGATGACCCGGTACCGCCGGCAGGCCGACGTGGCCACCAAACGCGGGCAGGACCTGCGGCTGGTCTACGAGCTGCAGCTCGAGCGGGAGATCGCCGCGCGCCGCCAGTACGAGGCCGATGTGGAAGGGCAGATCCGCGCCGAGATCCGCGACGAGCAGAACGAGGAGTTCGAGGCGCTCAAGGCGCAGGTGCTGGCTCTGCGGGCCAGCCTGGAGCAGGTGCTGGGCAACCCGCTGCCGGAGGTGCCGCTGGCGCTGCGGCCGGAACGTCGGCGTGAACTCGGATCGGGACTGTCCGGCGCCGGTTACGTGCGCTCGGGGGACGACCGGGTGGCCGCCGACCGCGACTTCGCCTCCACCGCGGCGCCCGGCGATGCCGGCCGGCATCAGCCGACGGCCGCCGAGGCCATCGCGCAGAGCAGCGAGAGTGAACTCACCGAGATCATTCCGGTGGTCACCGAGGAGACCAGTGACGACGCCGGGTATCCGGTCGAGGAGCCGGCCGCCGGATACGCGCCGGCCGAAGCGCCCGAGCCGCCGGTGGAGTACAGCGCCGAGTACGAGCAGCCGGCCGTCTACGAAGCCGAGGCCGAGGTCGAGGACGTCGACGAGACGACGGTGATCCATCAGGTCGACGACGGCCCGACGTACGGCGGCGAGTACCCCAGCGCCGAGTTCAGCTCGGTGGAGTACGGCGCCGTCGACTACAGCGGCTACCAGCAGCAGCCGGCCACCTACGACGCCGCGGCCTACCAGCCGCCCGCCGTCGACGAGGTGCCCGTCGTGGAGGAGCAGCCGGGCGACCGTCCCGCCGACGAGGCGCCCGCGCGTTCGCGCCGGGCCCGTGCGGACGGCGACGACGACGGTGCGCATGCTGTCGGCCGGCCCGCCTCGGAGCTGCTGAGTCAGCTCCGTGCCGCCGGCGGCACCTCCGGTGGCGGCGGTCGCCGCCGCCGCGACTAACCCGCCCGCCCCACAGCGTCCGTCCTACCGCCCCACAGCGTCCGCCCCACCGCCTGCGTCTCACCCCGGCGACGGTGGCGCGCCTGTGCACCAGACGTCCTCACGGCGTCTCCCTCCCGACCGCCCCGCCACGAGTCCGGCGGCCGGTGGCGGCGCACCGGGCGGCGGGCCGAACCGCCCCCGCGAGGCCGGCGGAAGCCGGTGTGTCCCCGGTCACTCGGCCGGTGTTTCCCCTGGTCGCAGCGATCCGGAAATTCCGATTCGGAAAACCCGAAATGCCCTCTGACGTGCCCGGACAGGGCCTTTCCGGGGGTGTGCTCTGGAGTGTGGGGTCGTGGCCTTCCTAGGCTGCTTCGTGGCGGCGCCGAACCGGTGCCGGACCACACGAAGACCATGTGAATGTGACTAGTCGGGGAGACTTGCTGTGACCACTCGAATCCGCACCCTGGGGGTGCTCCTGATCGCGGCCGTACTGGCGGCCGCCTCGCTGCTGGCCGGGCCGGCCGGCGCGGAGACGCACTCCACTCGCGAGGGGCTCACCATCGATCTCACCGCGAGCAAGCTGAGCGTGCAGAAGATCGCCCCGCTGGACTCCTCGCCGCTCTCGGCGCAGGCCCGTCTCTCCTCCAACGTGCACGCCGCGCTGAAGGGCGTCGACGGTAAGAAGGTCAAGGCCACCGTCGAGGTCGGCTACAAGGTGGGCTACCCGGTCAGCGCCCCGGGCAAGGCCACCATCACCACGCACACCCCGGACCTGAGCCTGACCGGCGGAGTCAAGCTCGGCCTCAAGCCGGGCGCGGACGCGACCGGGATCTCCATCGGTGACGCGGGCGTCGACCTCGGTGCATCGTCCACCGTCATCCCGGCCTCGGACATCCAGTTCGAGGTGGCCGCCGGCAAGATCGAAAAGGTCAGCCTCGCGAAGTTCGCCCTCACCAAGCCGGTCGCCGATGTGGTGCTCTCCGGTATCGAGATGGAGGTGACCGGCGCGATCGGTCCGGTGTCGGTGCGGCCGTTCGCCCAGATCACCGTGACCACCGAGTCCGGTGTCTACGTCTACTCCTCCTACGGGAACACCGCCCGGATCTGACCGGGCCGAGCCTGGGGCGCCCCGTTCGTCGGGGGTGGGGCGCCCCGACACACCGCTCGCGACCCTGCGGCTGATCCGCCGCAGGGTCGCAGCGCGAAAACTTTGGCGACCTGACCGACCTCCTGTGTCGGTCAGGTCGCCAAAGTTTTTCGGCTTGGCCGTCGGGCGCGGGGCGGCCGTCCGCCGCGGTGATTCTCGTCGCAGGAAGCCCGGTCACCCGTATCGCACACAGCCGATTCCCAGTACATTCGGCGAGAGCCGGGCCGCCCAGTCGGGCGGCCCTCGTGTCGTGTGGGTCGGACGGAGCGATGACGAACTTCTCGGGGGAGTTGCGGAGGCTGTTCTCGGCCGCCGGTGATCCGACGCTCAAGTCGGTCTCCGACGCCGTCATCGCCCGCTCCCGGGACGCCGGCGTCACCGTCCGCGGCAGCATGATCTCCCGGCTCAGCGACTGGCGTTCGGGGAAACACCTCCCGCGGGACTTCGACGGTCCGCTGCGGCTGGTCATCATCGAACTGCTCGACCGGGCCGCCAAACGCGATGCCGTGGGGGATCTGCCGACCCGGCTCAGCAGCTGGCAGTCGCTCTGGCGGCAGGCACAGGAGCAGGCCCACACCGAGGCCTCCGCCCACATCGACTGCCCGTATCCGGGGCTGGCGCCGTACCGGCTGGCCGACGCCGACCACTACTTCGGCCGCGGCGCCGATGTCGCCGAAGTGGCCGGACTGGTCTTCGCCGCGGTCCGCCGCGGCGGCGGCATGGTCTCGGTGGTCGGCGTCTCGGGGTCGGGGAAGTCCTCGCTGCTCGCCGCCGGGGTCACCCCCAGACTCCTCGCCCGAGGACTGACCGTGGCGACGATGGAACCCGGCGAGGACCCCGGCGCGCAGCTCGACCGGATCCTGGCCGAGGACGGCGGCGCCGCGACTGCGCTGGTACTGATCGTCGATCAGGCCGAAGAGGTCGCCACCGTCGCCGATTCGCAGCAGGCCGAACGGTTCCTCACCCGGCTCGGCGCGGTGACCGCCGGCGACGGTCCGGTCCCGGTGGTCGCGCTGATCGGCCTGCGCGCCGACTTCGTCGGCGACTGGCTGTCGTATCCGCAACTGCTCGGTTCCCTGAACCGGGCCTCGCACATGCTCGGGGCGATGTCCCGCACCGAGCTCACCGAGGCGATCACCGGGCCGGCGGCGGCCGTCGGCGTGAAATTCGAATCGGGCCTGACCGAACGGCTCGTCGCCGAACTCGCCGGACCGGGCTCCGGCGACTACGACGCCGGTGCGCTGCCCCTGCTCAGCCACGCCCTCGCGACCCTGTGGGAGCACCGCAACGGCAACCAGCTCACCGTGGCCGCCTACGACGCGGCGGGCGGAGTCCGCGGTGCCCTCAACGACACCGCCGAACAGGTGTGGTTGCAGCTCACGCCACAGCAGCAGACCGTCGGCCGGCGGATGCTGTTGCGGCTGGTGCACCTCGGGGACCGGACCCGTGACGCGCGGGTGGCGCGGCCCCGGGAGGAGCTGCTCGCCGGCGAGGCGCAGACCCGGGCCGACCGCGGCGCCGTCCTCGACGCGCTGCAGACGGCCCGGCTGGTCACCGTCGATGCCGACGACCGGGTGGGCCTGACTCACGAGGTGCTGATCGGGGCGTGGACCCGGCTGCGAAGCTGGGTGGACGACGACCGCGCCGGACTGCTCGAGGCGCAGCGGCTCGAGGCCGCCGCCGAGGAGTGGTCGGCGGCCGGTCGCGACCCGAGCCTGCTGCTCCGCGGCAGCCGGCTCACCCTGGCCGAGCGGGCGGCGTCTGCCGGGGAGGTCTCCGACCTGGCCGCCGAATTCGTCGTGGCCGGCGAGGCGACCGCCCGGCGGAGTTCCCGGCTGCGCTCGGCGGCCGTGATCGCCCTGGCCGCGATCACCGTGGTCGCCCTGCTGCTGAGCCTGGCCGCCTACCAGGCCCGCTCGCGCGCGCAGAACGAGCAGCGCTCGGCCGAACTGGGTCGGCTCGGCGCCGAATCCGACCGGCTGCAGCTCAGTTCACCGACCGTCTCGGCCCGGCTGGCGCTGCTCGCCGCCCACCTGGACCCGTCCGACGAGAACCGGTCCCGGCTGGTGGTGGCCGAGAACCTGCCGCTGGCCGCGCCCCTCGGCCGCGCCTCCGGAGCGGTCTACAGCATCGACGTCGACTCCGGCGGGCGCCGGGTGGCCGCCGCCGGCTCCGACGGCGCCCTGCGGATCTGGCCGCTGAACCCGCCGCGCCGCGGCGAAACCGATCCGCTGGTGCTGCCCGGACACCAGAGCTTCGTGACCAGCGTCCACTGGTCGCCGGACGGCAGCAGGCTGGCTTCGACCAGCGACGACGGCACCGTCGGCATCTGGGACCGGCTCGAGCCCGGGGCGCGTCCCCGGCTGCTCCGCGGGCACGAGGGGCGGGTGGTCTTCTCGGCGTGGAGTCCGGACGGGCGCCGGCTGGCCACCGCCGGCATGGACCGGACGGTCCGGGTGTGGGATACGGCCACCGGACGGCAGCTGGCCGTTCTGACCGGGCACACCGGTGACGTCCGGGCCGTCGACTGGAGTCCCGACGGCCGGCTGATCGCCTCGGGCGCCTCCGACAGCACCGCCCGGCTCTTCTCGGCCGGGGACTACCGGCAGGTCGGCGTGATCAGCGGGCACACCGACCTGGTGCACGCGGTGGCCTTCAGCCCGGACGGCCGGCTGCTGGCCACCGGCTCCGACGACTCGACGGTCCGGCTGTGGGACGTCTCCGCGCCTGCCGAGCCGCACCCGGTGGGGCTGCCGCTGACCCGGCACACCGGCCCGGTGTGGTCGGTGGAGTTCAGCGCCGACGGCCGCCGGCTGATCAGCGCCTCGGGGGACGGCACCGCCCGGCTGTGGAGCGTGGTGGATCCGGCGACCGTCGTCCAGGTGGGC
>NZ_JBJURU010000012.1:63624-84753 GCF_046098115.1 Gordonia sp. VNK21 | reverse complement strand
GGCTGCAGCTCAGTTCACCGACCGTCTCGGCCCGGCTGGCGCTGCTCGCCGCCCACCTGGACCCGTCCGACGAGAACCGGTCCCGGCTGGTGGTGGCCGAGAACCTGCCGCTGGCCGCGCCCCTCGGCCGCGCCTCCGGAGCGGTCTACAGCATCGACGTCGACTCCGGCGGGCGCCGGGTGGCCGCCGCCGGCTCCGACGGCGCCCTGCGGATCTGGCCGCTGAACCCGCCGCGCCGCGGCGAAACCGATCCGCTGGTGCTGCCCGGACACCAGAGCTTCGTGACCAGCGTCCACTGGTCGCCGGACGGCAGCAGGCTGGCTTCGACCAGCGACGACGGCACCGTCGGCATCTGGGACCGGCTCGAGCCCGGGGCGCGTCCCCGGCTGCTCCGCGGGCACGAGGGGCGGGTGGTCTTCTCGGCGTGGAGTCCGGACGGGCGCCGGCTGGCCACCGCCGGCATGGACCGGACGGTCCGGGTGTGGGATACGGCCACCGGACGGCAGCTGGCCGTTCTGACCGGGCACACCGGTGACGTCCGGGCCGTCGACTGGAGTCCCGACGGCCGGCTGATCGCCTCGGGCGCCTCCGACAGCACCGCCCGGCTCTTCTCGGCCGGGGACTACCGGCAGGTCGGCGTGATCAGCGGGCACACCGACCTGGTGCACGCGGTGGCCTTCAGCCCGGACGGCCGGCTGCTGGCCACCGGCTCCGACGACTCGACGGTCCGGCTGTGGGACGTCTCCGCGCCTGCCGAGCCGCACCCGGTGGGGCTGCCGCTGACCCGGCACACCGGCCCGGTGTGGTCGGTGGAGTTCAGCGCCGACGGCCGCCGGCTGATCAGCGCCTCGGTGGACGGCACCGCCCGGCTGTGGAGCGTGGTGGATCCGGCGACCGTCGTCCAGGTGGGCCCCACCCTGCAGGGGGCGGCGAGCTCGCTGTTCTCGGCGGCGTTCACCCCGGACGGGCGCGGGGTGGTCACCGCCGGCGCCGACGGGGTGATCCGCCGCTGGTCGCCGCCGCCGACGGTGCTCGAGGGCCATTCCGGCCGGGTGATCGCCCCGGCCGTGGTCGGCGACCGGATGCTCACCGGCAGCTCCGACGGCAGCCTGAGCCTGTGGGACATGCGGCGGGCCGACACCCCGCAGTCACTGGATCAGACCCGCAGCGCCGGCCGGGCCCGCATCGAGCAGGTCTCGCTGTCGGCGGACGAGCAGTTGGCCGCCGCGGCCACCGGCGCGGGCACCGTGGAGATCCGTGCGGTCGCCGCCGACGGACGTTTCGCGGCGCCCGAGACGGTGCGGGTGAGCGCCCTCGACCAGCACCGCGCACTGTTCGCGCCGACCGGCCGGCTGCTGCTCACTTCCGGGCGCGACGACGAGGTGCGGCTGTGGTCGGTGGCCGACGACGGCAGCGTTCGCGCACGCGGCCCGGCGATGGTGCACGACCGGGGGCACTGGTGCACCGCCGCCGCGTGGAGTCCTGACGGGACGACGGTGGTCACCGGCGGCGCCAACGGGCGGCTGGCGGTGTGGAACGTCCGCGACCCGGACCACCCGCAGCGCCTGGCCGTCTCCGGTGAGCGGCACGCGGGCACCGTCAACACCATCGCCGTCAGCCAGGACGGGCGGACGGTGGCCTCCGGCGGGGACGACGGCGAACTGCGGCTGTGGTCCATCGAGAGCGGCGAGCTGCGTCCGATCGGGGTGTACCGGCACGAGCGCGGCAGCACGGTGCGCACCCTCACCTTCGCCGACGACGGCCGCCGGCTGGTCTCGGCGGGGGACGGCCAGAGCCTGCTGGTGTGGAATTCCAGCGATCCGGCGCACATCGGCCCGATCGGCGCGGCGATCGGCGTGGCCGGTGCCGGGCGCTGGTACGCCGACACCGTCGCCGACGGCTCGGTGGTGATCACCGGCGGCGACTACGGTTCGCTGATCGTGAACCCGCTGAATCCGGACTACGCCCGGGACCGGATCTGCGGCAGCACCGCACCGCTCGACGACGACAGCTGGAACCGGTACGTGCCGGGCAGCCTCGGCCGGCCGGACCCCTGCCGATGAGCCGCGGTGAGGAGGGTCACACCCCGTGGCGCCTCCCCGGCGGTGCGCCTATCGTTGTCGGGTGGAACGTCTGGTACCCGGCCCGATCAGCGGCCAGGACTGGAACTGAACATGGAGGACGACGGTGACCGCACCGATCACACCGCCACGCCTGCAGGTCGGGGTCATCTCGGCCGGCCGCGTCGGCACCGCGCTGGGCGAGGCACTCGCCGCCGCGGGCCATCCAGTGATCGCCGTGCATGCCCGGTCCGCCGCCTCCCGCGAGCGCGCAGCGCGCCGCCTGCCGAGCGCCTCGCTCGCCGACATCCCCACCGTCACCGCCCGCAGTGACCTGCTCGTCCTGGCCGTCCCGGACACCGAGCTGGCCGGCGTCGCGCAGACCGTCGCCGCCACCGTCCGGCCGGGGCAGATCGTCCTGCACACCGCTGGTGCGCACGGGGTGTCCGTCCTCGAACCGGTCACCCGCGCCGGCGCACTTCCCCTGGCCGTCCACCCGGCGATGACCTTCGTCGGCTCCGGCGAGGACACCGTCCGGCTGGCGTCGAGCTGCTTCGGGATCACCAGCGCCGACGAGGTGGGCGACGCGGTCGCCGCCGCCCTGGTGCTCGAACTCGGCGGCACGCCGGTGCGCATCGCCGAAGACCGGCGCACCCTGTACCACGCGGCCCTCGCGCACGGCGCGAACAATCTGATCGCGCTGATCACCGACGCCGTCACCGCCCTCGAGGCCGCCATCGACACCACCGCCACCGTGGACGCGGCCCCCGCGTCGTCCGCTCCGGCGGGTCTGGCCGCCGAACTGCTGGCCCCGCTGGCCCGGGCGAGCCTGGAGAACGTGCTCGCGATGGGGCCGTCCGCGCTCACCGGTCCGGTCGCCCGCGGCGACGCGGCCGCCGTCGCCGGACACCTGGAAGCTCTTGCCGCGCTGCCCGATCCGGGCATCGTCGGCGGATACCGCACTCTCGCCGCCCGCGCCGCAGCCCAATCCGGCGCACCTGGCGCGGTGACCGACGTCCTGGAGGTGAGCGCGTGAGCGCGACCGAGACCGACGACCGGCCGTACGTGCCGGGACAGCTGACCGTGCACCGCGATCCGGCGGAGCTGCATCGGGTGAGCCGGGCGCTGCGCGGCACCGGCAAGCGGGTCGCGCTGGTGCCGACCATGGGGGCCCTGCACGAGGGGCACCTGGAGCTGGTGCGGACGGCCCGCGAACGCGGCAACACCGTGGTGATCGTCTCCATCTTCGTCAACCCGCTGCAGTTCGGCGCCGGTGAGGATCTGGACGCCTACCCGCGCACCTTCGACGCCGACCTGAAACTGCTCGAGCCGCTCGGCGTGGAACTGGTCTTCGCCCCGACCGTCGCCGGCATGTATCCGTCCGGCCCGCGCACCACCGTCCATCCGGGACCGGCCGGCACGATTCTCGAGGCCGCGTCGCGGCCGACCCACTTCGCCGGCATGCTGACCGTGGTGGCCAAGCTCCTGAACATCGCGGCACCGCACGCCGCGTACTTCGGGGAGAAGGACTACCAGCAGCTGGTGCTGATCAACCAGATGGTCCACGATCTGAACATGGACGTGGAGATCATCGGGGTTCCCACCGTGCGCGAGGCCGACGGCCTGGCCCTGTCCTCGCGGAACCGTTATCTCTCGCCCGCTCAGCGTGAGCTGGCGACCATCCTGTCGGCTGCCCTGGTGGCCGGCTCGCATGCGGCCACGGGTGGCCGCGATGCGATTCTCGCCGCCGCCCGCGCGGTGCTGGATACCGCCCCGGAGATCGAGGTGGACTATCTGGAACTGCGTGACCGCGGACTCGGCGACCCGCCCGAGGAGGGCGACGGCCGGCTGCTGCTGGCCGCCCGTCTCGGCTCCACCCGACTGATCGACAACGTGGGTGTCTACATCGGTACCCGACCCGAACAAGAAGAGGGATGAACGACGTGTTCCGCACCATGATGACCGCCAAGATCCATCGCGCCACGGTGACCCAGGCCGACCTGCACTACGTCGGCTCGGTCACGATCGACGCCGACCTGCTCGACGCCGCCGGACTGCTCGAGGGCGAGCAGGTCTGCATCGTCGACATCGACAACGGCAACCGCCTGGAGACCTACGTGATCGCCGGTGAGCGCGGCTCCGGCGTGATCGGCATCAACGGTGCGGCAGCGCATCTGGTCAAGCCGGGCGACCTGGTGATCATCATCGCCTACGGCATCCTCAGCGAGGACGAGGTGCGCGAGTATTCGCCCAAGGTGGTCTTCGTCGACGAGGCCAACCGCCAGGTGACCCTCACCGACGATCCCGCCGACGTGCCGGCCGGTTCCGGCCTCAAGGACCCGCGGCAGCTGGCCGACGCGACGCTCTGATGCTGCTCGCGATCTCGGTCGGCAACACGAACATCCACATCGGGGTGTTCGCCGGCTCGGGTGATCACGCATCGCTGGTGCGGGACTGGCGGATCCACACCGAGCCGCATCTGACCGCCGACGAGTTCGCCCTGCAGCTGCGCGGTCTGCTCGGCGCCGACATCGAGCGGGTGACCGCCGTCGCCGGACTGTCCACCGTGCCCTCGCTGTTGCGTGAGATGCGGGTGATGCTGCCGCGCTACTTCGGCGACGGCGCCCACGTACTGCTCGAACCCGGTGTGCGGACCGGGATCCCGCTGCTGGTGGACAATCCGAAAGAGGTCGGCACCGACCGGGTGGCCAATGCGCTGGCCGCGCACGAGAACTATCCGGACGGTCCGTGCATCATCGTGGCCTTCGGTACCGCGACCGTCGTCGACGCGGTGTCGGCCAAGGGCGAATACCTGGGCGGGGCGATCGCGCCGGGCGTGAACCTGGCCGTCGAGGCGCTCAGCGATCACACGGTGACGCTACGCCGCACCGAACTGCTGCCGCCGCGCAGCGTGATCGGCAAGAACACCACCGAGGCGCTGCAGTCGGGCATCCTGTACGGCTTCGCCGGACAGGTCGACGCGCTGGTGAGCCGGATCCGCGACGAGGTGGACGGCTTCGGCGGCCGGGACGTGACCGTCGTGGCCACCGGCTTCCTGGCCCCGCTGATCTACGAGGAGTGCACCACCCTCACCGCGCACCATCCCCATCTGGCGCTCGACGGCCTGCGCCGCGTGTACGAGCGCACCCGGAGACCCCGCCGCTGAGCGGCTTCCGGAACGGGGGCCGGCGAGGTGGCGGCCGCTGTTCCCGTCGACGCCCCCCGCCCCACCGACCTGGGTCCACCCCGCCGAATAGTCGGTGGGGCGGAACGTACTCGGCAGGGCGGAGCGGACATCCCAGGGCGTGCGACGAACGGCCGGCCGCGCGCTCGTAGAGTGACCACCATGGCAACCATCTACGGCGAGGACCTGGTCGAGGGCGCGGAGTACCGGCTCGGCGAGTACACCCTGACCGAGGCCGAGATCATCGACTTCGCGAAGCAGTGGGATCCGCAGGCCTTCCACACCGACCCGCAGGCCGCCGAATCCGGCGCCTACCGCGGCATCATCGCCAGCGGCGTCCAGACGATCGCGGTCATGCAGCGGCTCACCGTGCAGGCGGTGTACGAGGGCTGGAGCGTGATCGCCGGCCGCCGGGTCGGCGAGACCCTCTTCCTGCGCCCAGTCCGTCCCGGCGACACCCTCACCGGTACCGCGGTGCTGCGCCGGGTGGTTCCCGAAGCCCTGGGCCGCACCGGCGTCGACATCGACATCGAGCTCACCTGCGACGGCAAGCCGGTGCTGACCGCCTCCTTCGACGTCCTGGTGCGTACCCGGGCCGCCGGCTGAATCGGCTTCGACCGGGCGTAGCCGTCCCGTGCCGCCACGGCGCGAGCGCTGCTCCGGCACCGGTGTCAGTGCAGCGGATTGGCCAGCAGCAGTTCGCAATTGCGGTCCGACAGCTTCCCCATCCGTTCCGGATCGGTGTGGATGTCGTTGTACGCCAGCTCACGGTAGAGGCTGGCGAGTCCGGCCGGTGAGTGGTCGTCCTCGTCGGCGGTGTAGGCGGCGTCGGCCTCGATCAGCGGGGTGAAGATGCTGATGGTGCCGTCGCGGTTGTCGGTCACTTCGAGGATGCGGGCCAGCTGCGGATAGTCGATGTGGCTGGCGGTGTTGATCTCCCAGAAGCTGCGCTTCGGGGTGCTGCCGCGGTGCGCGATCATCGCATTGTTGTGGGTGTGCCCGTTGACCCAGGCGATCACATTCGGATGCCGGTGCAGCGCAGTCACCAGATCCTCACCCAGGAACTGGCGCTCACCGGGCGTCTCCGGATTCGGCAGTGTGGCGGTCATCGTCGTCGACGTGTGATGGCTGAACACGATCACCAGCTGATCGGCGTGCGCCCGCAGCTGCCGCTCGATCCACGCCAGCTGCTTCTCGCCCATCGAACCGTCGGCGATGCCCAGCGAGTTGGTGGTGTTCATCGCGATGCCCAGCACTCCGGGCGCGATCTGGAAGCGGTACCAGGTGGGTCCGTCCGGATCGGCGAAACCGTGGCCCACCGGCCCGGGACCGGTGGCCGACGGCTCGAAGTGCCGGCGCACGAACTCGCGGGCGTTCATCGGCCGGCGCTGCGGATCCGGGGTGGCCGGAAGGGTCGGACCGGTCACCCGGAGTCCGGTCAGCAGCGCGCCGAGCTGTCCGGGGTCGCGGGCCAGAGCAGCGGCGATCCGGTTGAACGCCGGATCCGTGGCCGGCAGATCGAACTTCACCGACGAGAGGTACAGCCAGTCCAGCACCCCGTTCGGAACGGTGCCGAGCATCGAATCGTCGTGGTTGCCGAAGACCGCGTACCAGGGGGTGCGCAGACCGGGGCTGGTGTGGGCGGCGATGGCGGCCCGCAGCAGCCCGGGGATCTGCACGAAGCCGGCGTCCTTGTAGATGTCCCAGCTGTCGAGCTCCGGGCGGTAGTACTGCGTGGAGCCGAGCGCCTGCACACCCTCGAAGCGGCCCTTGGCGCCGGTGTCCGGAGTGATGGTGCCGCCGGAGAGCAGCCGCATGAACCAGGTGAGCTCGCAGTACTGGTGGTTGTCGGTGTTGTCGCCGGTGCTCACCACGGCGTCGAAGGCGCGGCCGGTGAACGGTCCGCCGGGCAGCGCGTTGATCCGGTTCACCAGGGCGACGGCGCCCTGGGTGCCGAGGGCCTCCTGCGGGCGATAGGCCGGGGCCTGCACCGGGTGGACGTACTCGAAGCGCGCGGGGCTCTGCACGTCGGCGATGTGGATGTCGGTGAGCTGGACCAGCGACGCCAGTGGGATGCGGGTGTTCTCGCGTGAGGGGTGCGCGGCAGCGAGTTCCTGGTGCACGTACAGCGGCCAGCCGCGTCCGGCGGTCAGCTTGCGGTAGCCGCCCGTGCGCGCCCGGCCCGGGGCGGCGGCCTGCGCCAGGGTGGTGCCGGCGGTGTGTGCGGCCGGCAGAGCGCCCGGTTCGGCGTGCACCGGTCCTGCGGCGCGGGCTATCCCGGTCCCGGCGGCGAGACCGGCCGCGAGTGCCGAGGCACGCAGGAAGGCGCGGCGGTCGGGGCGGGCGGGGCCGGCAGTCGGCGCGGGGTGCGGCTGGTCGTCGGACATGAACTGCACCTTAACGTCGGGTGGACTGCCGGTGTGGGGATCTGGCCCGGGTCGTCCCATCGACGGGGCTCAGGGAGCTGAAGGGGTCCGTCGAAGGGGCCGTAGGAGGGCGGTGCCGGAGTTTTGTGCGACGGTGCACACAACCCTTACCGGCGGCCGGGGCGCCGTGGCAGAATGGTCGCCGTGATCAAGAGCTGTCAGGAGTGTTGTCAGGGCTGAGAACCGCGGTACGCGGTCGGCCCTGATCTTCGCCGTTCCCGACCCACGAGCCCGCAGGCTCGCTCGATCATTCCGGAGTTTCCGATGACTCTCGCCATCACCCCCGTTTCTGCCCCCGTCACCGCACCCGTCGTCACGTCGGTGCCCGCCGCCGGGGCCGCCGTGCCTCTCTCGGTGCAGCCCGACGACTACCGCACCGTCGTCGACGCGGGCGCCACCGTCGTCGACCTGCGCAGCGCCACGGCCCGGCAGTATGCCGGCGCACTGCTCGGTGCGCTGGCGCTGGACCTCGACGAGGCCCTCACCCTGCTCACCCCCGGCGCACCCGGCGCGCTGCGGCGCGCCACCGTCGACGCGTCCTGGCTGCTGGTCACCGAGGACGGCTACGACGCCGAGTGGCTGGCCTGGCATCTGCAGGCGCGCGGAGTGCTCGGCGCCCGCTTCCTGGTGGGTGGCCACCGGGCGCTCCTCGCCCGCGGCGGCAGCGGTGCACACGTGGCCGACGGGCACGAGTACTTCGTCTGAGCCCTCGCGCACACCGCGGACGGGCGGTCGAATTGGCCCGGGCCCGCCGCCTTGCCTAACCTGGTACATCGTGAGTGAGCACGCCGCGGAAACCGACGATCAGACCCCCGAGCAGTTGCGCATCCGCCGCGAGAAGCGCGAGCGGATCCTCGGCGAGGGCCGGGAGGCCTACCCGGTGGCGGTCGGGCGCACCGATTCGCTCGCCGAGATCCGGGCCAAGTACCCGGACCTGGAGGCCGGCACCGAGACCGGCGACGTCGTCGGCGTGGCCGGCCGCATCATCTTCCTGCGCAACAAGGGCAAGCTCTGCTTCGCCACGCTGCAGGACGGCGACGGCACCCAGCTGCAGGCGATGATCAGCTTCAACGGGGTGGGCGAGGAGTCCCTGGCGCGCTGGAAGGCCGACACCGACCTCGGCGACATCGTCTACGTGCACGGCGAGGTGATCTCCTCGCGCACCGGTGAGCTGTCGGTGATGGCCGACGCGTGGGAGATGGCGTCCAAGTCGCTGCGCCCGCTGCCGGTGGCGCACAAGGAGATGAACGAGGAGTCGCGGGTCCGGCAGCGCTATGTGGACCTGATCGTCCGGCCGGAGGCGCGGCAGATCGCGCGCACCCGGGTGAAGGTGATGGCCGAGCTGCGGGCCTTCCTCACCGACCGGGACTTCCTCGAGGTGGAGACGCCGATGCTGCAGACGCTGCACGGCGGAGCCGCGGCCCGGCCCTTCGTCACCCATTCCAATGCCTTCGACATGGACCTGTACCTGCGGATCGCGCCGGAGCTGTTCCTCAAGCGCTGCGTGGTCGGCGGCATCGACCGGGTCTTCGAGGTCAACCGCAACTTCCGCAACGAGGGTGCGGACTCCACGCATTCGCCGGAGTTCGCCATGCTGGAGACCTACCAGGCCTACGGCGACTACGACACCGCCGCCGAACTGATCCGGTCCCTGGTGCAGACGGTGGCGCAGCAGGCGCTCGGCACGCTCACCCCCACCATGCCCGACGGCTCCGTCTACGACCTGTCGGGACAGTGGACGTCGGTGTCGATGTATCCGTCGCTGTCGGCGGCGCTCGGCCGGGAGATCGTGCCGCAGGCGCCGGGGCAGGGGACCACCGTCGACGAGCTGCTGGCCATCGCCGCCGAGGTGGGCCTGGAGATCCCCAAGGACAAGGGCTACGGGCACGGCAAGCTGGTCGAGGAGCTGTGGGAGCACCTGGTGGGCTCGCGGCACGACGAGCCGCTGTTCGTCCGGGACTTCCCGGTGGAGACCTCGCCGCTGGTGCGCGCACATCGGAGCGTGGCCGGCGTGGTGGAGAAGTGGGATCTGTACGTGCGCGGCTTCGAGCTGGCGACCGGCTACTCCGAGCTGGTGGATCCGGTGATCCAGCGGGAGCGCTTCGTCGATCAGGCGCGGCTGGCCGCGGCCGGCGACGACGAGGCGATGGTGCTCGACGAGGAGTTCCTCGCGGCCATGGAGTACGGCATGCCGCCGACCGCCGGGACCGGCATGGGCATCGACCGGCTGCTGATGGCGCTGACCGGTCTGGGTATCCGCGAGACGGTGCTCTTCCCGCTGGTCAAACCGCGCGCCTGAGGAGCGCCGCCGCGGCGGGAACGGTCAGTGTTCCCGGCCGCCGCGCGCCTCGTCGAGCTGCCGCTGCAAGTCCCTGATCTGCTGCACGTACAGGTCGGTGCGTTCGCGCACCTGCTCGGCGGTGTACTGCGGGACGAGGGCTTTGGCGCAGTTCCAGTCGAAGGCTTCGACGTCGATCACGATGCAGCGCTCAGGGGTGCGCTCGAGCCGTCCTTCGGGAACCAGCATCAGCGCCTCGAGCAGTGCGGGATCGTCGTCGGCGGGAACCACGGCAGCGGTGCCGAAGAGTTTGAGCCGGCTGCGCATCGGGTAGTCGGCGAGGAACAGGGCCGCCCGGCCGCTCTGCGCGAGGTTGCCGACGGTGACCAGCTGCTGGTTGCCGCGCAGATCGCCGAAGCCGATCCGGTTGCCGCCCAGGTGATGCAGGAATCCCGGTGGGCCGCTGCGGTACTGGAGATACGGCCATCCGGACGGGGTGACGGTGGCCAGCTGGAACTGGAAGGCGCCGGTGATCATCCGGATCTCGCGGGTCCCGAGGTCCTCGACCGGCGAGAGGCCGGTCTCGTCTCCGGCCCCGTAGACGATGTCGCGGTACCGGTCCTGCATGGCACCGATTGAAACACACCGGCGACGGAACCCCGCGGCGCGGTCGCCCCGGGGCCTGGTGGCCGTCGGTCAGACGGTGGGGGTCAGGCGGTGGGGGATCAAGCGGTGGGGCTCAGCAACGTCCGGACGGCGGCGGTGGCGCCGGCATCGGCGGGGACGTGCGCCCAGTCGTCGCCCGGCGGGCACAGGGCTGTGGTCTGCGCGCGGGCCACCGCGGCGTCGGCGTCGGAGGCGTCCGGTCCGCGCCGCTCGATCCGCTCGATCCGTTCGGCCTCGGGCAGCTCCAGCCAGATCCCGGTGAACGGGGCGCCGGTCGCCGCGGCGACGGCGGCCAGGCCGGCGCGCTCGTCGGGACGGCCGGAGACGGCGTCGGCGATCACGCTCATCCCGCCCGACAGGTTCTGTGCGGCGAGCCGGCGCAGCTCGTCGTACACCTCGGCACTGGCCTCCGGGGTGTAGCGCTCGGCCGGCAGGTGCCGGGTGGCCGGCACCCCGGCCAGGCGTTTGCGCAGCACGTCGCTGCGCAGGATCCTCGCGCCGGGCGCGGCACCGACCTCGCCGCCGACGGCGCGGGCCAGGGTGGACTTGCCGGTGCCCGAGGCGCCGGCGACGGCGATGAGTCGCGGCGGTACCGGGTCGGTCAGGGTCAGCGCCAGGTCCAGGTAGCCGCCCGCGGCGTCCGCGTCGCCCTCGGCGGCGCAGACGTGAGCGCGGACCGTGGCCCGCACGCTGAGCATCAGGGGCAGCAGGAGCAGCCCGTCCTCGTCCGCGGGGCTGCGATCGAGGTAGGCGTTCATCACCACGTTCGCCGCGTGCTGCAGACCCCGCGCCCACAGGTCCATGAGCAGGAACGCCAGGTCGTAGAGCACATCGGCGGTGGCCAGTTCCGGGTCGAACTCGAGGCAGTCGAAGAGCGTGGGTTCGCCGTCGAGGACGGCGATGTTGCGCAGGTGCAGATCGCCGTGCCCGAGGAGCACGCGTCCGCGTGCGGCCCGGTCATCGAGGAGCGGTGCCTGCGCGGCGAGCAGGGCGCGCAGTCGATCGGTCAGTTCGACGGCGCGGGCCGGCGGCAGGATCTCCGGGAAGCGCTGCATACTCAGCAGATTGCCGTCGATCACGTCGAGGAGCCTGGCCGCGCCGGCGTGGTCCTCGCTGACCTCGGCGACCGTGTGGAGATCGGCGACCCGGGCGGCGATCCGGGTGAGCAGGTCGTCGGTGAGGACGCCCGCGTCGGCCCACTGGGCGAGCAGGGCGTCGTCGCCGAAGCGGACCATCTCCAGCGCATAGTCGTCGGCCGGGGCATCGCCGGCGAGAACCTCGGGGCTGTCGAGGATTTCGGTGCCGTCGGGGCCGCTGCTGAAACTGTGCACACCCAGATACAGCTCAGGTGCGGTGCGTCGGTTGAGCCGCAGTTCGGTGGTGAGCGCATCGCGGCGCCTGGCCACCGTGGAGAAGTCCAGGTAACGGTAGGTGACCGGACGCTTGAACTTCCAGGCCCGGTCGCCGGTCAGCACGATCACCGCACCGTGGGTGACCACATGCCGTTCGCCGGACGGGTCGAGCAGTCCGGCCCGGCGCAGCAGGTCCAGCGGAGCCGCCGCCGGATCGTCTTCCGCACCAGCGTGTTCCACCATCGACTGCACCCTCCCCGGATTCCGCGCCGGACGGCGGCGCTGAGATCGATGGTGCCGGGCCGCCGGTCCGGTGTCCAGGCGGCCCGACCACCGCCGACCCTCCCCGGTGGTCGGCGAACGGTGTCCGGGGTCAGCGCCAGTCGGACCAGTTCCACGGTTCGTCGCTGATCACGGCGCCGTTGGGGGCGATGATCTGCAGCCGGTCACGGTGCACGTGATAGGTGTACCCGTTGTTGGTGGCGTGGAAGCCGTACTGATTCTCGGTGGCCCCGTAGATCTCGAGGGGAGCGCCGGTGGTCTTGGCCACGCCCCGGTAGGCCCAGCCGGTGGGGCCCTGCACGGAGCAGATCGCCACCTGCGACCAGTCGGACTCGGCGAGCACCTTGGCCGGTCCGTGGCACCACGGACCGTTGGGGATCCCGTCTGCGGCGGCCTGGCCTGCGCCGACGGCCACTGCTCCGGTGAGCAGGGTGCCGGCCGCGACCGTCGCGGCGGCGGTACGGAGGGTGCTTCCGGTGCGGATACGCATGGTGAACACGTCCCTTCTCAGATGCGGCTGCGGCCGGGCCGCACGGATCTGTGTCGGGGGTACTAATCGTCGACCGCTACGAGGTATGTCGGTGACGGGCGTCACAGCGTGACAGTGTGCAGGTCATGGCGTTTCAGCCGAGCTCTCGTTTGAGGATCTTGCCGGACGCGTTGCGGGGGAAGGCATCGATGAACTCCACCGCGCGCGGCACCTTGAAGTTCGCCAGATGCTCCGCGGCGTAGGCGAGGACCTCGTCGGCGGTCACCACGGCGTCGGGCCGGCGGGTGAGGAAGGCCTTGCCCACCTCGCCGAACCTCTCATCGGGTACCCCGATCACCGCGGCCTCGGTCACCCCGGGCACCCGGGTGAGCACCTGCTCCACCTCGGCCGGGTAGACGTTGAAACCGCCGCAGATGTACATGTCCTTGAGCCGGTCGGTGATCGTCAGGTTGCCGCGCTCGTCCAGGGTGCCCACATCGCCGGTGTGCAGCCAGCCGTCGGCGTCGATGGTCTCGGCGGTCGCCGCCGGGTCGTCGAGGTAGCCGCGCATCACCATCGCTCCGCGGGCGAGCACCTCGCCCTGCTCGGAGAGCCGGATCTCCATCCCGGGATAGGCGCGGCCGCAGGTGTTGGCGACGGTGAGCGCATCGTCGCCGCTGGTGCAGGTGGTGATGAAACCGCTGGTCTCCGTCTGGCCGTAGGCGGTGAGCACCGTGGGCACGCCGAGTTCGGATTGCAGCCGCTCGATCAGCACCACCGGCACGATGGTGGCGCCGGTGATGATCAGCCGCAGACTCGACAGGTCGTAACGGTCGCGGTCGGGGGAGTCGAGAATGGTCTGGAAGATGGTCGGTGCCCCGGGGAAGACCGTCACACCGTGAGCCGCGACCAGCGCCATGGCCTCGCCGGGTGAGTACACGGCGAGCGGGATCATGGTGGCGCCGGTCAGCAGACAGGGCAGGATCCCGGCCTTGTAGCCGAAGGTGTGGAAGTACGGGTTGACCATCACATAGCGGTCGCGCGGACCCAGGTCGCCGTTCTGCGCCCAGGCGCGCGAGCCGGCGACGGTCTGCCGGTGCTCGGCCAGCACCCCCTTCGGGGCGCCGGTGGTGCCGGAGGTGAAGAGGATGTCGGCCAGATCGTCGGGGCGGACGGCGGCGGCCCGGCGGCGGGCGGCGGCGATGTCGTCATCGGTGGCCGAGGCCAGGAAGTCGTCCCAGGCGATCGCACCGGAGCAGGTGACCGGGGATGCCAGGGGTACGCCGATCACGGTGCGGCCCTGGGCGATCGGCGAATCGAGGACCTCGGAGAGCCGGTCGATGCCGGCGAACTCGCCGGAGGCCACCACCACCCGGGCCCCGGACCGGGTGATGATGTCGGCGGCCTCGCTCACCGTGTAGCGGGTGTTCAGCGGCACCAGCACGCCGCCCGCGTACTGGATGCCGAGAACGGCGACCGGCCAGTGATGGCTGTTGGGCGCCCAGAGCGCCACCCGGTCGCCGTGGCGGAGGCCCAGCCGGATGAGAGCGCCGGCGAAGCGGCGCACCCGGTCGGCGAGTTCCGGCCAGGTCAGCTCGACCGGCTCGGACCACTGTCCGTCGATCACCGCGATGCCGTCCGGCCAGGTCTGCTCGGCCAGTTCCACTGCTGCAGGGGTCGTCATCGGCTGCGTGCTCATGAGAGAAACCTAGCAAATGCTTGGTAGGTTAGACTAGCGATCATGACGACGATCAACCTCGCCGATCGCACCGTCGACCTCGGGAAATGGGCCGAGGCCACGCCGGATGCCGATGCGGTGTTCGCGGATGCGGTCCGCACCTGGCTGGCGGAGAACCTGACCGGCCGCTTCGCCGACCTGCGCGGCCGCGGCGGACCGGGCAGTGAGCACGAGTTCTTCCCGCAGCGGCTGGAATGGGATCGGCACCTGGCCGCCGCCGGGTGGACATGCCTGGGCTGGCCCACCGAACACGGCGGCCGCGGGGCGACTCTCGAGCAGCGCATCATCTTCCATCAGGAGTATGCCCGCGCCGACGCGCCGGCACGGGTGAATCATCTCGGCGAGGAACTGCTCGGCCCCACGCTCATCGAATACGGCACCCCCGAACAGCAGCGCCGCTTCCTGCCGCACATCGTCGACGTCACGGAACTGTGGGCGCAGGGCTACTCCGAACCCGGGGCGGGCAGCGACCTGGCGGGCGTGTCCACCGCGGCCACGCTCGAGGAGGATCAGGCATCGGGCTCCCGGCACTGGGTGATCAACGGCCAGAAGGTGTGGACCTCCCTGGCGCACCTGTCTCAGTGGGCGTTCGTCATCGCCCGTACCGAGAAGGGGTCGAGCCGGCACCGCGGTCTCAGCTTCCTGCTGGTGCCTCTGGACCAGCCGGGCGTCACCATCCGGCCGATTCAGCAGATCACCGGGACCTCCGAGTTCAACGAGGTCTTCTTCGAGGACGCCGTCACCGACGCCGACCTGATCGTCGGCGCCCCGGGTGACGGCTGGACGGTGGCCATGGGGCTGCTGCAGTTCGAGCGCGGCGTGTCCACCCTCGGCCAGCAGGTGGGCTTCGCCCGGGAGCTCGACAATCTCATCGAGGTCGCGAAGGCCACTGGCGCCGTGCACAATCCGGAGATCGCCTCCCGCCTGCGCCGTGCCCGGCTCGGCCTGATCGTGATGCAGGCCAACGCCCGCCGCACGCTGGCCGGCGACGTGGTCTCGCAGGCCGGTGCGGCCTCGGTCGCGAAGCTGCTGTGGGCCAACTGGCATCGCGACCTCGGTGAGCTGGCCGTCGATGTGGTGGGGGCCCCCGCCCTGGTCGGCCCGGACGTCACCAGCGAGGGGCGGCCCAACGACATCTACGATCCCGAGCACGTCGAACTCGACGACTGGCAGCGACTGCTGCTGTTCACCCGGGCCGACACCCTCTACGGCGGCTCGAACGAAGTGCAGCGCAACATCATCGCCGAGCGGGTGCTCGGCCTTCCCCGAGAGGCACGGCCATGACCGATCGTCCCGTTTCCCCGCTGGCCGCGATTCCCGAAGAGACCCCCGGACACGACCTGCTGGTCGGCAAGAAGGCCGTGGTCACCGCCGCCGCCGGCACCGGTATCGGCTTCGCCACCGCCCGACGGTTGCTCCTCGAAGGCGCCGACGTGCTGGTCTCCGACTTCCACGAACGCCGCCTCGGCGAGACCGTGACGGCGCTCTCCGCCGACTTCCCGGACCGGCAGGTGACCTCCTTCGTCTGCGACGTCTCGAGCACCGAGCAGGTGGACGACCTGATCGCCGCCGCCGCGGCTCAGTTCGGCCGGATCGACATCCTGGTCAACAACGCCGGTCTCGGCGGCGAGACGCCGGTCGCGGACATGACCGACGACCAGTGGGACAGGGTGCTCGACATCACGCTCACCAGCACCTTCCGCGCCACCCGGGCCGCGCTGCGGTACTTCCGGGAGGCCGGGAGCGGCGACGGCCCCCAGCGCGGTGTCATCGTCAACAACGCCTCGGTGCTCGGCTGGCGCGCGCAGCGCGGGCAGGCGCACTACGCCGCGGCCAAGGCCGGCGTCATGGCGCTGACCCGATGCAGCGCGGCGGAGGCGGCCGACTACGGGGTACGGATCAACGCCGTTGCGCCGTCGATCGCCCGGCACCCGTTCCTGGCCAAGGTGACCAGCGACGAACTGCTCGACGAGCTCGCCGCCCGCGAGGCCTACGGGCGCGCCGCGGAGGTCTGGGAGATCGCGGCCGCGATCGCCATGCTGGCCAGCGACTACACCACCTATCTCACCGGCGAGATCGTCTCCATCTCCAGTCAGCGAGCCTGAGCCACAACACTTCTCGGCAGACCCGGACGGGTGCTGCGCCGAGATCTCTCTACATAAGGAGCACCACCCATGATCACCCCGCAGGCGTACATCGTCGACGCCATCCGCACGCCGGTCGGCAAGCGCAACGGCTCGCTGGCCGAGGTCCATCCCGCCGACCTGGGCGCCCACGTGATCAACGCCCTGCTCGAGCGCACCGGAATCGACCCGAACGTGGTCGACGACGTGGTCTTCGGCTGCGTGGATGCCATCGGTCCGCAGGCCGGCAACATCGCCCGCACGGCGTGGCTCGCCGCCGGCCGGCCGCTGGGCATCCCCGGCACCACCGTCGACCGTCAGTGCGGGTCCTCGCAGCAGGCCATCCACTTCGCCGCGCAGGGCGTGCTGAGCGGCACACAGGACGTGGTGCTCGCGGGTGGTGTGCAGAACATGAGCGCCATCCCCATCTCGCAGGCGATGATCGCCGGACAGCAGTTCGGATTCACCACGCCCACCGCCGAATCCACCGGCTGGCGCGAGCGTTTCGGCGATGCCGAGGTGAGCCAGTTCGTCGGTGCCGACATGATGGCCAAGAAGTGGGACATCTCCCGCGAGGACATGGAGCGCTGGGCGCTGCAGAGTCATGAGCGGGCCCGCGCCGCGATCGCCGCCGGCCGCTTCGACAACGAGAACGTGCCGCTGGGCGACTGCGTCGTCGACGAATGCCCGCGAGAGACCTCCCTGGAGAAGATGGCCTCGCTCGACACCCTCGCCGAGGGCTCGGACCTGACCGCCGCGGTCGCCTCGCAGATCTGCGACGGCGCCTCGGCCACGCTGGTGGTCTCGGAGAAGGCCCTCAAGGAGTACGGCCTCACCCCGCGGGCCCGCATCCATCACCTGAGCGTGCGCGGCGACGATCCGGTGATGATGCTCTCCGCGCCCATTCCGGCCACCGAGTACGCGCTGGCCAAGACCGGGCTGAGCATGGACGACATCGACGTGGTGGAGATCAACGAGGCCTTCGCCCCGGTGGTGCTGGCCTGGCTCAAGGAGACCGGCGCCGATCCGGCCAAGGTCAACCCCAACGGTGGCGGCATCGCGCTCGGTCATCCGCTGGGCGCCACCGGCGCGAAGCTCTTCGCCACGCTGCTCAACGAGCTCGAGCGGACCGGCGGCCGCTACGGCCTGCAGACGATGTGCGAGGGCGGCGGTACCGCCAACGTCACCATCGTCGAACGGCTCGGCTGAGACGTTCGCGCACCGGCCGGCCCGGCCGGTGCGCTGCGCCGGGGACGTGGTCGGTGGCACTCAGAGTGAGGGCGGCGACGACGATCCCGACCACGATGCCGATCAGCGTGTCCGCGACCCGGTCGACGGCCGCGGCCGGGGTCAGGCCGGCGCCGAGAGCGGTGAGCAGCAGTGCCATCGGGGTCACCGCGGTGGAACAGATCGCGTAGTTCATCGGTGCGGTGATCTCGGCGATGGTCTGGAAGACCATGATCGAGACGACCGCACCCCAGTAGCCCAGCGGCAGCGCCAGCAGGCCGGCCGCGATCAGGGCTCCGGCGAGGTTGCCGAGCAGGCGGGCGATGCCGCGGGTGACCGTGAGGTGGTAGCCGACTCCCTGCAGGGTGGCGACGGCACCCATCGCCGCCCACATCGGATGGTCGAAACCGGCGGCTGCGGCGATGACCGCGCTCACTGCGGCGGCGGCGGTCATCCGGGCGCCGGTGGCGAGCAGGTCCGGATGGGTGACCCGGGCCATCGATGCCCACACCGACTGGTACTCGACGTCGCCGGCGGACGGCGGACGCGCACCGCCGGCCAGCCGGTGCCGGACACGGGCCCACAGCCACGGGGCCAGGGCCGCGATCAGACCGATCAGCGCACCCGCCGCGGCGGCGGCCAGCGACCGCCAGAAGTCCATCGCGTCGGTGACGAAGCCGGCCGAGGCGGTGGCGGCGAAGACGAAGACCACAGCGCCCGGACCGGCCACCCGCAGGGCGCCGACGACGACCGCCGCGACCCCGGAGAGCAGGGCGACGGCCACGATCTCGGTGGCGAGCGCGCCACCGGACAGACCCACCAGCCCGCCCACGGCGATCGATGCGGTGATGCCCACTCCGAGGGCGGCGAGCCGGCCCATCCTCACCGGATAGGGATCCGGACGGCCGAAGGCGGAGATGAGCGCCCCGAGGGCGGCGAAGCCGACGATGTCGCGCTGACCGGCCAGGCCTCCGGCGAGCAGCACCAGTCCCACGGCCAGGCCCACGCGCACCGGTGCGGCGAACGAGGTGCGACTCGTGTCCACGCTGACGGCGCTGCGCCAGGTGGACGGGCGCAGCGGATGGGCGAGAGCGGCGGCGCGGGTCGTGGAGGTCATTGAATTAGTTTACTACTATTTCACTAGTAAAATAAAATGGCCCCCGAGATCTCCGGCGTAGGCTGAGCCGCGTGTCCGACGAAGCCGCCCCCACCGACCCGGCGGATCCGGCCGACCGGGAGGACCTTGTCGACCGCATCCAGTCCGAGTGGGCGCACGCCTATCCGCAGTTCGACGTCCGCCCGGTCGGGCTGCTCGGCCGCATCCAGCGCATCGCCGCGATCACCAGCGGACGGCTGGACCGGAACCTCCAGCGTCACGGGGTGAGCCGGTCCGAGTTCGACGTGCTCGGGGCGCTCGCCCGCGCGCCGGAGCCGCTGCGTGCCAGCGAGGTGGTCTCCACGACCATGCTCAGCGGCGCCTCGGTCACCAAACTCTCCGAGGCGCTGGTGCGCCGCGGACTGGTGCGCCGCGGCAAGTCGCCGCGCGACGGGCGGGTGGTGCTGCTCGAACTCACCGACGCCGGCCGCACCGTCGTCGACGAGGAACTCCCCGGCCGGCTGGCCGACGACGAGGCCGCGCTCGCCGGGCTGACCGCCGAGGAGCGCACGCAACTGGCCGCGCTGCTGCGGAAGATCACCAGGTCGCTGGGGGACTGACGCCGCATGCCGGCGGCGAGCGAGAACCGTTGCGGCAGAAAACAGTCGCCGCCGGAACGGTGCGCAAACGGCCCGGATCGCCGGGCATCGCCGGCCCCGATCCATCGTGCCGCACCGGGGCCGGGCGTCGTGCTGTCAGAATGGCAGGCATGGCACCTGACGACGCAGGCATGGCACCTGACGACGACGGCCCCGAGAACGTGGTCCTGATCCACTGGCACGACCTCGGCCGGCACCTCGGCTGTTACGGCGCCGACGGTGTGGCCAGCCCGCATGTGGACGGGCTCGCCGCCGCAGGCATCCGCTTCACCCAGGCACACGCCACCGCACCGCTGTGCTCGCCGGCCCGCGGCTCGCTGTTCACCGGTCAGTACCCGCATCGGAACGGTCTCGTCGGACTGGCGCACCACGGCTTCGGGTACCGGGAGGGCACCGCGACGCTGCCGGCGCTGCTCAGCGCGGGCGGCTACACTTCGGCGCTGATCGGCATGCAGCACGAGAGCACCGATCCGGGCGGCCTCGGCTTCGACACGGTCGACGTGTCGGACTCGCGCTGCGACTACGTGGTCGAGCAGGCGCAGGACTGGCTGTCCCGGCGGGTGTCCGACGGCGATCGCCGCCCCTTCCTGCTCACCGCCGGATTCTTCGAGACCCACCGGCCCTACCCCGCCGACGAATACGTTCCGGCCGACACCGCGGACATCGACGTCCCGGACTTCCTGCCGGACAGCGACGACGTCCGCGCGGACCTGAGCGGACTGCACGGGAGCATCGCCAAAGCCGATGCCGCGGTGGGCCGGCTGGTCGCGACGGTCGACGAGCTGGGCCTGGGGGAGAACACCTGGATCATCGTCACCACCGACCACGGACTCGCCTTTCCCCGGGCCAAGTCCACGCTCTACGCCGAGGGCACCGGGATCGCACTCGTGGTGCGCCCGCCCGCCCGGCGGCACCTGCCGCCGCGGATCTACGACGAGCTCTTCTCCGGCGTCGATCTGACGCCCACGGTGCTCGACCTGCTGGGACTGCCCGTTCCGCAGGACATGGACGGCGAGTCGCACGCCGACGCGCTCGTCGACGAGGACGCCGCACCCGTCCGGGATGCGGTGTTCACCGAGAAGACGTACCACGACGCCTACGACCCGATCCGCGCCGTGCGCACCAAGCGATACAGCTACATCGAGAACTACGCCGACCGGCCCGAACTGCTGCTGCCGCTGGACATCGCCGACAGTCTGTCGGCCCGATCCCTCGATCCGCGGCGGGAAACCGCCCGGCGCGCGCCGGCGGAGCTCTACGACCTGAGATTCGATCAGACTGAACAAAAAAATCTGATCGACGATCCCGAGCACGCTCAGGTGCGCGAGTCGCTGCGCGAGCGCCTCCACCGCTGGCGGGAGGCCACCGGTGACCAGCTGCCCACCGAGGCGCAGGGAACGGCGATCGCGGACCGCTTCATGGCGGAATTCTTCGCAAACGCGCAGGAAGCGGGCCCGGACCGGGAAGCGCTCCCGTCACGGCGTCCGCGGGGGTGCTAGGAGTGGGTCGCCTGCGGCACTGCCCTCGCGAAGGGCCAGGCCCGGGCGAAGGACGCGCAAACGCTTCTTA
>NZ_JBJURU010000012.1:48436-63614 GCF_046098115.1 Gordonia sp. VNK21 | reverse complement strand
GACTTCCTGCCGGACAGCGACGACGTCCGCGCGGACCTGAGCGGACTGCACGGGAGCATCGCCAAAGCCGATGCCGCGGTGGGCCGGCTGGTCGCGACGGTCGACGAGCTGGGCCTGGGGGAGAACACCTGGATCATCGTCACCACCGACCACGGACTCGCCTTTCCCCGGGCCAAGTCCACGCTCTACGCCGAGGGCACCGGGATCGCACTCGTGGTGCGCCCGCCCGCCCGGCGGCACCTGCCGCCGCGGATCTACGACGAGCTCTTCTCCGGCGTCGATCTGACGCCCACGGTGCTCGACCTGCTGGGACTGCCCGTTCCGCAGGACATGGACGGCGAGTCGCACGCCGACGCGCTCGTCGACGAGGACGCCGCACCCGTCCGGGATGCGGTGTTCACCGAGAAGACGTACCACGACGCCTACGACCCGATCCGCGCCGTGCGCACCAAGCGATACAGCTACATCGAGAACTACGCCGACCGGCCCGAACTGCTGCTGCCGCTGGACATCGCCGACAGTCTGTCGGCCCGATCCCTCGATCCGCGGCGGGAAACCGCCCGGCGCGCGCCGGCGGAGCTCTACGACCTGAGATTCGATCAGACTGAACAAAAAAATCTGATCGACGATCCCGAGCACGCTCAGGTGCGCGAGTCGCTGCGCGAGCGCCTCCACCGCTGGCGGGAGGCCACCGGTGACCAGCTGCCCACCGAGGCGCAGGGAACGGCGATCGCGGACCGCTTCATGGCGGAATTCTTCGCAAACGCGCAGGAAGCGGGCCCGGACCGGGAAGCGCTCCCGTCACGGCGTCCGCTGGGTGAGGATCGTGAGCTCGCGGACGGCTACGGGCAGCCCTGACGCAGTGCCGCCGCGGCACGCACAGCCGCTGGTCCGCGTCAAGAGTTTTCCGCTGTAAGACGGAAAAACAGCAGGTCAGCGAGGCCGGTTTCGCGGACCTACGCTGGCCCGGTGACTACTCCGAACAGCTACCTGGTCTGCGCCACCCAGCGCAGCGGCAGCACGCTCCTCGTCGAGTCGCTGGCCTCGACCGGTGTCGCCGGACGCCCGAAGGAGTTCTTCCAGTACTTCTCGTCGTCGTCGCTGGCGCCGCAGCCGCGCGAGTGGTTCGCCGGCGTCGACGACCCGGAGATCCTGGCGCTGCTCGACCCCTCGGAACCCGGCACGGTCGACAGCCGTGACTTCGAGACCTGGCGCCGCGACGTCCTCGAGACCGGCCGCACGGACAACGGGGTCTGGGGCGGCAAGCTCATGTGGAACCAGTTCCCGCTCCTGGTCGCGCGGACCCGGATCGCCTCGGGGTCGTCCCGGGGTGCAGTCGCCGAACTCCTCGGCGGCGACCCGCTGTACGTCCACGTCTACCGCGAGGACGTGGTGCCTCAGGCGGTGTCCATGTGGCGCGCCGTCCAGACCCGCGTGTGGCGCGACGGCCACGACTCCGAGTTCGACGCGCAGCGTGATGCGCAGGCCGAATACAACGCGCGGGGCATCGCCCACCTGGCCGGAATCCTGCGCGAGCAGGAGCGCCAGTGGCGGCACTGGTTCGCCGCCGAGGGGATCCGCCCGGTGGAAGTGGGCTTCCGCCGGCTCACCCGGGACTCCACCGCGGTCACCGCAGAGGTCCTCGGACTGCTCGGCCAGGACCCCGCGCTCGCTCCGCCTCCGCCTCTCAAACCGCAGTCCAACGGCCGATCGCGGGAGTGGGTCGAGCGGTACCGCCACGACGCCGAGAAGAACGGATATCCACGATGACCATCACCGAGAACGACCGTGTCAGCGGCCTGCGCGTCCTCGAAGCCGAGGCGGTGCACATCATCCGCGAAGTGGTCGCCGAACTCGAGCGGCCGGTGCTGCTGTTCTCCGGCGGCAAGGATTCCATCGTCCTGCTCCGGCTCGCCGAGAAGGCCTTCCGCCCGCACCCGCTGCCGTTCCCGATCCTGCACGTGGACACCGGGCACAACTTCGACGAGGTCATCGAGTTCCGTGATCGCCGGGTCGCCCCCACTCCGGACAACCCCGCCGGAATCAAGCTCCTGGTGGCGTCGGTTCCCGAGGCCATCGAGTCCGGGCGGATCGCCGAATCCGACGATCCCAGCGGCTCGCGCAACCGTCTGCAGACGCGGGTGCTGCTCGACGCCCTCGAGGAGCACGGCTTCGACGCCGCGTTCGGCGGTGCCCGCCGGGACGAGGACCGGGCGCGGGCCAAGGAGCGGGTCTTCAGCTTCCGCGACGAATTCGGCCAGTGGGATCCGCGCGCCCAGCGCGCCGAACCGTGGTCGCTCTACAACGGCCGGATCCGGCGCGGCGAGTCGGTGCGGGTGTTCCCGCTGTCGAACTGGACCGAGACCGACATCTGGCAGTACATCGCCCTCGAGGACCTCGACCTGCCGCCGATCTACTTCGCGGCGCAGCGTCAGGTCTTCGATCGCGACGGCATCCTGCTGGCCGTGTCGGAGTACTCGCAGCCCGGACCCGGCGACCAGGTGAGCACCGAATCGGTCCGGTACCGCACGGTGGGCGACCTGACCATCACCGGAGCGGTGCGCTCGACGGCCTCGACCATCCCGGAGATCATCGCCGAGATCAGCGCCGCGACCGTCTCCGAGCGCGGCGAGACCCGGGCCGATGACCGGACCTCGGCGGCCGCCATGGAAGACCGCAAACGAGAGGGCTACTTCTGATGACCGCGCTCACCAACGACCAGCAGATCCTGCGGATCGCCACCGCGGGCAGCGTCGACGACGGCAAGTCGACGCTGATCGGCCGGCTGCTCCACGACACCGGCAGCCTCGCGACCGACCATCTGGCCGGCGTCACCTCCGAGGACGGGGAAGTGGACCTCGCGGCGCTCTCGGACGGCCTGCGCGCCGAACGTGAGCAGGGCATCACCATCGACGTCGCCTATCGCTTCTTCTCCAGTCCGACCCGCCACTACGTGCTCGCCGACACCCCCGGCCACGAGCGGTACACGCGCAACACCTTCACCGGTGCCTCGAATGCGCATGTCGCGATCCTGCTGGTGGACGCACGCAACGGCGTGCAGCGCCAGACCCGCCGGCACGCGCGGATCGCGACCCTGGTCGGGGTGCCGACGGTGATCGCGGCGGTCAACAAACTCGACCTGGTCGGCTACTCGCAGGAGCGCTTCGACCAGCTGCAGGCCGAGCTCGACGAGCTGGCCGTCCAGCTCGGGCTCACCGGCGGCATCGAGGCCTTCCCGCTCGCCGCCAAGAGCGGTGACAACGTGGTCCACCGCTCGGCTCACACCCCGTGGTACACGGGTCCGACGCTGCTGGAGTACCTGGAGGCGGTGGAGCTGCACGCACCCGATCCGGAACCGGACGAGCTGAGGCTGCCGATCCAGTGGGTGTCCCGGCCGGGGGCCGACGACCGGCGGACCTACACCGGCCGCCTCGCCGCGGGCACGCTCGCGGTGGGCGATCCCGTCCGGGTGCTGCCCTCCGGTTCCACCAGCACGGTGGCCTCGCTCGACACCCTCGACGAGGGGCGGACCACGGCGGTGGCGCCGCTGTCGGTCTCGGTCACCCTGGCCGACGACATCGACGTCGCCCGCGGTGATCTGCTGGTCAGCGGCCGGCCCACAGCGCATCTGCCGGTCTCGGCCCGCGAACTCAGCGCGACCGTCTGCTGGCTGTCCGATCATCCGCTGCGCGCCGGTGACCGGGTCCTGCTCAAGCAGGGCACCCGCACCGTCCGGGCGACGGTCCAGTCGCTCGAGCGGCGGCTGGATCCGGAGTCGCTGCTCGAGGTGGTCGGTCCCGGCGAGCTGGTGCTCAACGACATCGGCACCGTGGAACTGCGGACCTCGACGATCGTCGTCGCCGATCCCTACCGGCTGCACCGCGACACCGGCAGTTTCATCCTGATCGACGAGGCGACCAACGAGACGGTCGGTGCAGGCACCGTGCTCGAACCGCGGGAAGTGGTGCCGGGCAAGGCCGAACGCACCGACATCAAATGGCATCCGAGTGCACTCAGCCGCTCCGAGCGCTGGACCAAGACGGGCCAGCGGGGTGCGACGGTGTGGCTCACCGGCCTGCCCGCCTCGGGCAAGTCGACGGTGGCGGTGGCTCTCGAGCGTGCACTGGTGAACCGGCGCCGCGTCGCCTACCTGCTCGACGGGGACAACATCCGGCACGGCATCTCCGACGACCTCGGCTTCTCGCCGGGCGACCGGGCCGAGAACATCCGCCGGGTGGGGCACCTGGCCCGGCTGTTCGCCGATGCCGGCGTCGTGGCGATCGCGTCGATGGTCTCCCCGCTGCGCTCGGACCGGGAGATCGCCCGGACGCTGCACGAGGCCGCCGAGGTGGACTTCCTCGAAGTGCACGTCAGCACCCCGATCAGCGAGTGCGAGCGGCGCGATCCGAAGGGCCTCTACGCCCGGGCGCGGCGCGGTCAGCTCAGCGGCCTGACCGGGGTGGACGCCCCCTACGAGAAGCCCCTCGATCCGGACCTGAGATTTGACACCACCGGTGCCCGGATCGACGATCTGGTGGCGCAGATCGTGGCCGAGCTCGTCGACCGCGGGGTGCTCGACGCGGATCGCTAGTGCGGACGGATAGTTGCGGACGGATTGTGCAGATGGACGGGACAGATGGATAGCGAAGGGGTGGACGGCTCTGGGGCGGATGGCTCTGGGGCGTGCTGCCATCCCGGCCGCCGCGGAGACGACGGGCCGGGGCCGGCGGATTTCCGGTCTGCGGACGATCTGTCGGTGGATGCTCCTGGTGCAGAACGCATCCGGCTGACCGGCGGCGGCTTCGCCATGGGCGACGCCGTCGGGGAGGGGTACCCGGCCGACGGCGAGGTCCCCGTGCACCCGGTGGTGCTCTCGCCGTTCGACGTCGACGCCACCGCGGTGACCAATGCCGAGTTCGCGGCCTTCGTGGCGGCGACCGGCTATGTCACCGACGCGCAGCGTTACGGGTCATCGGCCGTCTTCGGTCTGCTGGTGCCGCCGGAGGTGCCTCAGGCCCCGCTCGCCGCGACGCCGTGGTGGTCGGAGGTCCCCGGGGCGTACTGGCGGGCCCCGTTCGGACCGGGCAGCGGCATCGACGATCGGCACGACCATCCCGTCGTGCATGTCAGCGCGCACGACGCCCAGGCCTATTGCACGTGGGCCGGGCGTGCGCTGCCCACCGAGGCGCAGTGGGAGTACGCGGCGCGGGGCGGCCTCGAGGGGGCGCGCTTCCCCTGGGGTGACGCGCCGCCGACCGGCGAACGCGTCAACATCTTCCGCGGCGGCTTCCCGGATGCGCCCACCGAACCGGTGGGCACCCGCCCGGTGCGGACCTTCCGGCCCAACGGCTACGGGCTCTTCCAGACGGTGGGCAACGTCTGGGAGTGGTGCGCCGACCGGTACAGCGCCCGGACCTACGCGCGGGCGGCGGCGGGCCCGCCGGCGACGGACCCGGCGGGCCCGGACGCCGGGCGTTCGCGCGTGCTCCGCGGCGGCAGCTATCTGTGCCACGACTCGTACTGCCGGCGCTATCGGGTCGCGGCGCGTTCGCACAACACCCCGGCCACCTCCACCGGCAACATCGGTTTCCGCACCGTGTCACCGCCGGCCCCGCATTGAGCCGTAGCCGCCGCGGCGCCGGAACGATTCCCGGCCGTCGGGGACTGCCGGTATCTGCAGGGTGAGGGTAGGCTCGCAGCCGAGCCGCCCTGTGACACGGACCACGGGATGGCGTAATATTGACACAATCCCGAGAATTCGTCTCTCGGGTGGGATCAGCGACGAACAGCGGAGGCGCACCATGACCAAGCCTGCAGATGTGACCGTGCGAGCCGGCGACAAGGTGTCGTCCGAGTCGCACTCCCTGACCGAGCTCCTGGAGATCCAGCGCGCGGCCTTCCTCCGCGACGGCATCCCCGACGCCAAGACCCGGATGGACCGGATCAACCGGCTGTCCCAGCTGCTGCTGGACAACGCCGACGAGATCACCGCCGCCCTCGACGAGGACTTCGGCAGCCGCCCGCGGGAGCTCTCGGTGGCCACCGACGTCGCCGGCTGCATGATCGACCTCGCCCATCAGCGCAAGCACGCCGCCGAGTGGATGAAGGAGACCAACGTCGCCAAGGTGCAGGGGCTGCTCGGCTACAAGCAGCGGCTGCGGCACGACCCGCTCGGCGTGGTGGGCGTGATGGGGCCCTGGAACTTCCCGCTGCAGCTGACCTTCGTGCCGGCCGGCTCGGCCTTCGCCGCCGGCAACCGGGTGCTCATGCGCCCGTCGTCGATCACCGCCAAGACCACCGAGGTGATCGCCCGGGTGGCTCCGGACTACTTCTCCATCGAAGAACTCGCCGTGGTGACCAGCAAGCACGGCGGTGGCGCCGACTTCGCCAAACTGCCGGTGGACCACATGTTCTTCACCGGCTCGCCGGAGGTCGGGGCCTCGGTGGCGCAGGAGGCGGCCAAGAATCTAGTGCCGGTCACCCTGGAGCTGGGCGGCAAGAACCCGTCGATCGTCGACGTGGACGCCGACATCACCGAGGCGGCCAACCTGATGGCCGATGCCCGGATGATCAACGGCGGCCAGGTGTGCCTGTGCCCGGACTACGTCTTCGTCCCCGAGTCCAAGGTCGGCGAGTTCACCGACAAGGTCATCGCCCGGTGGACCAAGAACTACCCGACGATCGCCGCCAACCCGCAGTTCACCTCGACCATCAACGAGAAGAACTACACCCGGATCGTCGGCCTGATCGACGACGCCGTCGAGCTCGGCGCCACCAAGCATCAGGTGATCCCGGCCGGCGAGCAGCTGCCCGACGCCCAGGCCCGCAAGATTCCGCCGACGGTGCTCACCGGGGTCAAGGCCGGTATGAAGATCGAGGAGGACGAGGTCTTCGGTCCGGTGCTGACGGTCTACCCGTACCGGGAGCTGTCCGAGGCCGTCGACAAGATCAACTCCGCCGGGCATCCGCTGACTCTGTACTGGATCGGCAAGGACAACGAGAACCTGAAGTACATCGCCGACAACACCCGTTCCGGCTCGATCAGCGGCAACGACTTCGCGCTGCATCTGCTCTCCGGCGGGCTGCCGTTCGGCGGGGTCGGCCGCTCGGGCATGGGCAGCTACCACGGCCGCTTCGGCTTCGAGACCTTCAGCCACGCCCGGGCGGTGACCGTCTCGACCATGCCGATCAAGTTCGCGGAGATCGTCAGTGCGCCGTTCACCAAGAGCGATGTGCGGCTGACCGACATGCAGCTGAAGCTGTGGCGCTTCGTCAACGCCCGCGCGGCGAAGAAGATCGCCAAGCGCTGATCACCGGCCCTCCCGCAGTGCCCCGGTGACCGTCGGGTCACCGGGGCACTGCGCTGTCGGGGCGATGCCGCGCCGTGCTGTGCGTCGGGGAGGATGGGCGGAGAACTTCGGCACTCAAGTGTGGCTCAGGTGCGCACTCCAGTGCCGAAATCTCCCGGCGACGGGGGAAGTGCGGCGGTGACCGGGCATCGGGCAAAGCAAGCACTTGGTAGGCTCGGGAGTCGACCAGGAGGATCGTGTGCCGTCGAAGACCAAAGTCACCGCACCGCGTTCGGGGCCGTCGCGCCGCGACGAACTGCTCGCGATCGCCGGTGGACTCTTCGCTGAACGCGGACTGCGCTCGACCACGGTCCGCGACATCGCCGACACGGCCGGCATCCTCTCCGGCAGCCTGTACCATCACTTCGACTCCAAGGAGTCGATGGTCGACGAGCTCCTCCGCGAATTCCTCGACGGACTCTTCGCCCGGTACCGGGAGATCGCTGCGGCCGGCCTGAACGCCGCCGACACCCTGCGGCAGCTGGTGGTGGCCTCCTTCGAGGCGATCGACGCCCGGCACACCGCAGTGGCCATCTACCAGAACGAGGCGCGCCACCTCTCCGGGCAGGAGCGCTTCGCCTACATCGACGAGCTCAACGCCGAATTCCGCGAACTCTGGGAGTCGGTGCTGCGCCGCGGTGTGGCCGAAGGCGACTTCCGGCCCGACCTGGACATCGATCTGGTCTACCGCTTCCTCCGCGACACCGTCTGGGTGGCGGTGCGCTGGTATCGCCCGGGCGGACCGAAGACCGTCGACGATGTGGCCCAGCAGTATCTCTCCGTGGTGCTCGACGGGCTGCTTCCGCGCTGACGGGCGGCGCCGGGGACGAAGGTCCTGACTTTCTGATCGTCCTCGAAGTTAGGGAAACCTAAGCCTACGGTGGAAGGGGAGGGCGATCAGATCTCCCTCCCCCAGATAGGCACAGGTGGCCTGACAGTTCTTTCCTGCCGGTCGCCGGACGATCGAGAGGCTCGACATGAGCGATTCTCCACTTCTGCAACTCGACGCGGTCTCCGTGGAGGTGGCCGGGAAGACCGTCTGCCGCGACGTCTCCCTGACGATCGACGAGGGCGAGACCCACATCCTGCTGGGGCCCAATGCCTCCGGGAAGTCGTCATTGCTCAATGCCGTCATGGGGACCGGCCCGTTCACCATCGCCTCCGGAACGGTCCGGCTGCGCGGGACCGACATCACCGACGCCGACGTGACCGAACGCGCCCGGCTGGGCCTGGGCATCGCCACTCAGCATCCGCCGGGGCTGCCCGGCGTGACCGTCGGCAAACTCGCCCACGCGATGGCTGCCGATGACCGGCTGGCACAGGCGGCGTCCACCCTGAAGCTCGATGCCCTGATCCCGCGGGATGTGAACGTCGGTTTCTCCGGCGGAGAGGTCAAGCGCTGGGAGGTCTGCAAACTCCTGCTGCAGCAGCCGACCATGTGTCTGTTCGACGAACCCGAATCCGGGGTCGACCTCGAGCACGTTGCGGTCGTCGGCCGGGCGGTCTCCGAACTCATGTGCACGCCGGCCCCGGACGGCGGTGGACGAGGCGCACTGGTCATCACCCACACCGGCTTCATCCTCGACTACGTGGACACCGCCCGCGGCCACCTGATGGTCGACGGCCGGCTGGTCGAGAGCGGAGACGCGCGCACGATGTTCGAGAAGATCCGGCGCACCGGCTTCGCTGCGTGAGAACACCCGGTCTGCAGTCCGAACCATCTGTGCCGCAACAGGATCACCATTCAATAGAAGAGGCGTACCACGACATGACCACCACAATCTCCGACCTCGTACCGATCGACGGACTGGGGCAGGACTCCGTCACCGGTGACCTCCTCGCAAGCGTCGGTTATGCACCCGAAACCGAGGTCGCCGCCACCAGCATCATGGTGGACCACCACTACGAGCGGTCGGTGTCACATGACGACCGGGTGGTCGTCATGCCGATCTCCGATGCCCTCGTCACCTATCCCTGGCTGCAGGGGCTGCTGTTCTCGCTGATCGACCCGACCTCCGACGAGACGCTGCGCCGGGCATTCGACTCCACGCTGCGTCCGCTGGGAACTTTCACCTGGGTCAAGCCCGGCGCCAAGCTCGACAAGCCGCTGCAGTCGTTCAGCTTCATGACCGTTCCGCAGGAGCGTCAGTTCTCGCACGATGTCACCGTCATCGGCGAGGGCGCCGTGGTGGACTGTCTCAGTGGTGACGGGGTCACCCCGGCACTCACCCACGGCAAGCACGTCTCCGTGTCGGAGACCTTCGTCGGCAAGAATGCGCAGCTCCGGTCACTGACCGTCGAGCGCTTCGGCCGGGAGATGGATGTGCACAGCTACAGCGCCACCCGCCTCGACGAGGGCGCAGTCAGCAGCAGTGTGTCCGTCGCGGTGTCCGGGGTCGCCGATCACGTGGCCGTCTCCCGCAGTGAACTGGCCGCCGGCGCCAAGGAATCCGCGCACAGTGTGGTCTTCGCGCCGCAGGGCACGCACAGGGAGATGATCAGCGTCATCGATCTGCAGGGGAAGGGCGCCCAGTCCGAGCAGGTGGCCCGGATGGTCTCCGACGGAGGCGAGATCGTCAACGAGACCACGCTGATCGGCAGCGCCGACGGGGTGAGCGGTTTCCTCGAATGCGACGGCCTGATGCTCTCCCCGCACGGCTGCATCGACTCCGTGCCGGCACTCAAGGCCCGCACCGACCAGGCGCAGCTCTCCCACGAGGCCAGCGTGGGCATGGTCGATGCGGCCAAGCTCGACTACCTGATGGCCACCGGGATGGACGACGACGCCGCCCGCGATCTGATCGTGCAGGGCTTCCTCGATCTGGACGAGCAGGAGCTACCGGCGTCGCTCCGCTCGGCTGTCACGGATCTGGTCACCGCCGCCCGTGCCGCCGAGATGTGATGGCGCAGTAGGTCTGTGGCCCATCAGGCGCGAGTGGAGGCGGTGACGGTGAACTTGGCGTTCCGGGCGATCTGAGCGGTCGGTCCGACGTGCCGCTCGAGTGCGCTGCGGTAGCGCAGATGCGAGTTCCACACGCACCACAGCCGGCCGCCGGGGGCCAGCGCCCGGGCAGCGTCGTCGAACAGGGTTCGCGCGATGTGCGTGGTGACGGCGGCGTCGTCGTGGAACGGCGGGTTCAGCAGAATCAGTGCCTGCGAGCCATCCGGGAACTGCTCGAGGCCGTCGGCGCGGTGTACGGTCACCCGATCGCCGACTCCGTTCGCCTCGGCCGTGGCCCGCGCCGACCGGACTGCAGCCGCGCTGCGGTCACAGGCGTCGACTCGGATCTGCTTGTCCCGCAAAGCCAGCCAAGCGGCGATCACACCGCTGCCGCAGGCCAGATCGACGGCATGGCCGACACTCGGCGCCTGATCGAGGTGCGCCAGCAGGAAGCGGGTGCCGATGTCGATGCCGGTCCCGGCGAACACGCCCCCGTGCGCGGCCACCGTCAGTCCGGCGTCCCCCGTTCCCAGATCACCGTGCCGACGGGTGTGCGGCCACTGCGTGAGCAGTTCCCGGGAGCGCTCGGAGTGCGGACCGGAGGCGGTCAGCACGCGTGACTTCTGGCGCGCGTGACTGACGTCGACCCGCTCGAAGACCTCGCGCAGGACGTCGTTCATGGTCACCGACATGTGCTTGATGCGGCCACCGGCGACGACGCGCACCTCGGGGGCGCTGTGGGCGGCGATCAATTGTGCCACCTCGGCGAGCCGGTCGAGGGAGCGCGGCAGCCGGAGCAGCACCACCCGGGCGCCGTCGAGCAGCTCGCGGCCGAGGGGCAGCGAGGTGAACTCCGGGGAGGTGAGTAGCGCAGTGTCGCCGGCTGATCCGGCGCGCTCGGCGAGTGATCGCTCGCCGGTGATCAGATCCTGATGGACGCGCACCGTGCGCGCACCCGCCCGCAGGGCGCCGACGGTCAGGGCGCCGTCGACGTCGTCGATCACCACCACGGTGCCGGGCGGTGCGCCGCCGAGGAGGCCGGCGGCCTCGTCGAGGATCAGCCGGTCGGCCGCATCGCCGAGGGCCGCCGCACCGGAGCCGTCATTCATGCAGGACAGGCTACCGGGCGCGGCGCACTCGGGGGCTGGGGTGCTCGGCGCGGTCAGCCGTTGTGGATGCGCCGCGGGTCCACGCCCGTGCGTTCCCAGCCCTGCGCCGCGTACTTGGTGTACAGCCATCGGACCGGCAGACGGTTGATGACCGGATTCAGCCCGCGCATGATCGCGGTGAAGCGGTCGAATCGCTTCTGCTGCTTGGGAGTCCAGTCCAGCTCGCACACATCACGCATCTGCGGGGGCAGAGTGCCGACGACCACTGTGCGCAAGGCCGCATTCAGTGGCGTGGACAGCACCTTCCACACCGGCGCCGGGATCTCCTTGGGGCCGGGGACGCCCTTCCGGAGGTAGCCGGTGGCGTAGACGATGGTCTTGGTGGGCACGAACCGGTCGAGCATGGATTCCCAGTACTCGCGGAACTCGGCGTAGGTCTGCGGCTCGTTGCGGTTGCTCACCCCGTACATGGCGTACCAGTTCTTCGACTCCTGGAAGATCTGTTCCTTCTCCGACTCGCTGAGCCGGCGGATGAAGGTGTCGGTGGTGTAGAGCACCTGGTCGACGAAGGTGGCGTGCGCCCAGTAGAACAGCTCCGGGTTCAGCGCGTGATAGCGCGAGCCGTCGGACTCGATGGTGCCCTTGATCGGCTTGTGGAAGTCGCGCACCCTGCGGCCCCAGGCGTGCGGGTCGGCGCTGTAGACGGTGTTCATGATCGGCGGCACCGTGCGCCGGGCCCGGCCGGCGAAGTCGGAGAAGATCACCGAATGATCTTCGACGCCCTTCGCGAGCTGTTCGATGCAGTTCTCGGTTCCGGCGACCCGCTGGAATCCGAACAGGCCGCGGTTGTCGCCGTAGAACTTCCAGACCAGGGAGTCGGGGCCGAGCGGATGAACCCGCTCGACGTCCTCGTCGGCGACGGGCATGGGCTCGGCTTCGCGGACCGATTCGTCGAACGTGGCCGTCATCGTCACGCCTCCTGACACAAATTGGCAGATTTGTTTCTTTCAAAAGACACTAGCACGCAGATTTGTGTCAGAGAAGGTGAAACCGGAAGGCTCCGGCGATCCGCGGCGAGACGGGTGGTCCCCGGACGCCGTGCCGGGTCGGGCCGTGGCCGGATTCCTCACCCGGCGGTGCCGCCGGCCACCGCTTCGATCCAGGCCCGGGTCACCTTTCCGGTACTGGTGCGCACCACCTCGTCGACCACGAAGACCTCCCGCGGCACCCGGGACCGGGACAGTTCCCGGCCGACGAACTCGCGTACGGTCTCGGCGGTCACCGCTGCGCCCGGTGCGGGCGCCACCACCGCCGACAGACGCTGACCGAAGTCCTCGTCGGCCACGGTGAAGACCGTCGCGTCGGCGATCTGCGGATGTCGCTGCAGGGCCAGCTCCACCTCTTCGGGGTAGACGTTCTCGCCGCCCGAGACGATCATGCCGTCCGCGCGGCCCTGCACGTAGAGCCGCCCGTCCCGGTCGAGGTAGCCGGTGTCGCCGGTGCGGGTCAGGCCGCCGATGCTCTCCTTGGCGGTGCCATCGGTGTACGACGACATCTGGGCCCGGGTGCGCACGTAGATCTCGCCGGAGGCGCCCGGGGCGGCGGGCCTTCCGTCCACCAGGATCGCCACCGTGACGCCCAGCGGCGGCGAACCGGCACAGGTGGGATCGAGGGCGAGGTCGTCCGGGGTGGCGATGGTGATGTACGACAGCTCGGTGGCGCCGTACAGGTTGTGCAGCACGTGACCGAAGATCCCGGTGAGCTCCCGGACGAGAGTCGGTTCGAGCCGGGCGCCCCCGGAGCCGACGATGCGCAGCCGTCCGGCGAGCGGCTCGAGGACCGGGGCAGGCAGATCCATGACGCGTTTGAGCATCGTCGGCACCGCGATGAAGACCGTGCAGCGGTGTTCGAGCATCGAGTCGACGGCGCGCCGGGCGTCGAAGCGTCCGTCGAAGACCAGAGTGGCTCCGGACAGCAGGCCGACCAGCGTGGCGATCAGGCCCCAGCCGTGAAAGGCCGGCGGCGCCAGATAGATGACGTCGCTGCGCCGCAACGGAATCTTCTCCAGCAGCCCGGCCAGGGTGGACATCAGGGTCCGCTGCGAGTCGCGCCGGGCCGCCCCGCGCGGCACCCCGGAACTGCCGCTGGTGAGGATCACCATCTCGGGTGTGCCGGTTGCCGTGGGCGGGACCGCGCTGCTCGAGGCGGCCAGCAGCCCGGCGAAGGTCTCCCGGTCGGGGTCCCCGTCGCCGGTCTTCATCAGGATCCGGCGGCAGTCGCCGGCGGCGCCGTCGATCCGTTCGCTGAACTCGGCGTCGTGCAGGATCACGTCGATCTGCTCGCGCCGGCAGACGGTCTCGAGCTGGCGCAGCCCCATGTCGGTGTTGAGGAAGACCAGCCGGACGTCCGACGAGAGGGCGCCGAGCAGGGCGATGACCACCGGCGCACTGTTGCGGCACATCACCCCGATGGTGAGCCGGCGGGGTGCGGCGTGTGCGCCGAGTTCGCCGAGGGCGTTGACCCAGCGCCGGTTCTGTTCGGCGAGCTGCGCATAGGTCAGCGGTGTCGAGTCGTCGATCAGGGCGATGTCGTCACCGAAGCGGGCGGCGAGGACCTCGGTGATCGCCGCCCCGCCGCCGGTCCTCGCGGCCCTGGCCACGCCGATCAGTTCGCCGGGGCCGGGAAGCACGCCGGCCCTTCCGAGCCGGACCGCCGCTCGCAGCTCGAGGGAGACCTCGGCGGCGGTGGAGGCGAGGGTGCGGCGGAGTTGAGCGACGGGCATGAGGTCTCTCTCTGTCGACGGACACGGCATTGGAACAATAACTGAATTTCATTCCAAATTGCGATGACCGATCAGTTTCCGCAACCGCGGCAGTCAATACTCATGACGGCAACGACAAGCGCTGCCGCGGCACGAAGGAGACGACCATGAGCGAGACCATCGCAACGTATATCGCGCTGCCGGGAACGGCGGCCGAGGCTTTCGAGCACTGGCACGAGGTGCTCGGCGGTGAGCTGAATCTGATGCGCTACGGCGACATGGACATGCCGGACATGCCCTTCGAGCCGGATCCGCAGACGGTGGCGCACGCGGTGCTCACCACACCGGGCGGGGTGATCGCCGGTGCGGACTCGATGGATCCGGGCACCGACTATCCGATCCGGGGCAGTGCGTACTCGCTGCTCTACACCGCCGAGTCCGTCGACCGGGCCCGGCAGATCATCGACGCCTTCGTCGCCGGCGGCGGTGAGGTGGCCATGGAATTCGGGCAGGCGCCGTGGGGCGGCTGGTACGGCAATCTCTTCGACCGGTTCGGCGTCATGTGGGCGCTGTCCGTGGACGCCTGAGGGGAGTGGGGACGATGAAGCACGCGATGATCTTCGTGAATCTGCCGGTCGCCGACCTGGCGGCTTCCCGGGCCTTCTTCGAGGCACTCGGCTACACCTTCGACGAGCGGTTCAGCGACGAGAACGCCGCCGGGCTGATCCTCGGTGACACCCAGGTGGCCATGCTGCTGCGGCGCGACTTCTACCAGACCTTCGTGCCGGATAAGCAGGTCGCCGATGCGCGGTCGGCCAGCGAGGTCCTGGTCTGTCTGTCCGCGGAGAGCCGGGACGAGGTGGACGCGCTGGCCGATGGCGCGGTGGCGGCGGGAGCGAGCGCGGGACGGACCGAAGACCACGGGCGCGGCGTCGTCGTACCGGTGGACCCACAGTGGCTCCTAGTCGGGCCGCCGCAAGAGCAGCGACTTGGCGAGCAGCTTCCACATCGGCTCACG
>NZ_JBJURU010000012.1:0-48426 GCF_046098115.1 Gordonia sp. VNK21 | reverse complement strand
GCAATCTCTTCGACCGGTTCGGCGTCATGTGGGCGCTGTCCGTGGACGCCTGAGGGGAGTGGGGACGATGAAGCACGCGATGATCTTCGTGAATCTGCCGGTCGCCGACCTGGCGGCGTCCCGGGCCTTCTTCGAGGCACTCGGCTACACCTTCGACGAGCGGTTCAGCGACGAGAACGCCGCCGGGCTGCTCCTCGGTGACACCCAGGTGGCCATGCTGCTGCGGCGCGACTTCTACCAGACCTTCGTGCCGGATAAGCAGGTCGCCGATGCGCGGTCGGCCAGCGAGGTCCTGGTCTGTCTGTCCGCGGAGAGCCGGGACGAGGTGGACGCGCTGGCCGATGGCGCGGTGGCGGCGGGAGCGAGCGCGGGACGGACCGAAGACCACGGATTCATGTACGGTCGCTCGTTCGACGATCTGGACGGGCACACGTGGGAGATCATGTGGATGGATCCGGCCGCCGTCGAGGCGGGGCCGGAGGCCTACGCCGCCGGGCAGTCCTGAGCGGCGACCAGCAGATCGGACGGTGGAGGTGGTCACGGTGACCGGAGACGGTTCGCGCGCGCAGACGGACGAGGTCACGCGCGACTTCGAGTCGGCGACCGCCCCGCTGCGCGCCGAGCTGCTGGTGCACTGCTACCACCTGCTCGGCGCGGCGACCGACGCCGAGGACGTGGTGCAGGAGGTGTACCTGCGGGCCTGGAAGGCCTTCCACCGCTTCGAGGGCCGCTCGTCGGTACGCACCTGGATGTACCGGATCGCCACCAACGCCTGTCTCGACGCGCTCGCCGGCCGGGCCCGCCGGCCGCTGCCGGTGGGCCTGGGCGGCCCGGCCTCGGATCCGCAGGTGCCGGTGGTGGCCGACACCGAGACGCTCTGGCTCCAGCCGCTGCCCGACGCGGCGGTGAGCGCGGCCGCCGGGGACGTCGCCGACCAGGTGGCGCGGACCGAGACGGTCGGACTGGCGATGGTGGCGGCGCTGCAGGAACTGCCGGCCCGCCAGCGTGCGGTGCTCAGCCTGCGCGAGGTGCTGGCCTTCAGTGCGGCCGAGACCGCCGCCATGCTGGACATGACGGTGCCGGCGGCCAACAGCGCTCTCGCCCGGGCGCGGGCGAGCATCGGCGACGGCGTCGCGCAGGGACGGCGGGTCAGTGAACTGTCCGACCGTGAACGGGCGGTGTGGGACCGGTTCTGCTCGTCGTTCGCCCGGCACGACGTCGACGGGGTGGTGCGCATCCTGGCCGAGGACGCGATCTGGGAGATGCCGCCGTTCCCCGGTTGGTATCAGGGGGCCGAGCAGATCGGTCAGCTGACCCTCAGCCAGTGCCCGGCGCAGCATGACGGCGACCTGCGGCTGATCAAGACGAGCTGCAACGGGCAGCCCGCCACCGGCATGTACCTGCGCGACGACGATGTCTGGCATCCGTTCCAGCTGAACGTGCTGTCCTTCTCCGCCGCCGGCGAGCTGGTGCACGTCGGGGCCTTCTTCGAACCGGAGCTCTTCCGGCTGGCCGGGCTGCCCGAGGTGCTGACCTGAGCTGACCGGACTCTCTGTGGGCGATCGTGATGCTGGTCACGATCGCCCACAGAGACCGCACTGCGTCAGACGTCGTCCTCGGCGACGGGGCCGCCCTCGTCCTCCCAGGTGTCGATCATGGTCACGGCAGTACGGGTGAACTTGCGGCGCACCCCGACTCCGCCGTTCTCGTCCTCCGGGACGAAGCGGGCGCCGAAGTAGGTGAGTGCGTCGGTGAGCTGCTGGATCTCGCCGGCCGAAAGGGTGTCGCCGCCCTTCTCGTACTTGCGCACCGCCTTGGTGTCGAGGCCGGCGCGGCGGGCCACCGTACGCACCGAGACCTGGCACAGATGGCGCGCCGCGCGGGCCAGGGAACCGTCCATGTGGAATTCGATCGCAGGCATGGCCCCAGCCTCTCATGTTCTGCCTCCGGAGGGGCGAACGCCGACGGGTCAGGGGGCGGCGGTGAGGGCGCGAAGCGACCCGAGCCGGGCGTGCGCCTGACTCATGATCGACTCGATCAGTTCGGCGCAGCTCGGCAGATCCTCGATCATGCCGACCACCTGGCCGGAGGCGAGCACCCCGGCGTCGGTGTTGCCGTCCACCAGCCCGGCCTTGAGCAGCATCGGGGTGTTGCCGGCCATGATGATCTGCTGCCAGGTGCGCTCACCGGACTTTCGCATGGTCCGGCCGTCGCGCAGCATGGTGGTCCACTTCATCCCGGTCAGCTGCTTGAACTCGTTGGCGTTGCGGGCCGCCGCGGCCAGCGCTCGGACCTTGGAACCGCTCTCGAGCGCGTTCACCAGTTCGGTGCGCAGCACCCGGTGCGGCATGCCGTCGACCTTCGTCGAGACCACGGTGTCGGCCAGCCCTCGCTGCAGATACTCCTGCTTGACGCTCTCGGGCACCGCCGAATCGCTGGTCAGCAGGAAGCGTGTGCCCATCGCGACGCCCTCGGCGCCGTAGGCCAGGGCCGCGACCAGTCCGCGGCCGTCGAAGAAGCCGCCGGCCGCGACCACCGGAATGGAGGTCTGCCCGTCCGGGCCGCCGAGCGCGTCGATCACCGACGGCAGCAGCAGCGAGGTGGCCACCCCGCCGGTGTGCCCGCCGCCTTCGCCGCCCTGCACGATCACCGCGTCGGCGCCCCAGGAGGCCACCTTGACGGCGTGCTTGGCCGCTCCGATCGACGGGATCACCACGATCCCATGGTCTTTCAGCTTCGCGATCAACTCGGCCTTGGGTGCCAGCGCGAACGAGGCCACCTTGACCTTCTCCCGGATGAGCAGATCGATCCGCTCGCCGGCGTCGGTGGCGTCGGCACGCAGGTTCACCCCGAAGGGCTTGCCGGTCAGCGACTTGGTCTTGGCGATCGCCGCCTCGAGCTCGGGATAGGTCATCGTCGCCGAAGCGAGGATGCCCAGCCCACCGGCCTCGGCGGTCGCGGCCGTCAGCCGCGGGCCGGACACCCAGCCCATGCCGGTCTGCACGATCGGGTACTCGATCCCGACGAGATCGGTGAACCGGGTACGCAGAGCCGGGGCGGTCACGACTTCACCTCGCGATCGCGCACACTCTTCGGGTCGAGCACCTCGCGGATGATCCGCAGCTGCTCGGCCGTCGGCTCGGCGGTGACCGGTGCGCTGTCGAGTTCGGCCACCGGGAACGAGGTGTTCTCGGCGACCTCGTCCGGGGCGACACCCGGATGCAGCGAGCGCGCCCGCATGCTGTGGGCCGGTCCGTCGAAGTCGAAGACGCCCAGATTGGTGACCACCCGGTGGATGTTCACCCCGTCGAAGGCGGGGTTCTGCTCGTCGACCTTGTCGAAGCCGATGCCGGCGACGATGTCCACCTCGCTGAAGACCCGGGCGCTGTGGCGGCCCACCCAGTAGCTGGTGGCGTGGTTGATGGTGTTGCCCGGGGCGCCGCGCACCCCGAACATCTGCCGGGTGGGATGCTGCAGCGGGCCGAAGGCCGACAGGTTCTGATTCCCGTACCGGTCGATCTGGTTGGCGCCCATCACCACGTGCCGACGGCCGCTCGCGACCACGTCGAAGACCTTGCGGAAGGGCATCCAGCCCTCGATCGGTCCGGTCGCGCCGATGGCCGGAGTGTCGGCCAGGATCAGTGCCTCGCCGTCGGTGATGAGCAGGTCCGGTTCGGTGGTCAGCCGCGCCAGCCGGGCACCGAGCAACGGCACCGGCGCCATCGGCGAGGCCATGATCTCGCCTGCGCCGGAGAAGATCTCGGCGCAGGCTGCCACGCAGTACTCCGCCCTGGTGATGTCTGTCGCACTCACTGCTGCTGCTCCTGTTCGGCCTGCCACCTGGTCACTTCGCGCTGATATGCGGCCTCGTCGACGTCCAGGAAACGCTCCTTGAACGACGCCCAGGCCTGCTCGTCGGCGGCCGAAGCCGCATAGAACTTCTGGAACGCCTCGTCGCGGCGGTACTCGCCGGCGAAGGTGAAGTGCGCCCCGTTGGGCGTGTGCACCACGCGGTCGACGTTCATCCGGCTGATGAGCAGCTTCTCCCGCGGCACCGCGGCCACCAGTTCCTCGGTGGACACCAGCCGGTCGGCCTCGAGGTACCGGCGATCGGCGGCCGCGAGGTAGAGGTCGTCGAAGTACGGATCCACCCCGGTGTAGGCGGCGTTGCCGCGGTCGTCGGCCAGATCCAGGTGCACGAAGGCGGCGTCCAGGCGCAGCGCGGGCATGGCGACGAGGGTCTGGGTGCGCCCGTCCGGATCCGGATACGGCGACTGCACGGTCTGCAGCTCGCCCTCCCAGAAGTTCAGCACGTCGGAGCCGAGGCCGGCCCGGATCGGCAGGAAGGGCAGTCGGGCGGCGGCGGCCTCGAGTCCGCACTTGACCATGCCCTCGTCCATCTCGCGTGCCTCGATCACCCCGCCGGTACGGGCCTTGGCGAACCACGGATCGTAGAAGGGGGCCGAGTCGAGGGAGACGAATCCGTAGTAGGCGCGCTTGACCTTGCCTGCCGCGCAGAGCAATCCGAGATCGGCGCCGCCGTAGGTGACCACGGTCAGATCGGTGATCGAGGAGCGGGCCAGGGCGCGCACCAGGGCCATCGGCTTACGCCGCGAACCCCAGCCGCCGATGCCGATGGTCATGCCGTCGGAGAGTTCGGCGATCACCTCGTCGAGCGTCGAGGTCTTGTCGTGTCCGGCCATCATCAAGCCCCTTTCGGTTTGCCGGTCTCGACGAAGGCATCGCGATGCTCGTCGGCCACCCCGGCCAGGTTGAGTTCGTAGGTGTACCGCTGCTCGAGCAGATAGCTGCGTTTGACGTCCACCGGGTCGATGTTGTTGATGGCGGCCTTGGCGGCGCGGATCACCCGGGTGTCCTTGGCGGCGATCAGGGCCGCCACCTCGCGGGCGGTGGCGAGCAGCTGCTCGCGCGGCACCACCTTGTACACCGAGCCGAAGTGCTCGAGCTGCTGCGCGGTGACGTTCTGCGCGGTGAAGTACAGGGTGCGCATCAGATGCTGGGGGACCAGGCGGGCCAGGTGGGTGGCGGCCCCGAGGGCGCCGCGGTCCACCTCGGGCAGGCCGAAGACGGCATCGTCGGAGGCGACGATCACGTCGGCGTTGCCCACCAGCCCGATTCCGCCGCCGACGCAGAAGCCGTTGACGGCGACGATCACCGGGACGGCGCAGTCGTAGACCGCGGAGAAGGCCGCCGCGCAGCCGCGGTTGGCGCCGATCAGAGCGTCGAAGCCCTCGGTGGCCTGCATCTCCTTGATGTCCACGCCGGCGTTGAAGCCCCGTCCCTGCGCGGTGAGGATCACCACGGAGGTGCGCGGGTCGTCGCCGGCGTCCAGGATCTTCTCGGCCAGTTCGAACCAGGCGGCGCTCGGCAGCGCGTTCACCGGCGGGAAATCGACGGTGACGGTGACGATGCCCGCGTCATCGCGGGCGGTGGTGATCGGCACTCGCAGCTCCTTCCAGAGTCGCCCAAGCAAATGCTTGGTTGTTTGGTAGGGTAGCACCATGACTGATCCGGTGCACACAAGCCTCGACCTGGGCCTGCAAGGGCAGATCGTGCTGGTCACGGGCGGTGTTCGCGGAGTCGGCGCGGGTATCGCCGAGGTGCTGGCCGGACTCGGGGCCCAGCCGGTGGTCTGCGCCCGCCGGACCGACGGTGCACGGTGGCCGGCCTATGCGTGCGATGTCCGCGACCCCGACGCCGTGGCGGGCATGCTCGAGCAGATCGTCGCCGAGCACGGTCGCCTCGATGCGGTGGTGAACAACGCCGGCGGCTCACCGTTCGCGCTGGCCGCCGACGCCTCCGCCAACTACTCCGCCAAGATCGTCGGCCTGAATCTGCTGGCACCGCTGGCGGTGGCCACCGCCGCCCATGCGGTCATGTCCGGCCGGCCCGGCGGCGGTGCCATCGTGAACATCTCCAGCGTCAGCGGTCACCGGCCCTCGCCGGGCACCGCCGCCTACGGCGCGGCCAAGTCCGGACTCGACAATCTGACCGCCAGTCTGGCCGTCGAATGGGCGCCCGACGTCCGGGTCAACTCGGTGGTCGTCGGGCCGGTGCAGACCGAACTCGCACACCTGCACTACGGCGACGAGGAGGGAATCGCCGCCGTCGGCGCCACCATCCCGATGGGCCGGATGGCGCTGCCGTCCGATGTCGGCCACGCGGTGGCCTTCCTGCTCTCACCGCTGGCCGGTTACCTGACCGGATCGTCGATCCTGGTGCACGGCGGCGGCGAGAAGCCGGCCTTCCTCGATGCGGCGAACGCCGGGAACGCGACCTGACACACTCACTCGACAAGAAAGCGAAAAACCTTGAGCACCAAGATCAATGAAGGCCGCATCGTCATCGTCACCGGCGCCGGCCAGGGTATCGGCGCCGCCCACGCGCAGGCCTTCGCCGCCGACGGGGCGAGGGTCGTGGTGAACGACTACGACGCCGAGGCCGCCGCCCGCACCGTCGCCGCGATCACCGACGGCGGCGGCACCGCCGTCGCGGCGGTCGGCGATGTGGCGGACTGGGCCACCGGCGAGCGGATCGTCGCCACCGCGGTGGATGCCTTCGGTGGCCTGGACGTGCTGGTGAACAACGCCGGCTTCCTGCGCGACCGGATGCTGCTCTCTATGAGCGAGGAGGAGTGGGACTCGGTGGTGCGGGTGCATCTCAAGGGGCACTTCGTCATGCTGCGCCACGCCGGTGCGTACTGGCGCGCGGAGTCCAAGGCCGGCCGCAGCCCGGTCGCGAGCATCGTCAACACCTCTTCCGGCGCAGGCATTTTCGGTTCGGTGGGCCAGGGCAACTACGCCGCGGCCAAGGCGGCGATCGCCGAGCTGACCATCCAGGCGGCCACCGAACTCGGCGGTTACGGTGTCACTGTGAACGCGATCGCGCCGTCGGCGCGGACCCAGATGACCGTCGGTGCCGGCGGCGAGATGGCGGAGCGGATGGCCGCACCCACCGACGGTTCCTTCGACGTGATGAACCCGGCGAACATCTCGCCACTGGTGGTCTGGCTGGGCTCCCCGCAGGCCCGTGAGGTGACCGGCAGGCTCTTCGAGGTGGAGGGCGGTACCGTCACGGTGCTCGACGGCTGGCAGCGCGCGGCGTCGGCCGACAAGGGCGCCCGCTGGGAGCCCGCCGAGCTGACCGGCGTGGTGCCCGGGCTGATCGCCGAATCACCGGTGCAGGTGAAGGCATATGGCGCTCGGTGACGCCGACCGCATCGCGGCAGCGCGGGCCTACGTCGATGCGCTGGTCAGCCACGACATCGCCGGGGTCCGGGTGCATCCGGCGTGCACCCGCACCGAACTCGGCGTACGCACCGGTCGCAACGGCGCGCACATCCTGGCGAGTCTGCAGCGCGGACCGCAGTTCCGGCTGATCCACGCGATCAGCGGCTTCACCGCCGAGGTGGACGACGAGGGAACGGTCCGCACCAGCTATCACGTGCACGTGCGGCCGAAGGCGCTGGGTCTGGCCGCCACGGTGATCGAGAGCTTCGAGGTCGACGACGACGGCCGGCTCACCGCCATCGTCGCCCGCTTCTCCGCCCCGCACCGCCGACCGCTCTGAGACCCGGGCGGGCGCGGCACCCGGCGCGCCGCACGATTGAGGCCCCGCTCCGGCGGGGCCTCAATCAGGCGGTGTTCAGGCGCCCGGGTGTTCAGGCGCTGGGAATCCAGGCGCTGGGAATCCAGGCGCTGGGAATTCAGGCACTGGGCGCGCGCACCACCATCGGCACACCCGGGAAGTGGGCGGCCATCTGGGCGCGCGAGCGGCGCAGCGCAGCGGTGCCGTAGCCGCGCTTGCGGGCCTGCGGCCGGATCCAGATCCGCACGTCCACTTCGCCGCCGTGCAGTTCGCCGAAGACCAGGCCGATCTTGGCGTCGCCCTCGACGGCGACGAGCCAGACGGCGTCCTCGGAGTCCACGCGCTCGACGCCTTTGGCGATCTCCTCGCTGACCTCGCCGGCCGGTGCACCCGAGCCGTCGGCCGCCACATGCAGTTCCTCGGTGCGCTCGGCCAGGATGTCGGCGTCCTCCGCGGCGGCGAACGGCCGCAGGTCGACGGCATCGTCGGTGCTCGCCGGACGCTCGGACGCGGTGAAGGGGATCTCCGCATCGAGATCGGCGAGTGCCTCCTGGTTCTTGCGCCGTTCGTCCTTGGTGAGCTGATGCAGTGACATGTTCAGCACCGCATCGACGCCGATCGGCGACTTGCCGAGCAGCGTGGCGATCGCCTCGACGGCGGCCTCGCGGTTCTCGGCGTCGACGATCACGTCGAGCACCTCGTGGCGCCGCTCGAGCGCGGTGAGCAGAGCATCGGTGATATCGCGTCGGGCGGTTGCCTTGTCCACATCAGTCATAGCGCCGATGGTAAGCGCGTTCCGGACGGTGCGCAGGCTACCGATCGGTCTACCCACGGGTATGACATCTGATCGTCACAGTGGGACGTCGTGACCCCGGTTCCGGCCGGAACTCTTTCCAGGAAATAGAACACGTTCTAGTGTGTAGGTCATGAGTGAAACCACACCTTCCTCGCACCTGCGCACCGGTGTCCACCTCGGCGACCTGATGGTCGCCGCGCTTGCGCGCCACGCCGATTCACCCGTTCTGCAGATCGGTGAGGTGGCCCTGACCGGTAGGCAGATGGCCGACGAGATCAGCCGCTACGTCCAGGCCTTCGAGGCCAACGGCGCCGGTACCGGCACGGCGGTGGGCCTACTCGCGCTGAACCGCCCCGAGGTGCTGCTGGTGATCGGTGCGGGTCAGACGCAGGGCTGGCGGCGTACCGCGCTGCACCCGCTCGGCTCGCTCGACGACCACGCCTATGTGCTCTCCGATGCGGGCGTGCAGACCCTGGTGATCGACCCGGTGCCCGCCTTCGTCGCGCGGGCCCGGGCACTGCTGGAGAAGGTCCCCGGGCTGACCACGGTGCTCACCCTGGGACCGGTCCCGCCGGAGCTCGCCGACGTGGGGGTGGACATCGTGGCCGCCGCGGCGCAGTATCCGGCCGCGCCGCTGACCGCCGCCGTGCTCGAGCCGGATCACGTCGTGTCGATCACCTACACCGGCGGCACCACCGGCAAGCCCAAGGGCGTGATCGGCACCGCGCAGGCCATGGCCACCATGACCCAGATCCAGCTCGCCGAGTGGGAGTGGCCGGACCGGCCGCGCTTCCTCATGGCCACCCCGCTGTCGCACGCCGGGGCCGCATTCTTCGTCCCCACCCTGATCAAGGGCGGAACGATGGTGGTGCTCGACAAGTTCGACCCGGCCAAGGTGCTCGAAACCATTGAGCGGGAACGGATTACCGCGACCATGCTGGTCCCGTCCATGCTCTACGCGCTGCTCGACCACCCGGACGCGAAGACCCGCGACCTGAGCTCACTCGAGACCGTCTACTACGGGGCCTCGCCGATCAACCCGGTGCGGCTGGCCGAGGCCATCGAGCGTTTCGGGCCGATCTTCGCGCAGTACTACGGACAGTCCGAGGCGCCGATGGTGATCAGCTATCTGCGGCGTGACGAACACGATCCGGCGCGGCTGTCGAGTTGCGGACGGCCGTCGGCCTTCCTGCGGGTGGCGCTGCTGGACCCCGAGGGGCGGCCCGTCGCGCAGGGCGATCCCGGCGAGATCTGCGTCTCCGGTCCGCTGCTCGCCGGCGGCTATCTCGGCCTGCCCGAGCAGACCGCCGAGACCTTCGCCGGCGACTGGCTGCACACCGGCGACGTCGCCCGTCAGGACGAGGACGGCTTCCTGTTCATCGTCGACCGCACCAAGGACATGATCGTCAGCGGCGGCTTCAATGTCTTCCCGCGTGAGGTGGAGGACATCGTCGCCGAGCACCCGGCCGTCGCTCAGGTGGGTGTGGTGGGCACCCCCGACGACAAATGGGGTGAGGCGGTCACCGCGGTGGTCGTGCTGCGCGAGGACGCCGACCAGAGCGAAGCGGGCCGGGCGGCGATCACCGAACAGATCCAGGCCAGGGTCAAAGAGGTCAAGGGATCGGTGCAGTCGCCCAAACAGGTTCTGTTCGTCGACGCGCTGCCGCTCACCGCGCTCGGCAAGCCCGACAAGAAGGCACTGCGCGCCCGGTTCTGGACCGGTGAGCGGGCCGTCGGCTGACGGCGCCGAGAAGCACCGTCGGCCGAGGCCTTCGGGAACCGTCTGCCGGCGGGGCTCAGCGGGTGCGTTCGCTGAAGGCGCCGGGCCGGTGGGCACCCAGTGGTGTGCCGTTCGCTTCGAGCAGCGCGCCGATCGCCTGCGGGACCTCGCCGGTCACCGTCCGGCACATGGAGAACGCGATGCGCGAGCCCTGCAGCTTGGCCAGATCGGCGTGCGGGCCGCTGTAGTGGTCGTCGACGGTGGCGTGCCACAGGGCGAGCCAGCGTTCGAAGTGCCGCGGCTGCAGGTGCGCACGCTCGTGCAGTTCGCGATGCGGGGTCAGCACGTTCCGGCGGTACCGGCCCTCGTGCAGAATCACCTTGGCCCAGAAGTCCGTGATGTCGGGGATGTGGACGGACAGATCCATCCGGGCGATGTCGACGAACACCGGCCGCAGCAGTGCATCGGCGAACGCACGGCGGTAGAAGTCGTCGAGCAGCACCGTGATGTCCTCGCGGTCGGCGAGGTCGGGCAGATCCGGGCGGATGTCCACGATGCCGACGGTACGCGCGCCGCGGGGGAGCGGTGAAGGGCCTTGCGACCCGCTTCGGCCGCGTCGTCGGCGCCCGCGCGGCATGATCGACGGTATGAGTGGCGAGAGTCTGCCCTCCGACCTGATCGACGGGCTGCGGGTGCGGTCGGCGCGGCCCGTCTCCGGTGGTGACATCGCCCGGGCGTACCGGTTGGAGACGCCCGACGGGACGCTGTTCCTCAAATGGCGCCCGCAGGCGGCTCCCGGACTGTTCGAGCGGGAGGCGCTGGGTCTGCGTGCTCTGCGGGCGCACGCGAGCGGACTCGGCGTGCCGCAGGTGCTGCGGTCGAGTCCGTCCGGGCTGGTGCTCGAGTGGATCGAGGCCGGGCCCGGCTCGGCGGGCGCCGACGAGGACTTCGGGCGCGCGCTGGCCGGCCTCCATCGGACCGCCGGCCCGGCGTTCGGGGCACTCGACGGCGGGCGCACCGGCTATCTCGGTTCGCAGCCCGTGGATCTGACGCCGACCGGCGACTGGCCCGAGTTCTACCGGGACCGCCGGCTGAGACCGCTGATGCGCCGGGCCGTGGAACTGGGCCGGCTGCCGGAGTCGGCGATGGGGCTGCTCGAGTCGCTGGACGCGCGCGAACTGTGCGGGCCGGCCGAACCGCCGGCCCTGGTCCACGGCGATCTGTGGGCCGGGAACCGGATGGTGGACGTCCGCGGCCGCAACTGGCTGATCGATCCGGCCTCGTTCTGGGCGCACCGGGAAGTGGATCTGGCGATGATGGCGCTCTTCGGCGGCTTCGGGGCCGGCGCCTTCGCCGCCTACGACGAGACCTTCCCGCTCGCGGACGGCTGGCGGGACCGGGTGGACTGGTATCAGCTGGCGCCGCTGCTGGTGCACGCCGTGCTGTTCGGCGGCGGTTACGGCCGCCGGGCGCTGGCTGTGGTGCAGAGCTACGCGCGCTGATCTGCACCCATTGCAGTTGGTGTGGGGCTGCGTAGACTCGCATCAGGTGGGCCTGTCCGCGCAGGCCCCGTTGCGGCGCGTACCGGACCCGTGGTGAGTTCCGGACGATTCTTCCTCGCGGCCGCCGGGGTGTGCGGCGGCGCCACCTGAGCCGTCGGCAGTCAGTGCTTGCTTCGCTGTGCGGCGGCTCGCGATGACAACAGAAGATCGGCCGAATGCCGAATGAGGGAAAGGATCTTCCGATCGTGACAACTCGCAGCGCAACTCGACCAGTCGATGTGTACCGCACCCGACTGAACCATCGCAGCCAGATCGAGCCGCGGCCGCACCCGGTGGTGTGGGCGGACGGCGCCGCCGGTCCGCTGAACCGCACGCAGCTCAGCGCGTACGACGAGCGCGGCTATCACACCGCCGAAAACGTCCTCTCCGCCGACGACATCGCGACCACGATGGCGCAGGTGCAGTCCGTCGTCGACCGGCTCGGGGACGACGAGCGCATCATCCGGGAGGCGAGCGGCGGTGCCGTGCGCTCGGTGTTCGCCGTGCATGAACTCAGTGAGGCCATCGCGGAGATCTTCGCTCGGGAGGAGATCGCCGGGGTGGCCCGGCAGATCCTCGGCGAGGACGTCTACATCCACCAGAGCCGGGTGAACCTCAAGCCGGGTTTCGCCGGTGGACCGTTCTACTGGCATTCGGACTTCGAGACCTGGCATGCCGAAGACGGCATGCCGGCGCCGCGGGCGCTCAGCGTCTCGCTGGCGCTGACCCCCAACTATCAGACCAACGGGGCGCTGATGATCATTCCGGGATCGCACCGCCGGTTCGTCAGCTGCGTGGGGAGCACCCCCGACGGCTATCACGAGGAGTCGCTCAGCTCCTACCGGCCGCCGTTCGGCACTCCCGAGGAGGAGGATGTGACGGCGCTGGCCGCCGACCACGGCATCGACCTGATCACGGGCCCGGCCGGCTCGGCGCTGTACTTCGACTCCAACTGCATGCACGCCTCGGCCGGCAACATCTCTCCGGACCCGCGCAGCAACCTGTTCGTGGTGTTCAACGCGGTGTCCAATGCGCTCGAGGAGCCGTTCGGCGCCGAACGGCCGCGCCCGCGCTACCTGGCGCATCGGTGACGTCGCGCAGCCGCGGGCCGGCCGACGGCAGCTGACCGCACGACGCCGGGGCCGGTACCGCCGGGCGGTACCGGCCCCGGCGTCGAACCGGTCAGCGGGGCTCGCAGATCACCACGGGGATCTCACGATCGGTCCACGCGTCGTAGGTGTCGAAGTCGGCGTAGAGCTCGGTGAGCCGTGGCCACAGCGCAGCGCGCTCCTCGGGGCCGGCGGTCCGGGCGCGGTAATCGGCTGTCCGCGAACCGATCTGGATAGTCACCTGCGGCTCGGCCACCAGATTCAGGTACCACGCCGGGTTGCGGGCCAGACCGCCCTGCGAGGCGACGACGACGATGCGCTCGCCGTCGCGCAGGTAGAGCAGCGGCGCGGTGCGCGGCTGCCCGGACCTGCGGCCGACGGTGGTCAGCAGGCACACCGGCACCGGCTTGCGCAGGCCGGCGCCGATCCGCCAGGTACCGCCGAGCCGGCCGCCGGTCAGCGCATAGAGCCGGGCGTTGAACCGGGAGCCGAGCTTGATGATCCGCGCGACGATCGGCGAGTCGAGCTGGTCCGGGCGCGCCGCCGGATCCATGATCAGATCCGCTCGATGATGGTGGCGGTCGACAGCGCGCCGCCGGCGCACATGGTGATCAGCGCGGTCTGCCGGTCACTGCGTTCGAGCTCGTGCAGGGCGGTGGTGATCAGCCGGGATCCGGTGCTGCCCACCGGATGCCCGAGCGCGATCGCGCCGCCGTTGACGTTGACCTTGTCCATGTCCGCGTCGTGGACCCGCGCCCAGCTGAGCACCACCGAGGCGAAGGCCTCGTTGATCTCCACCACGTCGATGTCGGTCATCGACATCCCGGAGCGCTCGAGCACCCGCTCGGTGGCCTGGACCGGTCCGTCGAGGTGGTAGTACGGCTCGGCGCCGACCAGCGCCTGGGTCTTGATCCGGGCGCGCGGGGTCAGGCCCAGTGCGCGGGCCTTGTCCTCGTCCATCAGCAGCACCGCGGCGGCGCCGTCGGAGATCTGCGAGGAGTTGCCGGCGGTGTGGATGCCGCCGTCGATCACCGGCTTGAGCTTCGCCAGGGATTCGGCGGTGGTCTCGCGCAGCCCCTGATCGCGGGTCACGTCCAGGGTCTGGCCGGTCGGCTCGCCCTCCTTGGTCCGCTCGGGGGCCTTCATCGACAGCACTTCCCGGTCGAAGCGCCCTTCCGCCCAGGCCCGCTGCGCGTTCTGCTGGCTGCGCAGGCCCAGTTCGTCGACGTCCCGGCGGGTGATCCCGCGGCGCCCGGCGATGCGCTCGGCGGCTTCGAACTGATTGGGCATGTCGATGTCCCAGGACTCGGGGCGCCGCGGCCCGGCGTCGGTGCCCACATTGGCGCCGAGCGGCACATGCGACATGCATTCGACGCCGCAGGCCATGCCCACGTCGACCGCGCCGGTGGCGATGAGCCCGGCGATCAGGTGGTTGGCCTGCTGGGCCGACCCGCACTGGCAGTCGATCGTGGTGGCGCCGGTCTGCCAGGGCAGGCCGGCGTGCAGCCAGGCCGTCCGGGTGACGTTGTTGCCCTGTTCGCCGACCTGCATGACGGCACCGCCGATGACCTGTTCCACCTCGGTGGCCGGGATGCCGGCCCGCTCGAGGACCCCGCTCTGCGCGGCGCCGAGGATCTCAGCCGCGTGCAGCCCCGACAACCAGCCGTTGCGCTTGCCGATCGGAGTGCGTGCCGCTGTGACGATGACCGGTGTACCCATGGAAATACCTCTTTCGTTGCGCGGCCGCGGGGAACGGCCATGAGACAAAACTAGAACATGTTCTTGTCGCCGTCTAACTTGTGTGGCACAGTGAGCAATGACACACAGTGAAACAAGTTCTCGTTTTGTGGGTGCCAGCCCCGGAAACGTGTGAGAGATGAAGGTGGAGGCGTGACACAGATGACGCAAAGTGTCCCGGCGACCGACGCTGCCGAGCAGTGCCCGTTCATGAAACAGGAGGGCTGGGACTTCACCGACCCGTTCCTGCTCGAGAAGGGGCTGCCGGTCGCGGAGTTCGCTCAGCTCCGGAAGACGGCCCCGGTCTGGTGGAACGCCCAGGCGCCCGGCAAGGGCGGCGGCTTCCACGACGGCGGCTACTGGGTCGTCTCGCGGCACCAGGACATCCGTGACATCTCCAAGAACTCCGAGGACTGGTCCGCGGCGGAGAACGGCGTGATCATGCGCTTCGAGGACGACATGGGCGCCGACGAGATCGAGATCACCAAGGCGCTGCTGATCAACCACGATCCGCCCGAGCACACCAAGATGCGCAAGATCGTGTCGCGGCTGTTCACCCCCAAGGCCGTGCACGCCCTCGAGGAGAAGCTCGACGCGGCGGCGCGCAAGATCGTCAGCGAGGCGGCCGAGGCCGGTTCCGGCGACTTCGTCTCCCAGGTCGCCGTGGACCTGCCGCTGATGGCGATCGCGGATCTGCTCGGTGTGCCGCAGGTGGACCGGATGAAGCTCTTCGAGTGGTCCAACTCGATGATGAACGCCGACGATCCGGACTTCCCGATGGACCCGAAGATGGCCAACGCGGAGATCCTCGGTTACGGCTACACCATGGCCGAGGATCGGCGGAAGTGCCCGGCCGACGACATCGTCACCAAGCTGGTGACGGCCGACATCGACGGCGAATCGCTCGACGAGACCCAGTTCGGCTTCTTCTTCATCCTGCTGGTGGTGGCCGGCAACGAGACCACCCGCAATGCGATCAGTCACGGCATGAACGCCTTCCTGAACAATCCCGACCAGTGGGAGCTGTTCAAGAAGGAGCGGCCGGCCACCGCGGTGGACGAGATCGTGCGGTGGGCCACACCGGTCAACTGCTTCCAGCGGACCGCGCTGCGCGACATGGAGATCGGCGGCCAGCAGATCGCGAAGGGGCAGCGCGTCGGCCTCTTCTACGGCTCGGCGAACTACGACGAGGACGTCTTCGACGACCCGTTCAGCTTCAACATCATGCGCGATCCGAACCCGCACGTCGGATTCGGCGGCAACGGCACGCACTTCTGCATCGGGGCCAACCTGGCCCGCATGGAGATCAACCTGATGTTCAACGCGCTGGCCGACCTGGTGCCCGACATCTCCCGGCTCGGCGAGCCGGTGCGGCTGCGGCACGGCTGGATCAACGGCATCAAGGATCTCCAGGTGGACTATGGCACCAAGTGAGGCCCCAGTGACTGACGATCGCACGCCGGCGTATCTGAACATCGACCGGGAGAACCATCCCGCGGTGCTCGCCGGCCGGCGTTCGCGCGAGGCCGTGCAGGCCCGGGACAAGGAGGCCTGGCTGGCGAACTTCTCCGCCGACGGCAGTGTCGAGGACCCGGTGGGGCCGTCGATGTTCGACGAGGAGGGCGTGGGTCATCGCGGCCCGCAGCAGCTCTCGGAGTTCTGGGACAAGACCATCGGCACCACGGAGAAGATCGACTTCGTCTTCGACCGGGAGATCATCTGCGGCGACGAGGTGGCATACATCGGCACCATCGTGACCAGGATCGCCGGACACATCTCCGAGGCCCAGGGCGTCTTCACCTACAAGGCCGACGCGGACGGCAAGCTCGCCGCGCTGCGGGCCTTCTGGGAGGTCGAGGCCACGATGAACTCCCTGCGGCCGGCCTGACGGCCCCCGAGTCACTCGACGACTCTGCCCCCGCGCGATCGCGGGGGCAGAGTCGTCGTTCGGGTGGGTCCGATGCTCAGCCGGCGTCGACGGATTTCCGCTTGCGCAGGCGCAGCACGTTGCCGTCCACCGAGAGGACGCCCTGGTCGGCGACGCCGACGGCGATCAGTCCGGCGATGAGGGCCAGCGGCAGTTCGAAGCCGCCGATCAACGGCTGGTCGATGTGAGCGATGAAGATCGCGCCGATCATGTCACCGATGAGGATCAGCGCCACCAGAGGCGTGGCCAGACCGACGATCAGCAGACCGCCGCCGATCAGCTCGGCGAGCGCAGCCAGCCAGGCTGAGAAGGTGGGTGCCGGAGCGCCCATCGCCTCGAAGCCGGCGGCGGTGGCATCCATGCCGTTGGTGACCAGCTTCTGCCAGCCGTGGGCGAAGAAGATGATGCCCAGGATCACCCGGGCGGCGGTGACGGCCAGGGCCTGGCCGGAGTGCAAGCGGGACATCGACGGTCTTCCTGTTCGGGGGGTCGGACCTCGTCGACATTAACCGGACTGCGGTCCGGTAGCAAGCGGGGTGGTGCAGCTAACACTCGATCGGCTCCGTCGCGGCGCGGGCCGTGACGGAGCCGATCGGGCGAGTCGGTGGATCGGGGCGGGGCTAGGGCTTCTCGGCCCCGACCAGCCACATGGAGAAGTACTGCGAGCCGCCGCCGTAGGCGTGCCCGAGCGCCGTGCGGGCGTCGGGGACCTGGTGGTCACCGGCCTTGCCCATCACCTGGATGGCCGCCTCGGCGAAACGGATCATTCCGGAGGCGCCGATCGGATTGGAGGAGAGGACGCCGCCGGAGGCGTTGAACGGAATCCGGCCGCCGATCTCGGTCTCGCCGGCCTCGGTGAGCTTCCAGCCCTCGTTCTCTGCCGCGAAGCCCAGATTCTCCAGCCACATCGGTTCGAACCAGGAGAACGGCACGTAGACCTCGGCGGCGTCGATCTGGTTGAGCGGATCGGTGATGCCGGCGGCCTTCCACAGCGCCGCGGCCGCATCCCGGCCCGCCTGCGGACTCACCACATCGCGATGTGCGAAGTTCAGCGGTTCGGTGCGCATGGCGGTGGCGTGGATCCAGGCGACGGGCGTGCCCTGTGCCACGGCCGCGTCGGCCACGTCCTCGGCGCCGATGACCACGGCGCAGGCGCCGTCCGACGACGGGCAGGTCTCGTCGAAGCGGATCGGATCCCAGAGCATCTGGGACTGCATGATCTTCTCCACCGTCATATCCGGCTGGTGCAGGTGTGCCAGCGGATTCAGGGCGCCGTTGCGGCGATCCTTGGCGGCCACGATGGCGCCGATGTGCTCGGGTGCGCCCGAGCGGCGGATGTAGGCGCGCACATGCGGGGCGAAGAAGCCGCCGGCGCCGGCGCCGACCGGTTTGGTGAACGGGACCGGAATCGACAACGCCCACATGGCATTCGACTCCGACTGCTTCTCCCAGGCTACGGCCAGCACCCGCTTGTGCAGTCCGCCGAAGACCAGCGAGGCGCCCACATTGGCAGTGGTGCCGCCCACCGAGCCGGCGGTGTGCACGCGGATCAGCCGCTTGCCCACCGCGCCGAGCGATTCGGCCATGGCGAACTCGGGGATCATGGTGCCCTCGAAGAGATCCGGCGCCTTGCCGATGACGATGGCGTCGATCTCGTCCATCGTCACCCCGGCGTCGGCGAGGGCCTTGTCGATGGCCTCCCGGCACATGCCGGCCATCGTCACATCGTGCCGTTTGGCGACGTACTTGGTCTGTCCGGTGCCCAGTACCGCGGCGCGGTTCCTGCTGCCCATCAGTTCTGTCCTTCCGCCGCGGAGCTCAGAGTGACCACCATGTTCTGCTGCAGCAGCGGTCCGCCGGCGGCGTGGGCGACCGCGGTGCCGGCCTCGCCGCTCAGAATGGCGTGAGCGGCGTAGCCGATGCGCTGCAGGCCCGCCGAGAACAGCGAGTTGCCGGTCAGGGCGCCGCCGGACGGATTGATGCGCACCGAATCGGGAAGCCGCAGAGCGTTCTTCACGATCAGCTCCTCGTGCGTGAAGGCCGCCTGGATCTCGGCCACGTCCACTGCCCGGGACCGGTCGCCGAAGGCGGTGTCACCGGCCAGCGCCGTCGACGGCGAGACCGCCAGGTCGCGGGCGCCGAAGTTCGGCGAGTCGATGCGGTGATCCCAGCCGGTGATGAACGCCGGATTCGCCACCAGCTCGCGAGCACGGTCGGCCGTCGCGATCACCACGGCGGCCGCCGCGTCGGTGAACGGGGCGATGTCGTGGGCGCGCAGCGGGTGATAGCGGTAGTCGGCGGCGAGCAGCTCGTCGACCGGCGTGCCGGTGGTGCGGGCGGCGACCGCGGCCATGTCGGCCTCGGAGAAGGCGCCGGCGTCCAGTCCGGCCCGCGCCTGCAGGGCGCCGAGGGAGTGGCTGTGCGGCCACAGCGGGGCCACCGTGTACGGATCTGTCTGCATGGACAGGGTCAGGTCGACGTCCGAGGCCGAAGACTTGCCGAATCCGTAGGCCAGAGCCAGGTCCACCTCACCGGAGGCGACCTTGGCGTAGGCCTCGTACAGCGCCCAGGCGCCGTCCATCTCCACATGCGATTCGTTGATCGGCGGCATGGCGCCGATCGAATCGACTGCCGAGATGAACGAGAAGGCGCGGCCGGCCAGGTAGTCGGAGGATCCGCTGCACCAGAAGCCGATGTCGGTGCGCTCGATGCCCAGCTGCGCGTACAGCTTCTCGAAGCAGGGGATCAGCATCTCCACGCCGTTGGTGGTGCCGTGGGAGCCGACCACGTTGGGGCTGTGCGCGAAGCCCACCACAGCGATCTCGGGAACGGTCATCACACGTACTCCTGGTAGCTCTGGTAGTCGGCGTCCGGTTCGCCGGTCGGCCGGAAGTGGCTGATATTGCCCATCGAGTGCTCCCACTCGTCTTCAGGCAGCCACACCGCCTGCACCCGCATACCCATCCGGACCTCGTCCGCCGGGCAGTCCAGGATCAGGTGTAGGAACGGGATGTCGGTGCCGTCGAGCAGCACGTAGGCGGCCACGTACGGCGGTGTGATGCGCTGTCCCTGGAAGGGCACGTTGACGATGCAGAAGGTGGTGACCACGCCGGTATCGGGCAGTTCCAGAAACTCGGCGGAGGGGGCGCCGTCGGCCGGACTCACATCGCGCGGCGGGAAGTAGACCCGGCCCTCGTCGACACCGGAGGCGATCCGGTTGCCGATCAGCTTCCCGGCCTTGATGCCTTCCAGGAAGACCGATTCGGCGGCGGCGGCCGAGTGGGTGATGGCGGTGGTGATCGGGGTGGTGACCACCACGCCGGCGCTCTCGTCGGCCGGGAGCTCGGCGGTGTTGGCCGGCACCGCCGCCGGGGCGTCACCGGGAACGAAGTGAGCGATGTCGGTGATCAGTCCGGTCCGCACCGGACGGAACTCGGCGCGCACCCGCATGCCGGTGCTCATGTGGTCGGGGGAGTCCACGGCCACCGCGTGCAGCAGGGCGGTGTCGGCGCCGTCGAGCCGGATCAGCGCCCAGGCGAACGGGCGGTCCGCCGGCTGCGGGTCGGCCGGTTCGGGCTGCCAGGTCCAGGTGACCACGGTCCCCACCGGGGCCACCTCGACGAGGTTCTCGGTGGCGGCCAGCGTGTGCGGATCGAACTCCACCGGCGGGACCGAGACGGTGCCGTCACTGTTCTTCGAGCCGAGGATGCGGCCCTCACGCAGAGCCAGGGCGAACTGGCTGAGGACCGGCCCCAGCGAGCGCGTGTAGCCGAAGGTGTTGACCAGCGGTGCGGACAGAAGAGTTGTCGACGGCTCCGGGACGGTCGCCACCGGAGAGGCGGCGGCATCGGGCGTGGATGAACTGTGGCTCACAAAATTTGAGTAGAACACGTTCTAGTATTGGGCGCAAGGTAACAGGCGACAACGCCTACACAGGTGCCGAACATGTTTCATCGGGAACGATGCTCGGCGTTCGACGCAAGCGAGGTGTGCCATGAAACTGGGTCTGCAGCTGGGCTACTGGGGGGCCGGTCCGATCCCCGACGCCCCGGAGCTCGTCGCGGCGGCCGAACAGGCCGGCTTCGATGCGGTGTTCACCGCGGAGTCGTGGGGGTCGGACGTCTACACGCCGCTGGCGTGGTGGGGTGCGGCCACCGATCGGCTGCGGCTGGGCACGGCCGTCGCCCAGCTCTCGGCGCGCCCGCCGACCTCGCTGGCCATGGCGGCACTGACCCTCGACCACCTCTCCGGCGGCCGCCACATCATCGGGCTGGGCGTCTCCGGACCGCAGGTGGTGGAGGGCTGGTACGGGCAGCCCTTCGGCAGGCCGCTCGCCCGGACCCGTGAATACGTCCAGATCGTCCGCGAGGTGCTGGCCCGGGAGGCGCCGGTGACCAGCAGCGGACCGCACTATCGGTTGCCTCTGCCCGCCGGCGCGCCGGGTGTCACCGGACTGGGCAAGCCGCTCAAGCCGATCACCCATCCGCTGCGCGCCGACATCCCGATCTGGCTGGGTGCGGAGGGGCCGAAGAACGTCGCGCAGACCGCCGAGATCGCCGACGGCTGGCTCGCGATCTTCTTCACGCTGCGGCTGGCCGATCAGTACAACGCCTGGCTCGACGAGGGTTTCGCCCGGCCCGGTGCCCGGCGCAGCCGCGCGGACTTCGAGGTGGCCGCCACCGTCCAGGCCGTCATCACCGAAGACGTCGCGGCGGCGGTGGAGCGGTACCGCCCGTCGACCGCGCTGTATGTGGGTGGGATGGGGGCGAAGGAGAAGAACTTCCACGCCGAGCTGTACACCCGGATGGGGTACGGCGACGCGGTCGAGGAGATCGGGCGGCTGTTCCAGTCCGGCCGCAGAGCCGAGGCCATCGCCGCCGTCCCCGACGAGATGGTGCGGGAGACCATGCTGGTGGGTACCGAGGCCGAGGTCAGGGCTCAGATCGGGCAGTGGGAGGCCGCCGGGGTGACCATGCTGATGGTCACCTGCCGCGACGCCGACACCATCACCCGGCTCGGCACCATGGTCTGAGGAGGCGCCGGTGGCGCACGCCGGCGGCGGTGCGCCGGTCTCCGGCGTACACCAGAGTTCCCGCTGACGGGCACCGTCGACCCGGCCGCGATGGTGTCCGCGATGGGGAACTCTCCGGTCGTGCTGCCCCGGTGCGGCTCAGTGCCGACGGAGATGTGCGCGCCGGCGGACGAGGTCGAGGATCACCCCGTTGCAGCGTTCCCAGTAGTCGGTGATCTGGCGGCTGGTCAGGTGCAGGGTCAGATAGCCGAGAGCGAGAGCGGCCTGATCCCGCCGCCGGTCGTTCTCGAAGGCGGTGCGGTCGCCGTGGTACTCCCAGCCGTCGGTCTCGATGATCAGCCAGCGGACCACCAGCAGGTCCACCCGGCCCACGCCGTCGATCGGCACCTGCAGCCGGGTGCGGATGTTCTGGCTCTGCAACCGGAGCCGGACCATCGTTTCGAGCCCGTATGCGGCGCGGCCGTCGCACCGGTCGAGTGCCTGCTGGACGGTCGCGGGGGTGTCGCGCAGGGTGTGCTCGATCTCCTCGCGGGACAGCAGGCCCTGGTTGAGCATCGAATCGGCGACCACCACCAAGCCTTCGGCGTCGAGGCAGCGTGCGGCGTATTGCAGGGCGGTCGGCAGATCGTCCACCGCCCCGGATTCGGGCTCGGGGCGGCCGTACCGGCGACAGTAGCGCTCCGGGTGCCGACGGACGGCGGAGACGTTGCCGCGCACATGGAGGTGCGGATCGTCGGGAACCCAGACGCCATGCCGGCGCAGCGCCGAGACACAGCTCAGGACACCGCCGGCCCGGACCGCCGAGACCTCGTCGGGGTGCGCGGCGCCGACGGCGTACCAGCCCGAGCGGAGTCTGACGGCGGTGCCGGCCCGTACGGCCCGGTTCAATTCGGCGCGACGCAGCCGGGTGCTCAGGACCCGATGCGGATAGACCCCCGGTTCGATCTGCATGCCCGAGGACTGTGCTGCCCGGGCGCCGGAGTGTCCAGGGCGTTGTCCACAGGCACACCGGAAGGCCTACCGGAAGGTTCCCCCGAGCGCGTGCCGTCGACGTGGGATCGATGGCGCGGGCTCGGGGGACTCTGCGGTACGGGAGGGGTTACGACGGTGGGATCACTCGCCGGTGAAGACCGGCTTCTGCTTCTCGGCGAAGGCGCGCGGGCCCACCTTGGCATCCTTCGAGGCGAAGACCGCGGCACCGAGCTCGGCGTCGATCTTGAACGCCTCCTCCTCGTGCAGTCCCTCGCTGTCGCGGATCGTCTTGAGGATGGCCTGCACCGCCAGCGGACCGTTGGCGGCGATCTGATCGGCGATCTCGAGTGCTCGGTCGAGTGCCGTGCCGTCCGGGACCACGTGGCCGATCAGGCCGTACTCCTTGGCTTCGGCGGCGGTGATGTGCCGGCCGGTGAGCAGGATGTCGGCGGCGATCGTGTACGGAATCTGCCGCACCAGCCGGACGGCGCTGCCGCCGAGCGGGAACAGGCCCCACTTGGCTTCGGAGACACCGAATTTCGCGCTCTGTGCGGCCACCCGGATGTCGGTGCCCTGCAGGATCTCGGTGCCGCCGGCGATCGCCGGTCCCTCGACCGCCGCGATCAGCGGCTTGGTCAGCCGGCGGCCCTTGAGCAGGGCCGGCATCCGGGTCAGATCCCAGCCGCCTTTGGCGAACTTGTCGCCGGGAGCGGACTTGTTCATGTTCTTCAGATCGGCGCCGGCGCAGAAGTAGCCGCCCGCGCCGGTCAGGACGGCCACCCGGATGTCGGGATCGTCGTCGACCCGGTCCCAGGCCTCTTCCATGATCCGCATCATCTCGGTGGAGAGCGCATTGCGCGCCCGGGGGCGGTTCATGGTCACGATCAGGGTGTGGCCGCGCTTCTCCACCAGGCATTCGGGCGCATCGCCGGTGGCAGTCTCCAGATCTTCGGTGACGGTCATCTCGTACCTCGCGTGTTGTGACGGCTGCTACTTGCCGAAAACAGTAACACGTTCTAGTTTCATTGCATGGCGTACACCATCGCAGACCTCATCGAGCATGCGGTCGACCTCGTACCGGATCGCATCGCACTCGAGACGGCGGATGCGGAGCTGACCTATGCGCAGCTCGAAGAGCAGGCCAACGCGCTGGCCCACACTCTGCAGGAGCTGGGCGTGCAGCCCGGTGACCCGGTGGGGCTGTACAGCCGCAACACCCTCGAATGCACGGTGGCGATGATCGCCGTCTTCAAGGCGCGGGCGGTGATGGCCAACGTCAACTACCGCTACGTCGAGGCCGAACTCGAGCACATCGTCACCGACTCCGGCATGAAGGTGCTCATCCACGAGCGGCAGTACTCGGACAAGGTGGCCGCCGTGCTCGCCTCGTCGCAGCATCAGGTCGCCGGGCTGATCGTGCTCGACGACGACAGCGGTCTGCCGGCGCCGGACGGGGCGATCACCTACACCGAGGCGGTGGCGCGCGGCAGCCGTGAGCGGGACTTCGGCGAGCGCAGCGACGACGACCTCTACATGCTCTACACCGGCGGTACCACCGGAGCCCCGAAGGGCGTGATCTGGCGCCAGGAGGACATCTTCCGGGTGCTCGGCGGCGGCATCGACTTCCACACCGGCGAACCGATCACCGACGAGTGGCAGTTGGCCCGCGACGGCGCGGAGAACCCTCAACTGGTGCGTTTCCCGATCCCGCCGTTCATTCACGGCGGCTCGCAGTGGGCGATCTTCCAGTCGCTCTTCGCATGCGGCAAGTCCGTGGTCTATCCGGAGTTCGGCGGCCACTCCAGCTGGGAGGCGATCGAACGGCACAGGGTGAACGTCGTGATGATCACCGGTGACGCCATCGGCCGGCCCATGGTCGATGCGCTGGCCGCTGGCCGCCGGGACGGCAGCGCGTACGACACCTCGTCGGTGATCACCATCGCCTCCTCGGCGGCGCTCTTCTCGGCTGCGGTCAAGGACCAGTTCCTCGATCTGCTGCCCAACCTGCTGATCGTCGACGCCATCGGATCGTCCGAAACCGGTTTCTCCGGAATGGGTTTCGCACAGAGGGGCGCCACCGAGGCCGGGCCTCCGCGGGTGACCGCCGACCGGGAGGCGCACGTGCTGCGCGAGGACGGCACGCCGGTCGAGCGGGGCAGCGGCGAGGTGGGGATCCTGGCGCGCACCGGACACATCCCGCTGCGGTACCACAACGATCCGGTCAAGAGCGAGAAGACCTTCAAGGTCTTCGGCGGGGTCCGGTACTCGATCCCCGGCGACCTGGCGACGATCGACGCGGACGGCACCATCACCATGCTGGGCCGCGGCTCGCAGTCGATCAACACCGGTGGCGAGAAGGTCTTCCCGGAGGAGGTCGAGTCCGCGGTCAAGGCGCACCCGGAGATCTTCGATGCCACCGTGGTGGGCGTGCCCGACGAGCGCTTCGGTCAGCGGGTCGCCGCCGTCGTGTCCACCCGTGGCGGCCGGCGCCCCTCGCTCAGTGAGATCAACGAGGTGGCCCGCGAACGCATCGCCGGCTACAAGTGCCCGCGCAGCATCTGGTTCGTCGACGAGGTGAAGCGCTCCCCGGCCGGCAAGCCCGACTACCGGTGGGCGGCACAGGTCGCCGCCTCCGGAGAGCCGGACGAGAGGCTCGTGCCGGCCGCCCAGTCCTGAGCGTGATGCTCGCCGGCCCACCACAGCCACCCAGCCCCACAAGTCCAGCCATTCGAGAAGGACGAACGCCATGACCGCCGTCAGTATTCAGACCCCGCTCACCGAGAAGTTCGGCATCGACTACCCGATCTTCGGATTCACCCCCAGCCAGCACGTGGCCGCCGCGATCAGCCGGGCCGGTGGGCTCGGCGTGCTCGGCTGTGTCCGGTTCAACGATCCGGCCGAACTGCACGAGGTGCTCGAGTGGATGCACGAGAACACCGACGGCAAGCCGTTCGGCGTGGACGTGGTGATGCCCGCCAAGATTCCCACGGAGGGCTCGCGCACCGACCTGGACTCGATGATCCCGCCCGAGCATCGGGCCTTCGTCGAACGGACCCTCGACGACCTGGGCGTCCCGCCGCTGCCGGACGGCGGCGATCGGGTGAACACCGGCGTGCTCGGCTGGTTGCACTCGGTGGCGCGCTCGCACGTGGACGTCGCCATGGAGCACGCCGAGAAGTACGGCCAGATCAAGCTGATCGCCAACGCACTCGGTTCGCCGCCGGCTGATGTCATCGACGTCGCGCACCAGCACGGAGTCGCGGTGGCGGCGCTGGCCGGTTCGCAGCACCATGCGCTCAGTCATGTGGAGGCCGGCGTGGACATCGTGATCGCCCAGGGCTATGAGGGCGGCGGGCACACCGGCGAGGTGACCTCCATGGTGCTCTGGCCGGAGATCGTCGACGCGGTGGGCGATCACCCCGTGCTCGCCGCCGGCGGAGTGGGCGACGGACGCCAGATGGCGGCAGCGCTGGCGCTGGGCACGCAGGGTGTGTGGATGGGCACCGCGTGGCTGACGGCCGCCGAATACCAGCTCGGGGCCACCGGCGACGGACCGTCGACCGTGCAGCAGGCGCTGCTGAAGGCCACCTCGCGCGACACCGTGCGTCGGCGGATCTACTCGGGTAAGCCCGCCCGGCTGCTCAAGACCAAGTGGACCGATGCGTGGGATGCGGCCGGTGCGCCCGAACCGCTGCCGATGCCGCTGCAGAACCTGCTCGTGGGGGAGGCGCACGCACGGATCTCGAACTCCGACGATCCCGACGTGGTGGCCATGCCGGCCGGTCAGATCGTCGGCCGGTGCAACGAGATCGTTCCGGTGGCCGACATGATCGAAGCCATGGTCCGCGACTACGGGGCGTCGGTGGCCCGGATGAGTGCGAGCCTCAAGGACGGCGACGGCGCGGTCTGAGGCGGCGCCCGCACGCCACGCGGCGGGCGCCGAACCGGGATCGGCGCCGGTTTAGTCCGATTGGGGGACCGTTTCTGCGGTACTGTTTGTGCACCGCATCGCCGAGAATCCCCCGACGAAGGAGTCCCTCGATGGACCTCAAATCCCTGCACCCGTTCCAGACCGGCGCGCTCGCGGCCGGTCTGGTGGCACTGATCTTCTCGTTCTTCAACCGCTTTGTGACGGCCTCGTTCATGGGGCAGACGGCGGGTGAGAACGCCTGGTACAGCTATGCCGTGCTCGGCATGCTCCTGATCATCGCCGCGACGGTGCTGGTGGCCGTGCAGGCCTTCGCGCCCGACGTCCTGCCGGCGACGGCGCCCTGGAATCTGATCACGATGGTGGTGGCCGGACTGGGGACTCTGCTGCTGCTGGTCCGCGGCCTGACCGAGGACAACGCCGGATTCACCGGTGTCGACGTGGGTATCGGCTGGACCGGCTGGATCGTGATCATCGCCGGTACCGTCCTCACGATCTTCAGTGTGCTGAGCTTCCGCGATTCGGACGAGAAGCTCCCGGACTTCAGCAACCGGAACTGATCTGCACCCATTGCCGGGAGGGCCGGACCGCCGTTGCGCGGTCCGGCCCTCCCGCATCGGTGAGCCAGATCAGCCGGGGCCGGTCGAGGGCAGCAGTGCGGCGATGGCATCGCGGAGCTGTGCGACCTCCCCGGCGGAGCCGTCGCGCATGCCGAAGCCGATCGTGGTCAGTGCGCGGGTCGCCTCATCGGCGATCCGCCGGCCGTCGTCGGTGATCGCCACGCATGTGGCCCGGCGATCGGTGGGATGCGGACTGCGCCGGACGAACAGCCGTCGCTCCAGCCGGTCCGTCGCCAGCGTGGCGGTCGTCGCATGCACCATCAGGTGCCGCGCGAGGCTGGAGATGAGCTGGGTCCCGTCCTCGGAGAGCTGCAGCGTCATCAAGACGAGATAGTCGGTGGTGTTCAGGCCGCGCTTCTTGAGAGTCGAGTCCACAGCGTCGGCGACGAGGCGTTGATAGCGCAGCAGGGCGGTGAAGGTGAGGAACTGCTGCTCGTCGCCGTCGAAGCCGTGCCGATGCCAATAGTCCGCGACCGAACCGGAAGGATCTGCCAGGGGATCGGCGCTCTCGGGGTCGGCAGTCACGGCTACTCCTCACGTCGGTCCGCAGCTCGCCAGTCTACTCTCCAGTATCTACGGGGCCGGGACTCCTCGAACGTTCCGGCGAACGCCGCCGGCTCAGCGGGTGCCGTAGCGGCGGTGGAACTTCTCCACCTGTCCGGCCGCGTCGAGAACGCGCTGCTGGCCGGTCCAGAACGGGTGGCTGGCACTGCACACCTCCACCGTGATCAACGGGTACTCGTTGCCGTCGGACCAGAGCACCGTGCGCTCCGAGACGGCGGTCGACCGGGTGAGGAAGGCGTCTCCGGTGTTGGCGTCGCGGAAGACGACGGGGTGGTAGTCGGGGTGAAGGTTCGGCTTCATCGTTCTCTCCGTTCTCGGTGGTGGTGGCGGTGTCGATGGTCGGCTCGTTCGGCTCGCGGTCGGTGCAGGGATCGGTGTGCCGGTCCCCGAACGGGGAGTCCAGTGCGCTGAGATAGCCGGGGCCGCGGGCGAATTCGTCGTCGGTCACGAGTGCGGCCTGCAGTGCGGTCTCGATCTCGGCGGGATCGGCTCGATGGGTCAGCACGGCCAGGCTGGTGTGCCGGTCGCCGTAGACCGGATCCCAGGCCAGAGCGGCCAGCGCGCGGTACTCGCGTTCGTGGTCGGGCAGGTGTGCGCCGGCCTCCTCGGTGCCGTCGTCGCAGGCGAGCCAGCGGCCCACCCGCCCGATGCCCAGCCCGCCGCCGGCGCTATCGAGCCACAGCACGTCGTCGGGTGCGCTGGCCAGCCAGAGCCGTCCGTAGGCGGTCACCACCCCGTCGAGCAGGACGTCGAAGGCCTCGTGCAGCCGATGCGGATGGAACGGGCGCGCGGCCTCGAAGAGGCTCAGTTGCACGCCGCAGTCGCGGGACAGCTCCGGCCGCCCGGCCAGCAGCGGGTCGAACGGCCGTCGCGGGCGTCCGCGCGGCGCGTCGGCGCCGACGGATCCCAGCGCGTCGCCGAGGATTCCGGCGGTCAGCGGCTGCCGGCTGTTGAGGGTGCGCATTCCGGCCGCCGGGGCCAGGCGCAGCAGCACCGCGTGCAGCCGGACCAGTTGCCACATGTCCTCCACTCCGTCGGCGCCCTCGACGATCAGAGCATCGGCGAAGCGCGCCTGGCTCACCGCCACCTGGGCGAGCGTGCGCTCGTCCTCGAGTCCGGTCAGGCCCGCCTCGGTGAGGGTGACATCGCCCGTCGCCGACTCGAGCCAGCTGGGCGCATCGATGGCGCAGACGGTGGCCTCGATGCTCACGTCCAGGCCGGCCGGACCGTCGGGCATTCCAGGTCCGCTCACCACCACCTGGTGCAACTCGGTGCACAGCAGTTCCGGCTCGATCGCCGGATCCAGGGCGACCACGATACGCGCGGTGCCGGCGTCGCGGTGCAGTCGGCGCAGCTCGGGAAGCAGGTCGAACCGCAGCGTGCACGAGACGCAGCCGTGCTCGATCTCGATGTGGTCGACGGTCAGTTCCTCCCGTCCGTCCGGAGCGATGCGGTGGCTGGTCCGGATCACCCGGCCGTCTGCGACGTCGCGCAGGTCGACGGTGACCACGGTGGTGCCCGGGGGAGGCGGCCGCCCGGGCCGGCCGGGCGACTCCGGTCCGATCCAGGCCGGTCAGCACTACCACCGGTGTGCGGTCGGGGCGGGGATGGACGGGCACGAGACACCTTCCTTATTGCTATTGATTGTCAATAAGCGTGCTCGCACTGTAGCGTGATCGACGTAGTTAATGCGAATCGTTGTCAATAAATGGAATGGGAGGTGCACCGTGAGTGCCAGATGTCAGGTCACCGGCAAGGTGCCCGGATTCGGGAAGCAGGTGTCGCATTCGCATCACCGGACCAGCCGGCAGTGGCGGCCCAACCTGCAGCGGCGCAGCTACTGGGTGCCCAGTCTGCGGAGGCGGGTGACCCTGCGGGTGTCCACCGAGGGAATCAAGGTCATCGACCGGGACGGCATCGACGCGGTGATCGCCCGGATGCAGGCGGCGGGGGAGCGGATCTGATGGCGAGCACCGATCTGCGGCCTGTGGTCAGACTCCGGTCGACGGCCGGCACCGGCTACACCTACGTCACCCGCAAGAACCGGCGCAATCATCCCGACCGGCTGGTCCTGCGCAAATACGATCCCATCGTCCGCAGGCACGTCGAGTTCCGGGAGGATCGCTGATGGCCAAGAAGTCCAAGATCGTCAAACAACGCAAGCGGGAGGCGCTCGTCGCCCGCTATGCCGCGCGGAGGGCCGAACTGACCGCGATCATCGCCGATCCGGCCGCCGGCGCCGAGCAGCGGGCGGCGGCGCGCGCCGAACTCTGCCGGCAGCCTCGCGATGCCAGTGCGACCAGGCTGTGCAACCGCGATGCGGTCGACGGCCGACCGCGCGGCTACCTGCGCAGGGCGGGCCTGTCCCGGATCCGGTTCCGGCAGATGGCCCACCGGGGTGAACTCCCGGGCATCTCGAAAGCGAGTTGGTGATGGCGAAGAGAACTGGGGCCGAACGTCATCGGACGGCAGCCGGACGGAAGCGGCGGGCCTATCCAGGACTGACCTTCGACTACAAGGACACCGCGGTGCTGCGGCAGTTCCTCACCGACCGGGGCCGGATCCGCGCACGGCAGGTCACCGGCCTGTCGCCGCAGCAGCAGCGGCAGCCGGCGACAGCGGTCCGCAATGCGCGGGAGATGGCGCTGCTCCCGTTCGGCGCCGAACGGCTCCGGTAGCCCGCGCGCCGCAGCACAGGAATGGGGGCTCGACCACGCGCTGGGTGCTGAACCGGCCGGCGGGGCTATCGGACCGGAGGTAGCTCCCAGGTGGGGGTTCCGAGGGAGGTGACGAGTTCGCTGCGGCGGACCTTGAAGGTGGCGGTCTGCGGGAGGTCGTCGACGATCCAGACGGCTGTGGGCCTCTGCTTCGGCCCCAGATCCGATTGTGCGGCAAGGAATCCGGTGAGCGATTCCAGAGTGAGCCCCGGGGCGACGAGGGCGGCGCCGACATCGTCGCCGATCTCCCGCGGAACGCCGAACACGGCGCAGTCGACGATCTGCGGATGCCTGCGCAGAATCTGCTCGATGGGAGTGGTGCCCAGATTCTCGCCGTCCACCCGCAGCCAGTCGCCGGTCCGCCCGGCGAAGTGCACGAAACCGGCCTCGTCCACCCAGCCCAGATCACCGGTGCGGTAGAAACCGCCCCGCAGGCGCTCGGCGGTGGCCTCCTCGTCGCGGTAGTAGCCGTCGAAAAGCCCCGCGCCGGAGGAGTTCACGATCTCGCCGACCGTCCCGGCCGGGACCGCCGCCAGGGTGTCCGGATCCACCACGGCCACCGGCCCGCGCAGCGGGCCGAGCGCGTCGTCGGGAGTCTCCGGGGTCCGGGTGATCGACACCCCGCCCTCGGTAGAGCCGAATCCGTCCACCACTCGCGCACCGAAGCGCCGCTCGAACTCTGCGCGATCGGCGGCCGTCGCCTCGTTGCCGTACATCAGCCGCAGTGAGGTCTGCGCATCGTCACTGCGTTCCGGGGTGGTCAGAATGTAGTGCAGCGGCTTGCCCACGTAGTTCGCGTAGGTCACCCCGTAACGACGCACATCGTCGCCGAACCCACTGGCGGAGAAGCGCTCTCGCAGGGCGATCGACGCTCCGCCGGCGGCGGCCACCGACCAGCCGGCGATCAGCGCATTGGAGTGGAACATCGGCATCGACAGATAGACGACGTCGTCGGCGCCGATGCGGAAACGCTCGGCGAGCATGGCTCCGGCGGCGGCGAACTTGCGCTGGCTGCACCGCACCGCCTTCGGCGCCCCGGTGGTGCCGGAGGTGAAGATCAGCATCAGCAGTGCATCCGGATCGGCCTCCGGTACCGCGACCGGCGCCGGGGGCGCCGGATGGGCGGCGAGCAACTCGGCCCAGGCGTGCCCGGCGACGTCGAATGTGGGCGCCGTGGTGCCCGATTCGGTGATCAGCCCGCCCAGGCCGTGACCGGTGAGCACCAGCTGGCAGTCGCTGCGGGCGATGTCGTCGGCCAGGGCCGCACCCCGCCGGGTGGGGTTGAGGCCCACCAGCACCACATCGCTCATCGCGGCGGCGGCGAACAGAACGCTGAACTCGGGCACATTGGGCAGCAGCACACCCACATGCGGTGGACGGGTGGGGCTGAGCACCGAGCCGAGCACCCGCGCCCACTGCTGCGCCGTCGCGAGGTGATCGCGCCAGCTGGCGAACTCGTCGCGGTAGTGGATGCCGTGCTCGGCGTCGCCGGCCAGCGGGGCGAGCAGCGAGGTCAGTGCGAGCCGGTCGGTCACGGCCGCCGGACTCATCGGCCGGGCAGCCCGGAAGCGGCGAGCACGGCGCCGAGATCGTCGAGGACCACCGGGGCGGTGCCGAGGGTGAACTCGTTCTGCTTGGCGCGCAGGAAGTATCGGTGCGCCGGATGTGAGGTGTCCAGGCCCACGCCACCGTGTACGTGCACGCTCGTGTGCGCCACCCGATGCCCGGCCTCGGCGGCCCAGAACTTCGCCGTCGCGACGGCGGACGAGATCTCCCCGGCATCGGCGCCCGCCTCCGGGGACAGCAACCAGGCGGCCTGCTCGGTGGTCAGGGTCAGGGCCTGGACATCGATGTAGCCGTCGGCCAGACGCTGCGCCACCGCCTGGAAGGAGCCGATAGGGCGACCGAACTGTTCGCGTTCGCGGGCATAGGTCGCGGTCGCCTCCAGAGCCGCGGCGATCACCCCGGTCTGATCGGCGGCCACCGCCAGCCGCAGCAGATCCACGGTGCGGGCCAGGGTCGCGGCGCCACCGGTCAGGACGTCGTCGTCGGCGACCGGCACCTCGGTGAAATCGACCTGGTAGACCGGGGTCAGTCCGGTGCTCGGGGTCTCCGTGATCCGCACCCCGGCACTGCCGGTGCGCACCGCCGTTACCGCGGGTCCGTCGGGACCGGTCACACTCACCAGCAGCGCGTCGGCCGCCGCCGCATAGGGAACGTTCACCTTGCTGCCGCTGAGCGCCAGGCCCGACCCGCCCGATGCGGTCAGGGTGGCCGACGGCGCATGCAGATCCACGCCGAGATCCTCCTCGACCGCGGCCGAGCAGATCGCCGCACCGGTGGCGGCCGGTCCGAGCAGTTCGGCGCGCAGCCGCGCAGAGCCCGCGGTGGCCAGCACCGGGACCGCGGCCACCGCATGCGAACCGTACGGCACCCGCGACAGATGCCGGCCCAGCGCGATGGCCACCGCCACGGTCTCCTCGGGCCCCAGTCCGGCGCCGCCGTCGTCCTCGGGAGCGGCCAGACCGAGCAGTCCGGCCCCGGCGAGCTTCCGCCAGAGCCGGTCGTCGATCGGGGCCGTCCCGGCTTCGAGATCGGCGACCCGTGCCGGGGTGCTCACTGCGGCGGCGATGTCGGCGGCCAGCCCGGCCAGATCGGCGGCGGCTTCGGAGGGGGTGAAGTCCATGGGGTGCTCCTTGCGGGCGGAAAGACGGCGGGCGGTGTGCGGATCAGCGACGGGCCGGGGGCAGTTGCAGGGCGAGCATGCCGATGATGTCGCGCTGGATCTCGTTGGTGCCGCCGCCGAAGGTGAGGATCAGCGAGGTGCGGGAGAACCGTTCGAGCCGGCCGAGCAGGTGGGCGCCGGGACTGCCCTGGCGCAGGGCGGCGGCCGGTCCGACGACCTCCATCAGCAGCCGGTAGGCCTCGGTGGCGAACTCGGTGCCGAAGACCTTGGTGGCCGAGGCATCGGCCGGCGACGGCGAACCGCCCTGTGCCGCGATCGAGGCGATCTTCCAGTTGATCAGTTTGAGGAACTCGACCTTGGCCTGCACCCGGGCCAGATTGGCCCGCACCCACGGCACGTCGGCCAGCCGACGGCCGTCGCCGGTCTTGGCCTCGGCGGCGAAGGCGAGGGTCTCGCGCAGCGCCGTCTGGATCGGTGCGGCGCTGCACAGCGCCACCCGCTCGTGGTTGAGCTGATTGGTCACCAGCGGCCAGCCGCCGCCCTCCTCGCCGACCAGCGCCGTGGTGGGCACCCGCACATCCGAGTAGTAGGTGGCCGAGGTGTCCACCCCGGACATGGTGTGCACAGGGGTGTACGAGAAGCCGTCGGCCGTGGTCGGCACGATGAGCATCGAGATGCCTTTGTGCTTGGCGGCCTCCGGGTCGGTGCGGCAGGCCAGCCAGACGTAGTCGGCGTAGGGGATCAGACTGGTCCACATCTTCTGCCCGTTGATCACGTACTCGCTGCCGTCGCGGACGGCGGTGGTGCGCAGGGCGGCCAGATCGGTGCCGGCACCCGGCTCGGAGTAGCCGATGGAGAAGTGCAGCTCACCTGCGGCGATCCGGGGCAGGAAGAACTCCTTCTGCTCGTCGGTGCCGTAGTGCATGATAGTCGGCGCCACCGAGTTGATGGTCAGGAACGGCACCGGTGCGCCGGCGATGGCCGCCTCGTCGGTGAAGATGAGCTGATCCATCATCGAGCGGTTCGCGCCGCCGTATTCGGTGGGCCAGCCCAGCGCGAGCCAGCCGTCGCGGCCCATCTGCCGGACCACGTCCCGGTAGGCGTCGCCCTCGCCGAGTTCCCCCTCGCCGCCGGCCAGTGCGGCCTTGCGCTCCGGGGTCATCAGCGCGGTGAAGTAGTCGCGCAGTTCGCGGCGGAGCCGCTCCTGCTCGGGGGTGTAGGCGATCCGCATGACCTGCTCCTGGGATATCCGGTTCGGAAGCCGGCGGACGGCCCGCGAGGGCGGCCGCTTGCGTCAAACACTTGGCTAGTACTGAAACACGTTCTAACGTGTAGTCACCGACACAGTCAACCACGTGCTCGGGGAAACCGGAGGAAGAACATGCGAGTCAAATGCGACTTCGATCTGTGTGAGTCCAACGCGGTCTGTGTGGGGATGGCACCGGATGTCTTTGACCTTGACGACGACGATTACCTGGTGATTCTCCAAGAGGAGGTGCCTGCCGAGCGGGAGGAGGAGATGCGCCAGGTGGTGGCCAGCTGCCCTAAGTCGGCACTGAGTCTGGAGTAGCGCCGGCGGATCTTTCCCGGATTCGCTGGCCTGTCGCGACGGGGATGTGTTAGAACATGTTCTACTTGATCCGACCCAAGGAGAGGACCCCCTCGTGAGTTCCCCGTTGCACGGCCGCGTCGCGGTGGTGACCGGTGCAGGCGCCGGCCTCGGACGTGCCGAGGCGCTCGGCCTGGCCGCCGACGGCGCCACCGTGATCGTCAACGATCTCGGCGCCGCGCTCGACGCGAGCGACGTGATCGACGAGATCCGGACCGCCGGCGGACACGCCGTCCCGGTGGCCGGCGACATCTCCGACAGCGCCACCGCCACCGAGATCATGCGGGTGGCCACCGAGGACCTCGGCGGGCTGCACATCGTCATGAGCAACGCCGGGATCACCCGCGACGCCATGCTCTTCAACATGACCGACGCGGAGTTCGACGCCGTCGTCGCCGTCCATCTGCGCGGTCACTTCCTACTCAACCGGAACGCCGCCGCCCACTGGCGGGCGGCGTCCAAGGAGGCCGGCGCGCCGGTCTACGGCCGGCTGATCAACACCGCCTCCGAAGCCGGGCTGCTCGGCCCGCCCGGACAGGCCAACTACGGTGCCGCGAAAGCCGGCATCACCGCGCTCACCCTCTCCGCCTCCCGCGCCCTCGAGCGCTACGGCGTGCGGGCCAACGCCATCTGCCCGCGGGCCCGGACCTCGATGACCGCCGACGTCTTCGGCGAGGCCCCGGCCGGCGAGGTGGATCCGCTCTCGCCCGATCACGTGGTCACGCTGGTGCGGTATCTGGCGGGCCCGGCCTCCGAAGGGGTCAACGGACAGGTCTTCGTCGTGTACGGCAACACCGTCACGCTGATGGCCGCCCCGCGGGTCCAGCAGGTGTTCATCGCCGACGGCGACGAATGGGACGAAACGGTCCTCGGCGAGCGGCTCTCCGGCTACTTCGCAGAAGCCGATCGTGGGACGTTTTCCGCTTCCGATCTCATCTAATCGATTGTTGAGAAAGTCGATCCGTCCGCCGTGAGTGGGCGTGATAGGTTGCCAAGCACGCTGACAGAGGAGGGGACTTGCTGAATCGGCTGGCCGCTCCGATGAGCGGAGTGGGGGACTTCGTCGCATTGGGTGTCGAATCAGCCCGTGAGTTGGTTCGCCGGCCGTTTCAGTGGCGCGAGACGATCGAGCAGTCGTGGGCGATCGCCCGTGTCTCGCTGGTGCCGACGCTCCTCGTCGCCATCCCGTTCACCGTTCTGGTGAGCTTCACCCTGAACATCCTGCTGCGTGAGATCGGCGCCCAGGACCTCTCCGGAGCGGGCACCGCACTGGGCACCGTCACCCAGATCGGCCCCATCGTGACCGTGCTGATCGTGGCCGGTGCCGGCGCCACCGCCATCTGCGCCGACCTCGGGGCCCGGACCATCCGGGAAGAGATCGACGCGATGAAGGTGCTCGGCATCAACCCCACCCACCGGCTGGTGGTGCCGCGCGTGGTGGCCTCGACCATGGTCGCGCTGCTGCTCAACTCGCTGGTGTGCACCATCGGCATCGCCGGCGGCTTCGTCTTCTCGGTCTACCTGCAAGACGTCAACCCGGGCGCCTTCGTCGCCAACCTGACCCTGCTCACGGGCCTGGGAGAGCTGGTGATCTCAATGGTCAAGGCCGCCCTGTTCGGTCTCTTCGCCGGCCTCGTCGCCTGCTACCGGGGACTCAACGTGAAGGGCGGGGCCAAGGGCGTGGGCGACGCGGTCAACGAGACGGTCGTCTACTCCTTCATGGCCCTGTTCGTGGTGAACGTCGTCGTCACGGCGGTCGGCCTGAAAGCGACGATGGGCTAGCGATGGTTCTGCCGGGTACTACGAGACTGCTCACCGCGCGCGTCGCGCTCAAACGCGCCGGGGAGGACTGGAACAAGATCGGCGATCAGGCCCTGTTCTACTGGGATTCGCTGATCTCCATTCCGCAGGCGCTGCGCCGCTATAAGAAGGAGACGCTCCGGCTGATCGCCGAGATCTCCATGGGCACCGGCGCGCTGGCGATGATCGGCGGCACCGTGGTGGTGGTCGGCTTTCTCACCCTGTTCACCGGCGGCACCATCGCCGTGCAGGGTTACAGCTCGCTGGCCGACATCGGTGTCGAGGCCCTCACCGGCTTCTTCTCCGCCTTCATCAACGTGCGCATCGCGGTGCCGGTGATCGCCGGCATCGCCCTGGCCGCGACCATCGGGGCCGGCGCCACCGCCCAGCTCGGCGCGATGCGCGTCGCCGAGGAGATCGATGCCCTCGAGGTGATGGCCATCCGGTCCATCCCCTACCTGGTGAGCACGCGCATCGTCGCCGGACTGATCGCGATCATCCCGCTCTACTCGCTCGCGGCGCTCGCCTCGTTCCTGGCCAGCCGCTTCGCCACGGTCGTCCTCTACGGACAGTCGGCCGGCGTCTACGACCACTATTTCTCGACGTTCCTCATCCCGTCGGACATCCTGTGGTCGTTCGTGCAGGCCATCTGCATGGCCGTGGCCGTCATGCTGATCCACACCTACTACGGCTTCAACGCCTCCGGCGGTCCGGTAGGCGTGGGCGTGGCCGTCGGCAACGCCGTGCGCGCCTCGCTGGTCGTGGTCGTGGTCATCACCCTGCTCACCTCGCTCGCCATCTACGGCGCCGACGGCAACTTCAACCTGGCGGGCTGAGGTATGAAACGAGGACGTCCCAACTGGCTGCGCAAGCTGGCCGCCGCGATCATGGTGGGCCTGCTCGCCGCCGTCGTCGCGCTGGCCTCCGGCCAGTTCCTGGGCTGGTTCGACAGCACCAGCACAGTGACCCTCCACAGCCCGCGTGCCGGTCTGGTGATGGACCCCGACGCCAAGGTGAAGCTGCGCGGGGTGCAGGTGGGCCGGGTGGCCAAGGTCCGCAACCATGGCGACCATGCCGTGCTGACCCTCGAGATGGACAACGACACCATCCGTGAGGTCCCGGACAATGTGGTCGCCGACATCAAGTCCAACACCATCTTCGGTGCCAAGGCCGTGAACCTGGAGATCCCGGACACCGGAGCGTCCAACGCCCATCTGCGGGCCGGTTCGACGATCGACGCCGACCACGTGGTCGTCGAACTCAACACCGTCTACCAGCAGCTGGTGACCGTGCTGGCCACGATCGAGCCGCAGAAGCTCAACACCGTCATCGGCGCGGTGGACGAGGCGCTGGCCGGCAACGGCGAACGCGTCGGCGACGCGCTCGAACAGCTGACGAACATTCTCGGCAAGACCAACAAGCATCTGCCCGAGTTCAACGACCTGCTCGAGCAGGCGGCCGGTGCGACGAATGTCTACGCCGATGCCATGCCGAACCTGATGCGCACCGTCGACAACGCCACCCAGGTGGGCAACACCCTGGTGGAGAACACCGCCAACCTGGACTCGCTGCTGATCAGCGTCACCGGCATGGCCAACACCGCGAACGGGGTGCTCTCCCGGGCCAAGAAGGACGTGATGGCCACCCTCACCGATCTCAACCCGGTGACCTCGCTGCTCGGCTATCACGCGCCCGCCCTGCGCTGCTTCATCACCACGGCCTCGGACCTGGTGGACATCGCCAGTCCGTTGCTGGGCGGACGCAACGGTATGCTGCTGCTCGACGCCGCCCTGATCCCCGGCCAGAATCCCTACCGCTGGCCGCAGGATCTGCCCCAGGTCAAGGGCAACGGCCCGGCCAGTTGCGAGGGTCTGACCGATTCGACGTCCAAGGAGCACGTGCGCTTCTACGTGATCGACAACGCGCCGCAGCCCTACCAGCCGCGGACCACCGCCAAGCTGCAGCCGTTCAAACTGTTCAACCTGCTGTTCGGAGGGCCGGAGCTTGGATAAGCGCGCCCGCGCGTTCCGCGCCACGATCATCAAACTCGCCAGCTTCATCGTCGTCATGCTGCTGGTGATGGCCGGGCTGGTGCTCGTCTTCAGCAAGTACCAGCCGGGCGGCACCGAGTCGTACAAGGCCCTGTTCACCAGCGCCTCGGCCATGAAGTCCGGCTCCCGCGTCAAGATCGCCGGCGTGGACGTGGGCACCGTGAACAAGGTGCACCTGACCCGCGACAACACCGCCGAGGTGAAGTTCGACGTCAACGAGGACTTCCGCCTGCCCACCTCGGTGCGTGCCCTGGTGCGCTACGAGAACCTCACAGGTGACCGGTACCTGGAGCTGCAGCCCGGCGGCGGCGACCTGGAGAAGTACCTCTCACCGGGCGCCACGATCCCGATCACCCAGACCGAACCGGCCCTGGACCTGGACAATCTGCTCGGTGGCTTCAAACCGCTCTTCAAGACGATGAGCGCCGACGACGTCAACGAGCTCTCCACGGCGCTGATCGCCGTCTTCCAGGGACAGGGTGAGGGACTCAACCAGCTGCTCGCCAGCACCGCCTCGTTCACCGACCAGCTGGCCGACCGCGATGCCCTGATCGGCTCGGTGATCGACAACCTCAACCAGACGCTGACCACCCTCGAATCCGATCATCAGGGCCTGGATCAGAGCGTGGACCGGTTGCAGCAGCTGGTCACCGGCCTGGCCGAGGACAAGGGCGTGATCGGCAACGCCGTCACCCAGACCGCCGAGGTGACCAACTCGCTGGCCGGTCTGCTCGGCAACACCCGGCCCGATCTCAAGCAGACGATCACCGCGCTGGGCCAGACCTCGGCCGAAGCCCTCAAGTCCAGGGACTTCCTCGACCAGCTCCTCACCGAGCTGCCCGGCAGCTTCAAGACGCTGTCGAATCTGGGCAGCTACGGATCCTGGCTGCAGATCTACTTCTGCCGGATCCGGCTGCTCCTGCCGGGACCGGGCGACAGCCAGTACTTCTTCACCTCCATCGACGCGATGGGCGACAAGACCAAAGCGGGCGGGAGGTGCGCGACGTGAGTGAAGAACAGTTCGAAGGACGCCGCGGCACCAAGCGCAGCCGCTTCTCGATGGGTGTGCTCGGCGTGGTCCTGGTCGCCGCCCTGGTGATCAGCGCCCTGCAGATGGATCGGCTGCCGTTCCTGAGCCAGGTGAGCACCTACGACGTCTACTTCGACGATGCGGGCGGGCTGGTGACCGGCGACGTGGTGACCGTGGCCGGCGTCGAAGTGGGCAGCGTGGAGAAGATCGGCATCGATCAGACCAAGGACGGGCTGCTGGCCAAGGTGCGCTTCCGCCTCAACGACACCATCGAGCTCGGTGATCAGACCCGGGCGGCCATCAAGACCGAGACGGTGCTGGGCCGGCGCAACCTGACCCTCACCCCGCTCGGCGAGGGCCGGATCAAACCCGGTCAGTCGATCCCAGTGGACCAGACCGTCGCGCCGTACTCGCTGACCGATGCGCTCGAGGACGCGACGTCGACGCTGACCGACACCGACACCGACGAGCTCAACAAGGCCCTCACGACGCTCAACGAGGCCTTCTCGGACACTCCTGCCAACATGCGGGCGGCCGTCGACGGGGTGAGCCGGCTGAGCGCCTCGATCGCCGAACGCGACGATGCGCTCGACCATCTGCTGCAGAAGGCGCGCGGCGTCAGCGACATCGTCGGCAAGCGCAGCGATCAGATCGAGCAGCTGCTGATCGACGCCAACGCCCTGCTCGGTGAACTGCAGATGCGCCGGCAGGCGCTCGGCCAGGTGATCACCGGGACCAAGAACGTGACCGCCGAGCTGACCGGCTTCGTCGAGGACAACAACGAACAGCTCAAGCCGGTGCTCGACCAGTTCAACCAGGTGCTCGACGTGCTGAACAAGAACCAGGACAACTTCTCACGGGCCATCGACGAGCTCGGCCCGTACGCCAACACCCTCGGCGAGGCGGTGGCCTCGGGCCCGTACTTCTCGTCGCTGGTGGGCCTGCCCACCTGGGGTGGCTACATGGGCTCGTTCATGCGGGTCCTCGAGGGCAAGTACCCGGAGGCGTTCGAGTACTTCACCAAGTACTCGGGCTTCCCGGCCTGGCCGGAGAACTGGTCGGAGGCGCCGGGCAGGAACGCCCCGGACCTGCCCAAGCGGCCCACACCGAGCAGTGCTCCGCCGACCGCACATGGAGGGCGCTGAGATGGCAGTTCGTGAACGTGTCGCGGGCATGTCCGTCCTCGGCAAGACGCTCGGCTCGCTGGCCGTGGCCCTGGTGGTGATCGTGGCGGCCGTGGGCATCTACTTCGGTGTCAACCGCGCCACCACGCACACCGTGACCGCCTACTTCCCGTCCACCACCGGACTCTACGAGGGCGACCCGGTCCGGGTGATCGGCGTGAACATCGGCAAGGTCACCGAGGTGCAGCCGCGCGAACACGACGTCAAAGTGGTCATGCGAATCGACGACGACATCCCGGTGCCCGCCGACGCGAAGGCGGTCATCGTCGCCCAGTCGCTGGTGTCCGGACGGTTCATCCAGTTCAGCCCCAGCTACACCGGCGGCCCCAAACTCGCCGCCGACGCGGACATCCCGATGGAGCGCACCGTCATCCCGATGGAGTGGGACGACGTGAAGAAACAGCTCGACGAGCTGAGTACGGCACTCGGCCCGAACTCCGACGGCAAAGAGGCCGGCACCGCCGCCGACACCATCGACACGCTGGCCGCCAACCTCGACGGCAACGGGGCGGCGATGGCCACCTCGATCAAGGAGATGTCGCAGGTCGCGGGCACGCTGTCGAACCGGCGCGAGGACCTGTTCGCCACCGTCAAGTCGCTGCAGAAGCTGACGGACCTGCTGGCCGACAACCACGATCAGCTGGTCCAGTTCAACGGCCGGATCGCCGACGTCAGCGATGTGCTGGCCGACGCCGACGACGACCTCGGCGATGCGATGGAGAACCTCGACGAGGCCACCGGCGCGCTCAAGACCTTTCTCGACCGCAACAGCGGGGAGCTCGGCGACACCGTGACCAAGCTGGCGCAGTTCACCGGGACGCTGAAGAACAAGGACGAGGAACTGCGCGGGCTGCTGCATTCGGCGCCCAACCAGCTGGCCAACTTCATGAACATCTACAACCCGATGAACGGCGCGCTCGACGGCGTCTTCGGTCTGGGCATGGGCAACAACCTCATCACCCTGCTCTGCGGGTCGATGGACTCGACCGCCCGGCCGATGGACACCGAGGAGAACGTCGAGAAGTGCGTGGATCTGATCGCCCCGATCATGAAGGACGTGGTGGTGAACTACCCGCCGTTCATCGCCAACCCGCTGATCGGCCGCGCCGCGTACCCGGACCAGATCTACTACCAGAACCAGAGCGTCAAGGAACGCGCCCAGCAGGGTGAGCAGGAGCGCGACGTGGCCAGCACCAAACCCGACACCTACGTCGACCCGGTCACCAAACTCCTGCTGCCGTTCGGAGGCGGACGATGAAGCGCCTGGGCAGGGGAGTGGTCGCGATGGCCGCCGCAGCCGTACTGGTGGCGCCGCTGAGCGCCTGCGGCGTGGACGTGGTCTCGGGGGTGTCGTCGATAGGCGCCGCCGGCACCGGACAGGATGCGTACTCGATCACCGCGCTCATCCCGTCGGCGGCGGGCCTGGTCAAGAACGCGCCGGTGATGATGACCGATGCCACCGTCGGCAGCGTCGGCGATATCAAGGTGGAGAACTGGAAGGCCAAGATCACTCTGCGCCTGGACAAGGGCGTCAAGGTGCCGGTCGGCTCGCACGCCATGATCGGGATGACCTCGGTGCTCGGCTCGTCGCATGTGGCGATCGTCCCGCCCGAACACCCCGACGGGAAGTTCGTGACCGCCGGCGGCGCCCTGGAACTGCCCGACTGCCCCGAGCAGGAGAACATCGCGGTGCCCGACAAGGACCCGGTGCCCGACATCACCAGTTCACAGCAGGTGGATCCGTGCCGGTATCCGACTACCGAGCAGGTGCTCAGTTCGCTGTCGGTGGTGCTCAACGGCGGCGGCCTCTCCCAGGCCGGCAGTGTGGTCACCGAACTGAACAAGGTCTTCGGCGGCCGCGAGGACGTTCTCAAAGACCTGCTGCCGCGGCTGACCACCTTCGTCGACGACCTCGACGAGCAGACCGACAACATCATCGCCGCCATGAACGGGCTGGACCGGCTCGCGGCGTCGATCAACGCTCAGCAGCCCACCGTCGAGCGGGCGCTGGCCGACAGCCCGCAGATCCTGCAGCTGATGGTCGATCAGCGGGAGAACCTGGTCAACGCGCTCGGTGCGGTGGGGCAGCTTTCGGACACCGCCAATCAGGTGCTGCGCAAGAACCGCGACGACATCGAGACGATCGTGCCGAACGTGCGCGCGCTGCTCTCGCAGCTGGCGACCACCGGTCCGGCGCTGATGAACTCGCTGCGGGTGCTGCTGACCTTCCCGTTCGTGCAGGACAAGATCGACGGGCTGGTCCGCGGCGACTACGTCAACTCCGACCTGGTGCTGGACCTGACCGTCGACCGGCTCAACAAGACGTTCATGCAGGGCGCCGGACTGACCGGGCCGGAAGGACTGCTGGGCATCTCGGCCGGCGCGGCGCGCAAGACTTCCGATCCGTTCGCGGCGCCCTTCGAACAGCCGGGCAGTGATGGGTCCGGGAAGAAGCCCTCCCAGAAGAATCCCTCCCAGAAGGAGACCGGCCAGAAGAAGTCCAGTCCGGCGACCTCGCCCCGGAAGACGTCCCCGGGGAGTTCGGCGAAGAAGCCGGCCTCGACCACCGGCACGCGGGGAGGGAACTGATGAAGATCACCGGTTTCGTACGCGCCCAGCTGATCATCTTCTCGATCGTCACCGTGATCTCGATCGTGGCGATGGCCGTCTACTACATTCGTATTCCGCAGATGGTGGGCATCGGCTCGTACACGGTCAAGGCACAGATGGACGCCTCGGGCGGGCTGTACAAGAACGCCAACGTCAGCTTCCGCGGAGTCAACGTGGGCAAGGTGACCGGTATGCGGCTCACCGAGAAGGGTGTCGAGGCCGAGCTGCGGATCGACTCGGGGACGCACATTCCGGACAACTCGGTGGTCTCGGTGCGCAGCGTCTCGGCGGTCGGCGAACAGTTCGTCGAGTTCTCTCCGCCGGCGGAGAACGTCAGCTCGCACAGCCTGGGCGACGATGCCACGGTGGAGGTCACCGACCTGCCGGTGGAGATCTCCTCGATGCTCGACCAGGCTGATGCGCTGCTCAACCAGGTCGGCGACACCAAGCTGCGGGATCTGATGGACGAGGCCTTCGCGGCCTTCAACGGCACCGGTCCGCAGCTGCAGCGGCTGCTCGACTCGATGGCGCTGTTCGTGGCCGAGGCCGACAAGAACGTCGACACCGCGATCGCCCTGGTGGATCAGGCCGGCCCGATTCTCGAGACTCAGAATCAGACGGCCGCGCAGATCCGCTCCTGGACGCGGGACGTGACCACCTTCACCGACACCCTGCGGGCGCACCGGCCGGAGATCACCGACATCCTGCGCGAGGGGCCGGGCACGGCGAACGCGGCGCAGAAGCTGTTCTCGGACATGAACGAGTCGCTGCCGCTGGCCGTCTCGAATCTGCGGGTGGACGCCCGCACCATGGCGCTGTACCTGCCGAACCTGCGGCAGACCATCGTGCTCTATCCGCGTGTGCTCGCCGCCCTGCTGACGGCCGTCAACACCGGCTCGAGCCGGTACGGCGCCAATGTCTCGTTCACCCTCGGCTTCCAGGATCCACCGGCCTGCACGGTGGGCTTCCTCCCGCCGGATCAGTGGCGCTTCCCGTCAGCGCAGGACGCCCGCGACCTGCCGCCCGGACAACTGTGCCGGCTGCCGCAGAACGCCCAGTCGACGGTGCGCGGCGCCCGCAACTTCCCCTGTGTGGAGTATCCGGGACGCCGGGCGCCCACCCCGGAGGAGTGCGCCACCGGCTACAAGCCCGACGCCGACCAGAACCTGGCCCTGCCCAACGGTTTCCCGGGTACCGACCTGCCGAAGGCCTCCGAGGTGCAGCCGCGGCAGCCGGCCGGCCGGGTGGTGCCCGGAAGCGCCAAGTCGTACGACTCCGAACCGGCGGTGTACGCGACCACCTACGACCCCGACACTGGCGAGTTCATAGGACCCGACGGTAAGAAGTACACAACCGGCGAGTTGAGCAAGGAAACCGAGGGCCAGAAGACGCAATGGTACGACCTGATCACGAAGACGGTGGAGAACTGAACCCGGACTCCTCCGCTGACCAGCCCCGATCGGTGGTGCGCAAGTCGAGCCCACTGGGCCGTTCGCGGCGCCGCCGGCCGGCGCCGGGCCGGCAGTCCGCGGCCTCGGCGGCGGGCGGCACCGGACCCGCCGAGAGCGGCGAGGACACCGAGAAGCTGATCGTCGCCGATCCGTCCGGATCCGATCCGGCCGACGCCGCGGAGCCCGAGGCCGGTGCCGACGCGAAGGTCGCTGACACCACGGGGAACGCGGAGAACGCGGAGAACGCGGAGAATGCCGCGACCGGCGGGGAGCACGCACAGTCCTCACCGGCCGACGGCGAGAGCGACGATGCCGACGGCCCTGCGGGCAGTGCGGCCGCCGACAGCGACGGCGCCGCCGACAGTGCGGCCGACGACACCGTGGTGATCGATGCGGACCGGCCGGCCGCCGTCTCGTACCGGGAGCGCCGACGCTCCCGAGGCACCGCGTCCCGCGCCGCGGCGACGACGTCCGCTGCCGGGACCGACGCCGGATCGCCGGCCGATGACCCGGCCACCGGCACGCGAGAGGCCGGGAAGAAGCGCAGGATCGGCAGGAAGCGGGCCGGGAAGCCCCGGGCCGGAACGAGCGGCCGCGGTCCGGCGAAGTCCGGTCCGGCCCGCAGCGCGCCGGCCGGGGAGCGCACCCGGCTGCTCACCGCCATCACGGCGGCCGCCGGAGTGGTGATCGTGGTGGGCTGCATCGTCGCCTCGGTGGTCTTCACCGTGAAGTACGACGAGCTGCGCGATCAGCGTCAGCAGCGCAACGATTACGCCACCTTCGCCAAGCAGGTGGTGGTGGAGATGACCACCCTGAACCCGGACAACGCCGACGACATCTACAAGCTCTCCCAGGAACGGACCACCGGCCGGGCGCAGCAGATGTTCCGCGACAACATGAAGATGGTCGCCGAGATGATCCGGCAGGGCAACGCCAAGACCGCCACCACCGTGCTCTCCGACGCCGTCACCGAGTCCACGGACAAGGAGGGGCAGGTGATCATGGTCTTCGGCTGGGTGGGCGCCACCACCGACCCCAAGGACGAGCCGATCTATCAGACCTTCCGGTGGAAGGTGGACATCACCAAGATCAACGGCCAGATGAAGGTCAGCAATATGGAGTTCGTCATATGAGCCGGGGCACCGCGTCCACGCCGACAGGCAAACGCCGGGGCACACGCGACGGCACCCTGCTGCGGCGCGGCCTGATCGCGCTCTCCGTGCTCGTCGTGATCGCGGCGATCGCCGTGACCACGGTGCTCGGCGTCCGGTACGCCGGTGCGCAGGCCGAAGAGGACGCGCGCTCCAGCGCTCTCGACGCCGCCGACCGCTACGTCAAGCTGATGTTCGGCTACACCCCGCAGGATGTGGAGGAGAACATCAAGAAGACGATGGCGGTGGTGACCGGCGAGGCGAAGAAGACCTATCAGGAACGCATCGTCGAGAAGAACATCGCCACCGAGGTCAAGCAACAGGGCATCGTCTCGCAGATCGAGATCCAGTCCTCCGGGGTGGTGGAGAACACCCGCGACAGCGCCAAGGTGCTGCTGTTCATCAACCAGTCGGCCAGCGCCGCGAAGTCCGACGATGTGGCGGCCAATCCCAGCCGGATCCTCTACACCATGCACAAACAGGGCGGTGAGTGGAAGATCAGCGACATCGAGATCATCGACGACACCGTGCTCAAGGACCTGGTCGAAAGCGGCGACGTGGACCTCGGCGACGCCGTGCCGATCCCGAACCCGACCACCTCGACCCCGGCCCCGGAGCCGACCGGCCCGCAGCAGAGTCCGGCGGTGACCCCGGAGGCCACGCCCACCACCGAGGCGCCGGTGCCGACCGGATAGCCGCCTCCGGCCGCTCGGGCCGGATCCGCCGGACGCCGAGAGCCCCCGCGAGACGTCTCGCGGGGGCTCTCGGCGTCGCTACGCCTGCGGCGTCTACTGCTCGGAGCTGTAGCCCATCGGCAGGATGATCGCCTTGTGCTCGAGGTAGCTCTCCAGCCCCTCGCGGCCGTTCTCCCGGCCGATGCCGGAGTTCTTGTAGCCGCCGAACGGGCTCGCCGGATCGATGGCGTACCAGTTGATGCCCATGGTGCCGGTGCGCACCTGCTTGGCGATCTCCACACCGCGCTGCACGTCGGCGGTCCACACCGAGCCGGCCAGGCCGTAGTCGGAGTCGTTGGCGATGGCGATCGCCTCGTCGACGTCGTCGTAGGCGATGACGCTGATCACCGGGCCGAAGATCTCTTCCCGGGCGATCGTCATATCGTTGGTGACGTCGGTGAAGATCACCGGCCCCACGAAGTGTCCGGTGCCGATCTCCGGCACCTCCATCTCGTAGGCGGCGGTGGCGCCCTCGGCCTTGCCGGTGGCGATGTAGCCGCGGACCTTCTCGTACTGCTTCGCGTTGATGATCGGCCCCATGGTGGTGCCCTCCTCGGCGGGCAGGCCGGGCACGAAGCTCGCCGCGACGGCGGTCATCGCCTCGACGATCTCGTCCTTCTTGGACCGCGGCACCAGCACCCGGGTCTGCGCCACGCAGGCCTGGCCGGAGTTGAGGATGCCGGTGAACACCAGCATCGGGGCCGAGGCGGCGATGTCGGCGTCGTCGAGCACGATGGCGGCCGACTTGCCGCCGAGCTCGAGCGAGCAGCGCTTGAGGGTCTCGCCGCAGCGGGCCGCGATGGCCTTGCCGGCCAGGGTGGATCCGGTGAAGGTGATCTTGTCCACGTCGGGATGATCGACCAGTGCCTGCCCGGCCTCGACGCCGCCGGGCACCACCGAGATGACGCCCTCGGGAACGCCGGCCTCGGTGAAGAGCTGCGCGAGCAGGTTGGCGTTGAGCGGGGTCTCCGGGGCCGGCTTGAGGACCACCGAACAGCCGGCCGCCAGCGCCGGGCCGAACTTGTTGCAGATCAGGAACAGCGGAACGTTCCAGGCGATGATGGCGCCGACCACGCCGACCGCTTCGCGGGTCACCAGGGTCTCGCCGAACAGGCCGTGCCGGGTCTCCTCCCAGTCGTAGGCGTCCGAGGCGTCGGCGTAACCGTTGAGCACGCCCGTTCCGGCCAGCTGCTGCAGGGTGGCGACGTCGCCGGGGGTGGCGCCCATCTCCGCGGAGACCAGGGCGCAGATCTCGGCCGAGCGTTCCTCGATCAGCTGTGCTGCCTTGCGCAGCACGGCGGCCCGCTCGGCGGGCGGGCGGGCGCTCCACACCCCGGAGTCGAAGGAGGCGCGGGCGGCGCGGACGGCGGCGTCGATGTCGTCGGCGTCGCCGAGCGGCACGCTGCCGACCAGTTCGCCGGTGGCCGGGTTGGTCACCTCGAGCCGGTCGGCGGAGTGCGGGTCCACCCAGTGTCCGCCGATGTAGAGCTGGCTGGTTTCGATGGGTGCGGCCACTGCGGTCATACGTGCTCCTGAAAGGTCGTGGGTTCTCCCATCGATACTAGAACACGTTCTAGAAATGTGAAGGGGCTTGCCGCGGCAATCTGGATCGCAGCCGGATGCGTGAAGCCGGCGACCCGTCACGGATCGCCGGCTTCACACCGATGCAGGTGCCGGTCAGCCCTTGGGGGCCACGTCCAGCACGACCTCGAACTCGAGGAGATCGGCGCCGGTGGCGACCGGCTTACGGGCTTCGCCCGCATGCGCGGCCCGCGCGTCGCCGTTGGCCCAGTTCGCAAAGGCCGCCTCGGTCTCCCACTGGGTGACCACGAAGTACCGGTCGTCGCCC
>NZ_JBJURU010000011.1:146535-195366 GCF_046098115.1 Gordonia sp. VNK21 | reverse complement strand
TCTGCTCGATCGTCACTCCAGGCTCGCGGCTCCTCGCGACGCGCACAACGTCGTCACGGAACTCGGTGGGATAGGGCTTGGGCACGATGTCATCCTTCCAGGCCAGCCCTCCCGGGCAAGCCAGATCAGATGTCACCTAACCGTGCAGCAGTCCCTGATGACTGTATGAACCTCGACTCCCTGCTCGACAATCTCCAGCCGCAGCTCGACTGGCAGCGTGAGATCTACCGGCGTCTGCACCGCAATCCCGAGCTGAGCATGCAGGAGACCGGCACTGCGGAGATCATCGAAACCGAACTGTCCGGGCTCGGCCTGGCGGTGCAGCGCTTCGGCGGCACCGGGCGGGTCGTGGTGATCGAGAACGGCGACGGCCCGACCGTGCTGGCCCGCGCCGACATCGACGCTCTACCGGTCACCGAGCAGACCGGACTGGACTACACCTCCACCGTCGACGGCGTGATGCACGCCTGCGGCCACGACATGCACACCGCCGCCCTGATCGGCGCGATCCGGGTGCTGGCCGAGAACCGCGACGCCTGGCACGGCACCTACATCGGACTGTTCCAGCCGGCCGAGGAAACCGGGGTCGGGGCCGACGCGATGATCGACGACGGCCTCGTCGCCGCCATCCCCCGACCCGAAGTGGCTCTCGCGCAGCACATTCTGCCGCTTCCGGCCGGCCGGATCGCCACCGCGGCCGGTCCCATCCTGTCGGCGGCCGAGTCGATCAAGATCACCGTCTTCGGTCGCGGCGGGCACGGCTCCATGCCGCACCTGGCGATCGATCCGGTGGTGCTGGCCGCGTCGATCGTCATGCGCCTGCAGAGCATCGTCGCCCGCGAGGTCCCGCCCGACCAGTTCGCCGTCGTCACCGTCGGCGCCCTCAACGCCGGCACCAAGTCCAACATCATTCCCGACCGCGCCGAGCTGCGCCTGAACACCCGCAGCTACGACCCGCAGGTCCGCACCCAGCTGCTCACCGCCATCGAGCGGATCGTGCGCGCCGAATGCCAGGCCGCCGGATCGCCGCAGGAACCGACCTTCGAGTACTACGACGAGTTCCCCCTCACCAGCAACGACGCCGACGTCAACGCCACCGTCACCGCGGCCTTCCGCGGCTACTTCGGCGACGACGCGGTACTCGACTCCCCGCCGGTCACCGCCTCGGAGGACTTCAGCGCGATCCCCGCCGCCTTCGGTATCCCGTACGACTACTGGTTCATCGGCTCGGTGGACCCGCAGCGCTATCAGGCTGCGGTCGACGCCGGCACCGTCGCCTCCGACATCCCCGCCAATCATTCTCCGTTCTTCGCCCCGGTCATCGACCCCACCCTGGAGATCGGCACCAAGGCCCAGGTGGTCGCGGCGCTCGCCTACCTCTCAGACTGAGCGCGGCCCGCGTACTCGAATCCCGACGCGCAGGTCCCGCGGCCTTCAGGCCCGGACGTCCGAACCGCCGGCCTGAGTCTGGCCAGGATGCACGACGACGTCGGCACTCGCGGTCCGGGACCGCGGATCATAGGACCAGTCCTTATCCGGCACCGGCCGGCCGTCGACGATGACCCCGGTCGGTGCCCCGCCCAATCCGACGATGTCGACGCGGGTGATGGTCGGACCGCCGAAGCCGGTCGGTGACTCGACGGCCGTCGTCAACGCCCGATCAGTGTCGTTCCAGGACATCGTGGTCCACGAATACGCCCCGTCCCGGTGCTCGTGAGAGTGGCCGTCGTCGTGGTAGAGCCGGGAGACGCCGTCGGCTCCGGCGTGCACCCGCAGGGCGATCGGCGCCGCGGTGGCTGCAGCCGGTGATACTGCGGCCCGCACCGGGACCGTCGCCCCCGCCCGCGCGTACACCGGAACGTCACTGAGCCCCATACGCATCCGCTTCACCGTCGGACCGGTCACCCGGATGCCGGTGAAGCAATTGACCCAGGTTCCCTCTGGGAACCAGACCTGCACGGCACCATCGGGTTTCACGACCGGCGAGACGAGCAGATCTTCGCCGAGCAGATACTGATGCTCGGCGCGGTACGCGTGCGGCGCATGCGGCCAATGCAGGTACATGCCGCGCGCCATCGGCAATCCTGTCTCGTGCGCGATCCTGCCCGCCGTGTAGAGGTACGGCACCAGGGCCGACCGTACGCGCAGCATCTCGGCCGCCGCCTGCCGGTACGGCGCCGTGAACTCCCAGGGCAGCCGCCGCGTCTGCAGGTTCTGCGAATGGATGCGCATGATCGGTGAGAACGCGCCGAACTGCATCCACCGCACATAGCGTTCCGGGTCGGTCTCCCCTTTGAAGCCGCCGATGTCGTGCGAGACGTACGGCATGGCGATGTTGCCTTCCGCGTGGGTGAACTTCACCTCCATGGCGAGCGTCCCCCACGTCGCGTAGGTGTCGCCGGTGAAGTGGATCGTGTACCGGTGACCGCCCCATGGCCCCGGCCGAGTGCCCACCATGTCCCAGTACGACGCCCCGTTGCGCGCCAGCAGCGGCCAGCGCGTCTGCCGCATCCGCGGCCGCCGGCCGTAGGCCCGGGCGATCCATACGTCGGCGGCCAATTCCTGCGGCGGAATCCCGGAGTAGGCCTCGTCGATGATCCAGTCCAGCCACCACAGATCCACACCCTGCTTCTCGAGCGGATCGTGCGCGCGCATGAACGAGTCGACCTGGCGCCGGTCGGTCAGATCCCAGACGAAGGTCGGTCCGAAGGCGCCCTTGACGTTCTTGCCCAGCGCCGAGAAGAACCGGGATGCCGGGGTGAGCGCCGCCTTGAGTGCGCCGCCGGAACGCCGTTGCGCCAGTGGGAACTGCACGTCGTCACCGGAGATGCTCGGGTGGATGTTCAGCGCCACCGCCAGGTCCTGATCGTGCGCCCAGCGGAAGAAGCGCGCCGGATTCGGGAACAGCCGCTGATTCCAGTTCCACCCGTTCCAGGTGTTGGGCGACTTGAAGTCGGTGTCGACGACGAGGACGTCGAGCGAGGCCCCGTTGGCCCGGTACGTGGGCAGCAGGCTGGTGCGGTAGTAGTCGTCCGGGTACGGGGCGTAGCGGGAGAACCAGTTGCCGAAGGCCTGCCGCGGCAGCATCGGTGCGGCGCCCGACAGCGTCCGCAGGTCCGCCAGCGCCTGCCGGTAGTCGCGGCCGTAGGCGAACAGGTAGCCGTCCCGGTACTGCGGGTCGGCGGCCCGCCGGGCCGGGGTGTCGCCGTCGCCGATCAGCGCCGACTGCGAGTCGTCGATGAAGAACCAGCCGTGTGTGGAGAGCAGGCCCGGCTGCAGGTTCACCGTGTCGCGCACACCGTCGAGGCAGCGCAGCCAACCACCGAGGTTGCCGGGCGGCAGCGGCGGCACCTGCGCCGGCCAGCTCTCGAAGGCGTTGACCAGGAAGACCATTCCGCTGACCGCCGGGACGTACCGGTCCGGCTGCCAGGCCGGGCGCACGCGCGCACCGGAGTGTTTCAGCGTCACCTGCGGCGCCGCGGGGTCGAACGAGCCGACCGGGCAGGTCAGGGTCAGGGCGGCAGTCTCCAGAGTGAGCGTGCCGCCGGAACGCGTCACCCGGTACTCGCCGCTGCGCGCGGCCCGATTGTGCGCGAGCATGGTGGTCCGATTCTCGAACCGGCGCCGCGCCGAGTACTCGTAGCGCACCAGCCGCGGCGTGATCACGGTCAGCCGGACGTTCCCGGCGACGATGAGGCCGTTGCCGTCGTCCTGCACGTCGGACCCACCGGCAGGCCGGGCCGCCGCGACTCCGGCGCCCAGCGCGGCGGCACCGGCGGCAGCGGTCCCGACAGCGGCGAGCGCCTGACGGCGGGTGAGTTCGCTATGTCCGGCATCGGTCACAACTTCGACGGTAACGGCGAGCACCCTTGTCATGGACCGGATCGAATGTCGCAGGTGCGCGCTACCTTGACGGCATGCTCGATCCCCGGGTCCTGACCCTCATGCATCTGGAAACCCTCGATGAGCCGCTCACGGCCAACGAGGTGGCCTTTCTGCTGGGCAACGACCCGGAGATCATCCGGTATGCGATCAGCCTGGACCGGGAGCAGGAGTCCGCGTGGAGCGCCGCCGCGCTCGACGAGCAGTTCGGCGACGATCCGGACCCGGAGACCGCGACGGTGAACCTCGGCGAGGCCCGGGCCTGCGCGCGCGGAGTCGGGCTCAAACGGCAGGCCCTCCGACTGGTACTGGACTGCCCGCCGGACCCGGTCGAGTTTCCGTTCGCGGACGATCTCGCCGAGATCCGGCGCTGGGAGTATCGCTGGCTGGGCTTTCACGCTCGCTGCACGCGGCCGTGGAACGCGACCGAGACCTGCCCGGAACACGGTGCGGACATCGTCGACGGCCGGCGACGCCAGCGCGAGGCCACCGAGGCGCTGCTGTCCAAGCTCCGCGCGGCCGCCGCCGACCATCCGCTGGAGCCGGAGCACCTGTTCAATCAGCGCGGCTGAGGCGACTCAGACAGCGGCGTCGGGGAAGGCGATCACCGAGAGGAAGCGGATCGGGAGCTCGATGAGCTGGACCGGGCCGTGAGCGCCCTCGCCGTCGAACTGCAGCGAGTCGCCCGGCGCCATCCGGTAGACGGAGTGGCTGTGGGCGTAATCCATCTCGCCCTCGAGCATGTAGAGGAACTCGGTGCCCGGATGCTGAAACAGCGGCTGGGTCAGCGAATCCTCGGTGAGAGTCACCAGCAGCGTCTCGAGCCGACGGTGCTCGCCGCGCAGCGAACCGAGCGACTGGTACTCGTGTCCCTCCCGCGAACCCGCGCGGATGGTCGAGGCCCCCTCCCCCGCCTTGACGAACACCGCGGGCCGCTCCAGGTCGGCGCCGTGGAACAGCGAGGTGACCGAGATGTCGAAGGCGGTGGCCAGTCGCGCCAGCGTGCTGAGACTGCATGAGGTCTGGGCGTTCTCGATCTTCGAGAGCATCGCCTTCGAGATCCCGATCTTCACCGCCATGTCGCCCACCGACAGTCCGGCCTGGCGGCGCAATCGACGCACATTGGCGGCGATCGCCCCTTCCAGCTCCAGTTCGTCCACCGGCTGATCCGCGGAACGGTCCCGGGCCACGCCGGTCTGATTGCGGATGAGGTGCTCGTCAGTCACGTGGCAAGAGTAGCCAGAGACTGTGTCTACTGCCAGTGAACACATGGCTCAGCGCATCTCGCCGGCGCCGACGTACGGGAAGCGGGTGGTGAGCAGATCCCCTTCGGCGAAGCGGCTGAACCGGAAGTCGTCCTCCGGGATCCGCGCATCGTTGCTGTGCCCGTCGATCACCAGGTCGGCCACCAGTTCCCCGACGGCCGGCGAGATCTTGAAGCCGTGGCCGGAGAAGCCCACCGCCAGCACCAGGCCGTCCAGCGGCCCACGGGAGATGATCGGATTCCAGTCCGGGGTCACGTCGTAGCAGCCGGCGTAGCTGGAACTGATCGCCGGTTCCGGGAAGCCCGGGAAGCGGGTGCCCACCTTGTCCACGGTCAGATCGATGAAGTCGTCGTTCGCCTTGTTCAGGTAGGCGTCGGGATCGGCGATCTCCAGTTCCTGCAGATCGCTGTTGCCGAACAGGATCTCCCCGCGCACATCCGGTCGCACGTACTGCAGCGACACCAGATCCGAGAACACCGGCACCGGCCCCAGGTCCACGCCCGGATCGATCATCACGATCTGCTCGCGGTGCACCCGGATCGGCACGTCGATCCCGTACGGCGCCAGGAACGGCTTCGACCAGGCACCCGTGGCCACCACCACCGTGTCGGCGTGGATCTCGCCGCCGTCGGCGAGCCGCACGCCGGTCACCGTCTCGCCGTCGACGAGCAACCCGGCCACCGGCGTCGACTGCCGGATGGTCACACCGCCCGCCCGGGCCGCCGCCGCGAAGGCCTGCGCGGTCTGGTACGCGTCGCCGTAGCCGCCGCGTTCCTCCCAGCCGAAGGCCGCGAACGGCTCCAGGTCGGCGGTCGGCCACAGCTTCGCCACCTCGTCGCGGTCGATCTCCTCGGTCTGAACCCCGACCGCTCGTTGGGCGGCAAGGCTTTTCCGGAGATTGTCGACGTTGGGCTCGCCGACGCCCACCACATAGCCTGTCTGCCGGAAGCCGATGTCGGAGCCGAAGATCTGGTCGGCCTTCTCGAAGACCTCGAGCCCGGCCGCCGCCATCGCGGCCAGCGAGCTCACTCCGTAGTGGCACCGCACGATGCCCGACGACTTGCCGGTCATCCCGCCGGCGACGGTGCCGGACTCGCAGACCACGACGTCGGTCACCCCGCGCCGGCTCAGCGCCCATGCGGCCGCCACGCCCTCGAGGCCACCGCCGACGATGACCACCTGCGCCGTCTGCGCCGCGCTCACAGTCCGGCCCCCGGAATCCAGTCGGTGCCGGCCAGCGGGACGCGGGCCATGGCCGCGGCCTCCATCGAGATGGCGACCAGGTCCTCCGGCTCGAGGTGCTGCAGGTGCGCCTTGCCGCAGGCGCGGGCGATGGTCTGCGCCTCCATGGTGGTCACCCGCAGGAAGTTGGCGAGCCGTCGTCCGCCCTCGATCGGATCGAAGCGCGCCGCCAGCTCCGGGTTCTGGGTGCTGATGCCGGCCGGATCCCTGCCGTCCTGGAAGTCGTCGTAGTAGCCGGCCGCCGAGCCGATCGCGGCGTACTCGGCCTCGTAGCGGGGGTCGTTGTCGCCCAGAGCGATCAGGGCGGCCGTGCCGATGGCCACCGCGTCGGCACCGAGCGCCATCGCCTTGGCCACGTCGGCGCCGTTGCGGATGCCTCCCGAGACGATCAGCTGGACACCCTCCTTTCCCGGCCGTCGGTGCACGCCGAGCTCCTGCAGCGCCTGCACCGCCTGCGGAATGGCGGCCAGCGTGGGGATGCCGACGTGTTCGATGAACACCTCCTGGGTGGCGGCGGTGCCGCCCTGCATGCCGTCGACCACCACCACGTCGGCGCCGGCGTGCACCGCCAGCTTCACGTCGTAGTAGGTGCGGGTGGCGCCGACCTTGATGTAGATCGGCTTCTCCCAGTCGGTGATCTCGCGCAGCTCCTGGATCTTGATCGCCAGATCGTCCGGTCCGGTCCAGTCCGGGTGCCGGCTGGCGCTGCGCTGATCGATGCCCTCGGGCAGGGTGCGCATGCCCGCCACCCGCTCGGAGATCTTCTGTCCCAGCAGCATTCCGCCGCCGCCAGGCTTGGCACCCTGCCCCAGCACCACCTCGATGGCGTCGGCCTTGCGCAGGTCGTCGGGGTTCATCCCGTAGCGCGACGGCAGATACTGGTACACCAGCTGCTTGGACTGACCGCGCTCCTCGGGAGTCATGCCCCCGTCACCGGTGGTGGTGGAGGTGCCGGCCTCGCTGGCACCTCGGCCGAGTGCCTCCTTGGCCGGTCCGGAGAGCGCACCGAAGCTCATCCCCGCGATAGTGACCGGGATGTCCAGGTGCAGCGGATACTTCGCGTTCCGGGTACCGAGGACCACGTCGGTGCCGCAGCGTTCGCGGTAGCCCTCGAGCGGGTACCGCGACATGGAGGCGCCCAGGAAGAGCAGATCGTCGAAGTGCGGCAGCGCGCGCTTGGCGCCCCAGCCCCGGATGTCGTAGATGCCGGTCTCGGCGGCGCGCTGGATGGCAGCGATGGTGGTGCGGTCGAAGGTGGCGGATTCGCGCAGCCCACGCTGCTCGAAGCTCATCTCGGTCATGGTCTCCTCCTCAAGAGTCCGGCGGTCGGTGCTCAGTACGCGGAGCTGTTGTCGCTGTGGAAGTGGTAGAGCTGTCGGGCCGATCCGTAGCGGGTGTAAGACGCCGGGTCGTCGTCGGTGAAGCCGGCGGCCTTGAGCAGTCCGGCGAGCTCGTCGAGATGTTCGGCGCGCATCGGCTTGGCGACACAGTCGGCACCCAGCGATCCGGCATCGCCGCGCAGGTAGATGCGGGTCTCGTAGATCGAGTCGCCGAGCCCCTCCCCCGCGTCCCCGCGGATCACCAGCCGGCCGGCCTGCGCCATGAAGGCGCTGTTGTGACCGACGCTGCCGCCGACGACGATGTCGACACCCTTCATCGAGATGCCGCAGCGAGCCGCGGCGTCGCCTTCGATGATCAGCAGCCCGCCGTGCGCAGTGGCCCCCGCGGACTGCGAGGCGTTGCCCTTGACCACCACCGTGCCGCTCATCATGTTCTCGCCGACCCCGGTACCGGCGTTGCCGGTGATCACCACCTCGGCCTGCTGATTCATGCCGGCGGCGTAGTAGCCGACGTGACCGTCGACGGTCACCTTGACCGGGGCGTCGATCCCGGCGGCGACGGCGTGGGCACCGGCCGGATTGTCGATGACGAACTCGCCGTCGACGGCGGCGTGGAGGGCCGAATTGACCTCGCGCAGCGAGGTTTCGGCGAGATCGAAGTGGTGCGTGTTGCTCATGTCCTGACCTTTCGCGGCTTCGGGCTGGTCGATGGTGGTTGAGGGACGGTCGGCGACGTCCGGGACCAGGGTCAGCGCGTCCATGCGTAGACCACCTCCGGCTCCGGCTCCCAGATGCGGGCCCGGTCCACGCCGGGCAGCCCGGCGAGCGCGCGGTACTCGCTGGCCATCGCCACCCAGTCGTCGGTCTCGGCGATCACCGCCGGCTTGCAGGCGATGGCGTCGCGGACCACGGCGAAGGAGTCCCGGTTGGACACCACCAGCGTGTAGAACCCGTCGAACTGTGCGCAGACCTCCTTCAATGCGGTCTCGACGCTCTTGCCGGCCGCCAGCTGGTGGGCGACGAAGCGCGCCCCCACCTCGGTGTCGTTCTCACTGTCGAAGTGCACCCCCGCCGCGCGCAGTTCGCGGCGGATGGTGGCGTGGTTGGCGAACGATCCGTTGTGCACCAGGCACTGCTCGGGGCCCACGGCGAACGGGTGTGCGCCGGAGGGGGTGACCGCCGATTCGGTGGCCATCCGGGTATGGCCCACACCCTGCCAGCCCGACGCCGAGCGCAGCCCCCAGCTGTCGACCAGATCTCGCGGGGCGCCGACGCCCTTGAGGACGGTCAGGTCCTCACCGAAGCCCGCCACCAGCGCACCCGGATAGCCGGCCCGGGCCACCGCGAGCAGGTCGTCGGTGGGCACGGCCGCCGATACCACCAGCGTCTGATCGACGAACTGCGCCTGCACCGGGGTACCCAGTGCCGCACCGAGATCGGCGGCCACCGCAGCCGGGTCGGCGGCCACGTCGAGCAGGCAGACCGTGGCCTGACCGGCCGGCGACCAGCTCTCGTTGCCGTAGACGGCGATGCCGGCCGAATCGGCGCCGCGATCCTGCATCTCGCCGAGCATGTCGCTGAGCAGGGTGCCGAGCTGCGGATACAGTTCCGGGTTCCGCAGATGAAGTCCAACGATTCCGCACATGGGGTACGTCCTTTGCTGAGGTGGTGGTTCGGGTCAGAAGGCGGTGAGGTACTTGTCGACCTCCCACGAGGAGACGTCGGCGTGCCAGGCGAAGAACTCTTCGCGCTTGAGGGTGGAGAAGTATTCGGAGACCCGCGGCTGCTGCGCCGGCCAGTCGGCGGGCAGTGCCGCGTCGAGCACTCCGGTGATCACCGGGCTGGCTTCGAGCGCCTCGACCGCATGCAGCAGGGTGACCGGCAGGGTGCCGACGTGCTCGGGGGCGCTGCCGGGCGCACCCGGATCCAGGCTCCGCTTGATGCCGTCGAGTCCGGCGCCCAGGGCTGCGGCGATCGCGAGATACGGGTTGGCCGCGCCGTCGCCGCCGCGCAGTTCGGCCCGCTGATCGTCGGGAATCCGCACGTAGTGGGTGCGGTCGTTACCGCCGTAGGTGGGGGTGCGCGGCGCCCACGACGAGCCGGACCGAACCGAGGTGCCGCCGGTTCGCTTGTAGGAGTTGACAGTCGGTGCCATCAGCGCCTGCAGCGCGGCGGAATGCTCGAGGACTCCGCCGATGAAGCCGTACGCGGTGTCGGAGAGGCCGAGTCCGCGCCGGTCCTCACCGGCCACCGTCGGGAAGACCGGACTGCCGCCGCTGGTGAGCGACATGTGCAGGTGCAGCCCGGTGCCGGTGCGGTCGGCGAAGGGTTTGGGCATGAACGTGGCGACCATGCCGCGTTCGGCGGCGATCGTCGAGAGCAGGTACCGCAGGGTGACCACCCGGTCGGCGGTGACCAGCGCCCGGTCGTAGGCGAAGTTCTGCTCGAACTGCCCGTTGCCGTCCTCGTGATCGTTGGCGTAGTTGGCCCAGCCCAGCTGGTTCATCGCCGACGAGACCGCCGTCAGATGGTCGTACATGCGGGTCAGGCCGCGCACGTCGTAGCAGGGCTGATCGGAGTCGTCGTGATCGTCGGCGGTGACCAGGGTGCCGTCGGCGGCCTTCTTGAGCAGGAAGTACTCCACCTCGGCGCCCACCCACGGCTCGAAGCCGGCATCACCGGCCTGCGCGACCAGCGCCTTGAGGATGTTGCGTGGGGCGAACGGCCACGGCTCGCCGTTGACGTGCGGGTCGCAGTGCACCAGGGCCAGCCCCTCCTTGATGAAGGGCAGCGGCAGGAACGACGACGGATCCGGCACGGCGACGAGGTCGGGATCCTTGGGCTCCTGGCCCATCGCGCCGACCGCGTAGCCTGCGAAGCCGACGCCGTCGGTGGACAGTTCGTCGACGGCCTCGACGGGCACGAGTTTGGCGCAGGGCTTGCCGCGCAGGTCGACGAACATCGCCAGAATGAACTTCGTCCCATGGGCTTGGCAGAGCTGCGCGAGGGTCTCGGTGCCGGGGATCTCTGTGTCGGGGATCGCGGTCGTGGTCATGAGCACTCCCAAGTGTTCGTTAACTACGGTGAATCAGTGTCTACAGCTAGTAGACACCCGCGCTGTTTCCAGTGTGTTTCGCGCCGGTGAGACCTGGGTTAGGGAGACTCCGCCGAAGGCCCCTGCAGACGGGAGCGGCGGGGCCCACCGCCGTGGTGGGCCCCGCCTGCGCGATGCCGGACGCGCCGGCCGGATCAGGGTGAGGAGGTCGTGGTCCCGTCACCGGCCAGCGCGTGCCTGGCATGCGCGATCTGCGGCGCCGCGCCGCCCGGGCCGCCGCCGAGCCCGGAGGCCGGGATCTCGTAGGCGGATTCGGCGTGCACCGTCGGATCCAGGCCGGCCACCTCGGTTTCGGTGTCCACCCGCAGTCCGATGGTCTTGTCGATCGCCTTGGCGATCAGATAGGTGAGCACGAAGGAGTACGCGCAGGTGATCAGAATGCCCGCCAGTTCCTTCCAGACCACCTCGGCATCGCCGCCCAGCAGTACGCCCTGCACGCCGGCCGGCGCCGAATCCGATGCCCAGAGCACGATGCAGAGGGTGCCGACGATGCCGCCGATCCCGTGCACGGCGAAGGCGTCGAGAGTGTCGTCGACCTTCATCCGGGCCTTGAAGCTCAGCACCAGCGCCACGACCGCACCGGCGGCGATGCCCACGCCGAGCGCGCCGAGCGGGGTCATCGTATCGGCCGACGGGGTGATCCCCACCAGACCGGCGATCGCACCGGTCATGATGCCCAGCGAGGTCACGTGCCCCTCCCGGTACCGTTCCAGCGCCGCGAAGCCGAGGATGCCCGCACCGCCGGCGAGCAGCGTATTGAGGATCACCACCTGTGTGGTGAAGTTGGCGCCACCGGCGCAGCTGCCGTTGAAACCGAACCAGCCGAACCAGAGGATGCCGCCGCCGAGCAGAGCCAGCGGCACGTTGTTCGGCCGCTCCGCACGACGCCGCCGCGCCCCGAGCGCCAGTGCCAGCGCCAGCGCCGCCACGCCCGAGTTCATGTGCACCGCCGTGCCGCCGGCGTAGTCGTGGATACCGATGTCGTTCACCAGGAAGCCGCCCTGATAGCCGTCCGCGTCGACGGCGAACACCCAGTGCGCCACCGGGAAGTACACCAGCGTCAGCCACACCGGGACGAACAGCAGCCAGGCGGAGAACTTCATCCGGCCGGCCGCACCCGATGCCACGATCGCGATGGTGATCGCCGCGAACAGGATGAACCACGCCGCGAAGTACAGCGTCTGCGTACCGCCCGAGCCGTCGTCGGCCATCCAGTCGCCCAGACCGATGAAGTCGGCCGGATTGCCCACCACGCCGGCATCCCAGGCGGTGGGCCCGGAGACCATGCCGTAGCCGTAGACCACGTACACCACGCAGGTGATGCCCAGGGTGATCAGCACCATCGACATCATGTTCAAGATGTTGCGGCCGCCGACCATGCCGCCGTAGTAGAGCGCCAGCCCCGGGATCATCAGCATGACGAACGTGAAGGCCGCGAGCATCCAGGCCAGATCCGCGTGTGCGGAGAGTATCGCTTCCATGAAACGCCTTTCGGACGGAGAACCCGTGCGGGTCCGGAGGGAAAGACTCCGCGGCGTCAGGCGCCGCGGAGATACGCGACCACGTCGTCGCGGTAGTCGAGAAAGCCCTTGTACGAGGCGATGTCGTCGGCGAGCGTCTCGATGACGGTGGCCAGCTGCGCGGCCCATTCGGGAACGGTCCGGATCTCGTCGAGGCCGGCGGTGAAGGTGCGGATGTTGAAGGTCACCGCCCCCGAGGCGGGAAGCCGGATGAAGTGCTCGAGTTCGATCCGCAGCCGGGCCCGGCCGAAGTCGCCGTCGGCGAGCATCGACGGAATGTCCCCGGCCCACTCGGGCCGCTGTTCCAGGCTGACGTCGAGCTTGTCCGAATCCGACGCCGACAGCGTCCAGTTGACCCGCCGGTACACCTGGTCGGCCGGCAGCGACCGGAGGAACTGCTCGGCCCGGGCGACGATGCCCGCACGCAGCATCCGCGGCACCGGCGCATGGATCTCGTACATGTCCATGCCGACGTCGAAGGCCACCGACCAGCCGGCCGCGAAGGTCACCACGCCCGCATCGAAGTACAGCCGGGAATCGCGTTCGGTCACCAGGAGCAGATCGTCGGGGATCTCGCGGGCGAGGAACTCCATCGGCCCGTACGGCAGCGAGGCGCCGTCGCCGACGACGAAGTCCTGTGCAGTGCCGAGGATCTCGTTGCGCCAGCGGCATCGCCCGCACGCGTCCTCGGTGAAGGTCATCGACTCCGGGTACGACAGCGCCAGGTCGCGCAGGTAGTAGAGCAGCAGTTCCCAGCACGCCTGGTCCATGCCGGCACCGATCCGGACCCGGCCGGGATCCGCGTCCAGAATGCGCCGGCGCTCGGCCATGATCTCCGGATACCGGTCGCCGCCGAGATCCACCAGATGCGCGCCCCATTCGCCGGCCCGGGTGCGGCGCGGCGTGCGGGCCGGCTCCACGTTCACCGAATAGTCGAAGACGGTCAGGTCGTCGGGGAACGGCCACGGCAGGTGCGCGCAGTGCGCGGGTGCTGAGGTTCCGGTCACAGGTCCACCTCGATCTCGTGTCCGCGGGAGACGCAGCACAGCATGCTGTCCCCGCTACGGCGCTCGTCCTCGGAGAGCACCAGATCGCGGTGCTCGACCCTCCCGGAGGTCACCGGGATCCGGCACTGGCCGCACACGCCGCGCCGGCACATGTGGTCCACCTCGATGCCGCGCTCGAGCAGCCGGTCGAGCAGGGACACTCCCGAGGGCACCTCGATCACCTCGCCGGTGCCGGTCAGCCGGGCGGTGAACGGCTCCCCCGCGTCCTGTTCGGGTGCGGTGAACCGCTCCAGGTGCACCCGGGCCGACGGCCAGCCGGCCTCCGCGGCCCGAGCGGTGTACACGTCCAGGAAGCCCGGCGGCCCGCACGCGTAGGCGTGGGTGCCCAGCGGCTGGCTCGCGAACAGTCCGGCGAGCAGATCCTCGGTGGCCCCGGCGCCGGTCACCTCGTGCAGCGTGATCGACGGATCGGCGGCCAGCGCGCGCAGGTCCTCGAGGTGCGCGGCGCAGCCGGGCCGGTACGAGTACAGGATCTCGGCGCTCACCCCGTTGCGGCGCATGGCCCGGGCGTGGGACAGGATCGGTGTGACGCCGATTCCGCCGGCCACCAGCAGCGCATGCTGCTGGTCGGTGACCGGCGCGAACATCGAGCGCGGGCCTTCGATCTCCACCAGGTCGCCCACCGCCAGATGGTCGTGCAGCCAGTCCGAGCCGCCGCCCTCACCACGGCGCAGCACGGAGATGCCGTACGACTGCGGAAACCACCCGTCGTCGACCAGCGAGTAGGCGTTGCGATGGTCGCCGGCACTGACGATCAGGTGACTGCCCGCCGCGTAGGGCGCGAGCGGGCCGCCGTTCATCGCCTCGAACCGGAAATGTGTGACCGTCGCGGTGAGTGCGCGTGCCTGGCAGACCCGCATGGTGCGCGCCCCCGTCCGGTAGGCGGGATGCTCGTGGGCGTGCCGGGGCGGCACGAGGGCGGTCATCGGATCGCCCCCGCCGACTCCCGCGCCGCCGGTTCCGGTGCGAGCCGGGCGTCGTCGTCGGCCGCGGCCAGGAAGGCGCCGCGCTGCGCCGAGTGCTGGCGGTGAACGGTGACGGCGCGGCTGCAGCCCGGACATCGGACCCGGTCGCCGGGAGCGGCGGTCACCCGGTGGATGCCGCGGCACTGCGCGCAGAACAGCGGCAGATCGTCGGTGGCGGTGGGGAATGCGGACAGTTCACCGGCGATCGCCCCCTCCTCGCGGGCGACGGCGAGGGCCACCATCACGTCGAACTGGCTCCCGGTCACATGGATGCGGGTTCCGATGTGCGCCGCGCGCAGCGCATCGCGCAGCCGATCGAGGTCGTCGGCGTCGGCCAGGTCGTCGAGCACCAGCAGCCGGGTCGGCGCCACCGCCCTGGCTGCGTTCACCCAGACCATCGCGGTGTGCGAGGTGCTCGCCTCGTGCCCGACGGCCACCACCAGGAAGCCGGCGGCGTCGGTGTCGACCGGGCCCGGCGCGGCCGGCCAGCGCGGCAGCCCGCGGTCCGGGTCGTCGGCGTCGGCGCTCGCCTCGGGGCCGGGACCGGAGGGTTCGCCGCCACCGGGATGGTCTGCCAGCCACTGCGCGGCCCGGTCCTTGTACTTGATGATGCCCTTGTAGTCGGCCATGTCCTCGGGCAGTTCGGCGAGCACTGCGGCGGTCCGCAGCCGCCACGGCTCCACCTGGGCGAGTCGCTCGAGCGGAAGCAGATAGCTGCGGATGAGGAACATGACCGCACCGGAATCGGGCAGCCGCACCAGGTGCTGGACCTCTACCCGCAGGTGCACCAGCCGGCCGAAGGTCTCGTCGTCGACGGTTCGGATCAGCTCCCGGTCGGGACCCCACTGCGGATAGGTCTCGGTGGAGACGTCCAGCCGCCGGCCGATGGTCATCGACCAGTTGGTGCGCCGGTACGGGCGGTGCGGCTGCAGGCCTTTGATGAACTCGTGGGCGCGGGTGATCACGCCCTCGCGCCGCACCCGCGGCACGGGCCCGTGAATCTCCAGAAAGCTCATCCCCACGTCGAAGCCGAAGCTCCAGTCGGCGGCGAAGGTGACCAGCCCGGCGTCGGCGAACAGCTGGTCATCGCGCTGGTCGAGCAGCACGATGTCCTCCTGCACCTGGGACCCGATGTAGCGCAGCGGTTCTGCCGGCAGCGTGGTCAGGTCGCCGTAGGTGAACTCGATCTCCTCGCCGAGCAGCCGATTGGTCCACGACCAGGCGTCCGCCGACAGCCGTCGCAGCGCCATGTTCTCCGGATCGGCCTGGGCCAGCTCTCCCATCAGGGTGAGCACGGCGTCCCAGGCCGCCGGCGCCATATGCGGCAGCACCTGGCAGCGCGAGGGATCGGCGGCCAGGATGGCGGCCCGTTCGGCGAGCTCGGATCGGTACTCTCCGTCGACGTCCACCAGTGCCGCACCCCAGGACCCGGCATCGGTGGTCACCGGCCCGTCGGCGGGCTCGACGTTGGTGCTGTAGCGGTAGTTCGCTTCGGGGAACGGGAACGGGAAGCCGGCGGTCGCGCCGCCGCCGGCCGGGCGTGCATCGGTGACGGTCATAGTGAAACCTCCAGGGTGCAGTCGCGTTCACCGCGGGAGACGCACGGCATGATCGCCTCGCCCGCGGCCTTCTCGGCGTCGGTCAGGTACAGATCGCGGTGCACTGCGGCACCGCCGAGCAGAGGGGTCCGGCATCGGCCGCAGACGCCTTTGCGGCACAGGCTGGGCACGGACACACCGTGTTCCTCGAGGGCTTCGAGCATGCTGGTGCCGGCCGGAACCTGCACGGTGCCACCGGATTCGGACAGCGACACGGTGAACGGCTCTCCGTCGTCGAGGTGTCCGGCGCCGAACCGTTCGAGATGGATGCGCGACGGCGGCCAGCCGGCCTGCTCGGCCGCGCCGACCACATGGTCCATCATCGGCCCGGGTCCGCACACGTACAGGTGGGTGCCGATGGGCTGCTCGTGCAGGGCCTGCGCCAGCCGTTCGGTGAACGCCTGCTGCTCGTCGAAGAGTTCCGCGGCCGGTCCGCTCAGCTCGACGACGTCGTCGATGTGCGCGGCCTGTCCGGCCCGGAAGGTGTACAGCACCTGCACCGCACGGCCCCAGCGACGGGCCGACCGCAGGTGGGAGAGGATGGGTGTGACCCCGATACCGCCGGCGACGAGCAGGTATTTCGTGGCGACGCCGACCGGAGCGAAGGCCGATCGCGGCAGTTCGGCAGACAGTTCGTCGCCGACCCGCACCTCGTCGTGCAGGTAGCGGGATCCGCCGGATCCGTCGGGCAGCCGAAGCACCGAGATCGTGTATTCGGTGGGGCGGATGCCGTCGCCGGTGAGACTGTAGGCGTTGGCGACCGCACCCGCCTGGACCGTCAGGTGGCTTCCCGGAACGAATCCCGGCAATGCGGCACCGTCCGGGGCGGCCAGGGTGAAGGAGCGGATGGCCGGCGCCGACTGCGCGATGGCGGTCACGGTCAGTGTCAGGGTGTCCGGCGGTCGCGTGACGGGCCTGGCCGCCGGGGACTCGGTGAGGCTGGTACTCATCAGCGGGGTTCCTGTTCTGCCGGAAGGGTTTCGGCATCGACGAGGTAGCCGAGGAAGCGGCCGCTGCGCCGGGAGACGTGGTAGTAGACGACGAGCCGGCCGGCGCAGCCTGCGCAACTGATCACGCTGCCCACGCCGGCGGAGGTGGCGGTCGCGGCACCGCAGTGGGCGCAGGCCACCTCGATCGGTCCGCCCCCACAGGGCGCGACCGCGATCTCGTCGTCGGCCAGGCCCGCGCCGAGTGCGACGGCACGCAGGGCGAGACAGTCGCCCGCGGAACCGGCGATGAGCACCCGGATCCCCACGCGCGCCTGGGACAGCGCCGACCGCAGACCCGCCGCAGCGGTCTGCACGTCGTCGGCCGGCACCGCATGCACGGGGGCACTGCTCTGGCCCAGCAGGTGCTGCCAGCCCGCGGCCGCAGCGGCGCCGTCGCGGCCGACGGCGATCAGCAGCCGGGAACTGCCGGGGCCGCCGGCCGGCTGCGGCGGGGAAGGCATGCCCTCGCCCGCCGCCCCCTCGGCCACCGGCTCATCGGTGACCGAGGGACGCGCCCAGACCGGGATGCTCGAGTAGGCGATCTGACTCATCGCGCTCATCTCCTCGATCGAGGCCGTGGATCAGAGCAGGCTGGCGTCGCGGTAGCCGGTGTAGAAGGCCAGCGCATAGTCCGGAGTGCTGAAGTAGATCTTGGAGCCCTTGGGGAAGAAGATCGCGTCGCGCGCCTTGGCGACCGTCTTCTGCCCCGTCTCCTTGTTCTCCAGCAGGAACTCACCTTCGAGAACGACCTTCATCTCGTCGTACTCGTACTCGTAGTAGAGCGGTTCGTCGGTGTGCCGGAGCTCGAAGTAACCGGCGCACATCGGGCTGCCCTCGGGGTTCTCGTAGACGTCCCCGATACGGCCGTCGGTCCCCGGGAACTCCTCCTGCGGCATCACCGGGATGTCCTTCCAGGCGTCGGCGGTCACCCGGAACGCGAGGGCCTGCTGCTGTACGGTCATGTGCTTCTCCTGAGATCCGCGGCGGACCGGCCCCGTCAGCGGCCGGTTCGCCTTAGTAGACTTTGTCATCTGCTATGAAACCGACCAGATGTTTCGGATCAGTGACACCGGCGTTTACGGGTGGGAAACCGTGCCGAGCTCGACCACCGAGCGCAGCACCCGCCCGGATTCCATGGCCTCGAAGGCCGCATCGATGCCGTCGATGCCGATCCTCTCGGTGACGAACTCGCCGAGCGGCAGCCGGCCCTGCAGGTAGAGGTCGACGAGCATCGGGAAGTCGCGTTCGGGAAGACAGTCGCCGTACCAGGACGACGTGAGAGCGCCGCCGTGGGAGAAGAAGTCCACCAGCGGCAGCTCGAGCCGCATCTCCGGAGTCGGGACGCCCACCAGCACCACCGTGCCCGCCAGATCGCGCGCATAGAAGGCCAATTCGTAGGTCTCCGGACGGCCGACCGCATCGATCACCACATCGGCGCCGTGGCCGCCGGTCAGTTCCCGGATCGCCTCGGCGGTCTCGTCCGTGCCCGCCGAGACCACGGTGTGCGTGGCCCCGAGCGCCGTGGCCCACTCGAACTTCGCGGGATCGCGGTCCACCGCGATGATCGTCGACGCTCCCGCGAGCCGCGCACCGGCGATCGCCGCGTCGCCCACTCCGCCGCAGCCGATCACCGCCACCGAGTCCCCGCGACCGACCCGACCGGTGTTCATCGCGGCGCCGAGTCCGGCCATCACCCCACAGCCGAGCAGACAGGTGGCCGCCGGATCGGCGGCCGGATCGACACGGGTGCACTGCCCTTCGTGCACCAGGGTCTTCTCGGCGAAGGCCCCGATGCCCAGGGCCGGGGTGAGGACGGTGCCGTCGGTCAACGTCATCGGCACACTCGCATTGTGGGTGTCGAAGCAGTACCAGGGCCGGCCTCGCCGGCAGGCTCGGCATTCGCCGCACACCGCCCGCCAGTTCAGCACCACCACATCGCCCACGGCGACATGCGAGACGTCCGATCCCACCTCTTCGACCACACCGGTCGCTTCGTGCCCGAGCAGGAACGGATACTCGTCGGTGATCCCGCCGTTGACGTAGGCGAGATCGGTATGACACACCCCGCAGGCGAGGACCTTGACCACCACATCCCTCGAGCCCGGATCCGGAATCACCACATCGACCAGTTCCGTCGGATCACCCTTGGACCGGGAGACGACTCCCTTGACCGTCTGCACCACTGACGCCACCTCTCTACATGTCTACTATTAGTAGACTTTGTTTATTACCGTGAGATCAGAGTAGTGGCAGCGAAGGCATCACGCAGCGCTCGGAACGGCGGCGGTCCGGCGCCGGTGCCGGTTCGCGTCCTCTAGGCTCGTAAGCAGGCCTCGCCGGTGCCGTCGGCACCGCCCGCGAGTACCGCCGAAGAAAACATGACCCGCGGACCGCCCCGACGGCGGCCCCCGACGCGAAGAGGAAGCACCGTGGCTCAGAACTTCTACGAGGATGTCACCGCCGTGGTCGGACGCACTCCCCTCGTCCGGCTCAACCGCATCACCGACGGCGCGGGCGCCACCGTGCTCGCCAAGCTCGAGTTCTACAACCCCGCGAACTCGGTCAAGGACCGGATCGCGGTCTCGATCATCAACGCCGCCGAGGCCGACGGCACGCTGCCGCCCGGCGGCACCATCGTCGAGGCGACCAGTGGCAACACCGGCATCGCCCTGGCCATGGTCGGCGCCGCCCGCGGCTACAACGTGGTCCTGGCCATGCCGGAGACCATGTCCAAGGAGCGGCGCGCCCTGCTCCGCGCCTTCGGTGCCGAACTGGTGCTCACCCCCGGCGCCGAGGGTATGGCCGGCGCAGTCCGCAAGGCCGAGGAGATCGCCGCCGAGCGGCCCGGCGCCGTGCTGGCCCGTCAGTTCGCCAACCCCGCCAACCTCGCCGCGCACCGCACCACCACCGCCGAAGAGGTGTGGGCCGACACCGACGGCGAGGTGGACGCCTTCGTCTCCGGTATCGGCACCGGCGGCACCGTCTCCGGCGTCGGTCAGGTCCTCAAGGAGCGCAAGCCCGGCGTGAAGATCTTCGCGGTGGAGCCGGAGGAGTCCGCCATCCTCAACGGCGGCGAGCCGGGTCCGCACAAGATTCAGGGTCTGGGTGCGAACTTCGTGCCGGAGGTCCTCGACACCGCGGTGTACGACGAGGTGATCGACGTGAACGCCCAGACCGCCATCGAGTGGGCCCGTCGTGCGGCCACCGAAGAGGGCCTGCTGGTGGGCATCTCGTCCGGCGCCGCCCTCGCCGCCGCCGTGAACGTGGCCAAGCGGCCCGAGTTCGAGGGCAAGACCGTGGTGGTCGTGCTGCCCGACTTCGGCGAGCGCTACCTCTCGACCCCGCTCTTCGAAGGACTCGTGGACTGATGAGCGAGGAGCCGCGGCGGCCGTTGCTGCGCACCCTGCGTGAGGATCTGCAGGCGGCCCGCGACCGAGATCCGGCCGCCAGCTCCACACTCGTTGTGGCGCTGTCGTACCCCGGTGTGCACGCACTCTGGTTCTACCGGGTCGCACACCGCATGTGGATCTCGACGTTGCCGCTGCGGCTCCCCGCCCGTCTGCTCTCTCAGGCGGCGCGCTTCCTCACCGGCATCGAGATCCATCCCGGTGCCACCATCGGACGGCGATTCTTCATCGACCACGGCATGGGTGTGGTGATCGGCGAGACCGCCGAGATCGGCGAAGACGTGCTGATGTTCCACGGCTCCACGCTCGGCGGCACCAGCATGAACAAGGGCAAGCGCCATCCGACCGTCGGAGATCGGGTGCTGATCGGCGCCGGCGCCAAGGTGCTCGGCCCGGTCACCCTCGGCGACGATGTCAAGGTGGGCGCGAACGCCGTTGTGGTGCACGATGTTCCGGCCGGTTACGTGGCCGTCGGCGTGGCGGCGAAGTCCCGTCCGGCCGGCGAGATCATCGACCCCTACGCCGAACCCGCGCTGTACATCTGAGGCCACGGTGAACCGCAAGTGGTGGACGCTCGTCGTCGTCTGCCTGGCCACCTTCATGCTCCTGCTGGACGTCACCATCGTCATGGTGGCGCTGCCCGACATGGAGCGCGATCTGGGCGCCTCCTTCACCCAGCTGCAGTGGATCACCGACGCCTACGCACTCTCCCTCGCCTCGTTGCTGCTGACCTCCGGATCGCTGTCCGACCGATTCGGCCGGCGCCTCGTCTTCGCCATCGGCCTGGTGGTCTTCACCGGGGGCTCGGTGCTGTGCGGTGCCGCGACGAGTCCGGACATGCTGATCGGATCCCGTGCCGCACAAGGCATCGGCGGGGCGATGCTCTTCGCCACCTCCCTGGCGATTCTGGCGGCCACGTTCACCGACCGGCGGGACCGCGGAATCGCCTTCGGCGTCTGGGGTGCCATCACCGGCATCGCGACGGCCGTCGGCCCGATCCTCGGCGGCGCCATCACCACCGGCATCAGCTGGCGCGGAATCTTCTACGTGAACCTGCCGGTGGGCGTCATCGCCCTGGTCCTCACCTTCCTCGCCATGCCCGAGTCGAAGGCCCCACAGGCGCGCCGCGTCGACTGGGCCGGAATGCTCACCTTCACAGGCGGACTGTTCGCCCTGGTCTACGGGGTGACCCGGGCCGGTGAGAGCAGCTGGAGCGATAGCACCGCGATCTGGTGCTTCGTCGTCGCCGCCGTCCTGCTGATCGGCTTCGCGCTCCTCGAATGGCGTGTGCGCCAGCCGATGCTCGACCTGGATCTGTTCCGGGTGCCCACCTTCCTGGGCGGCTCCGTCGCCGCGTTCTGCATGAACGGCTCGTTCTTCGCGATGATGCTCTACCTCGTGCTGTATCTGCAGAACGAGCTGGGCTACAGCGCACTCGACGCCGGAGTGCGGCTGCTGGTGTTCTCCGGGGTCACCATGATCGTCGCCACCGTGGCCGGCCGGCTCACCGCCAAGCTGCCCGCCCGGGCCATGATCGGCCCGGGCCTGATCCTGGTCGGCGCCGGTCTGCTGAGCATGCTCGGCCTGGACGAGCACTCCACCTGGACCCACCTCATCGCCGGCTTCATCGTCGCCGGTGTCGGCGCAGGCCTGGTGAACCCGCCGCTGGCCTCCACCGCCGTCGGCGTGGTGCCGGTCGCCCGGTCCGGGATGGCCTCGGGCGTCAACAACACCTTCCGGCAGGTCGGCATCGCGGTGGGTATCGCCGTCTACGGCACCGTCTTCTCGTCATCGATCGTCCGCGGGCTGCGCAGCCGGCTCAGCGGTGACGCCGCCGACGGCGTGGACCTGCACGCCGTCGCCCAGGCGGTGACCGGCGGCGAGCAGGCCCGCGTGATCGCCGAGGCTCCGGCGCAGCACCGGGCCGAACTCGGCGATGCCATCGGCACCGCCTTCACCGACGGGATGAACGAGCTGTTCCTGATCAGCGGCATCGTCGCGATCGTCGGCGGTGCGGCGGCGCTGCTGCTGATCCGCACTCAGGACTTCGTGCAGGCCGAATAGTCCGCTCAGTGACGTTCGATCAGCTCGGTCAGCTCACCGAAGACCCGCGCGTCGACCAGGGTGCGCGCCATCGGCTCGCAGTGGAAGTCGGCGCCCTCGGCGCCGGTGAACGGCAGCACCTGCACCGGGCCGCTCACCCACTGCGCCAGCTGCGCGGACTGTCCCGGCCAGAACTGCTCGCGTTCGGGGGCGGTGATCAGCAGCGGGGTCTCGATCTCCGCCGCCTGCTGTGCGGTCAGCGCATAGCGGTTCACCTCGGCGAGGGTGTCGAAGTACCCGCCGGCACCGTACGGCCGGGCGCGGAAGCGCCAGGTCCGCTCGCTGCTCGCCGAGAGCTTGAAGCCCAGGGCCATGTCCCGGTCGAAGGCATGCCGATCTCCCTTGCGGAACAACGACATCAGCGAGCCGGGCAGATGCTTCTCCCACGAGGCGGCCACGTCGACCACCCCGGGATCGAGGACCGCGGCCGCGAAACGCTTCTCCACGGTCAGCGCCCGCGGCACCCAGAAGCCGGCCTGGCTGATCCCCACCGCCACCAGCCCGGCCGGATCCACCTCCTCGCGGGTGAGCAGGAAGTCCACCACCGGGGTCAGCACGGCCTCCCAGTCGGGCCGGAAGCCCACCCCGCGCTCGAAGAGCATCGACTGCTGGCCGGGCCCGTCGAAGACCAGCGCATTCCAGCCGCGGGCGAGCGCACCGGCCGCCCCGTTGACCCACATGCTGCTGATCGCCCCGTCACTGCCGTTGACCATCACCGCAGTCGGCCGCGGCCGCACCGTTCCGACCGGCCGGAAGAGGAAGCCGGGCAGGGTGCTCTCGCCGTACGGGATCGCCACCGGTTCCACCGGCACGTCCACGGCCCCGACGAAACCGTCCCAGGCGGACCGGTGCCGACGGAAGGCCGGCAGCAGCAACTCCTCGTCGCCGAGCGCGCTCACCGCGTCGACCGCCACCCCGAAGTAGCTCGCGGCCCGCAGGTAGGCGCCGGCCGCGCTCACCCGGTTCCCGGCGGCGGCCTGGTCGTCGGCGAACTGGTGCACCCGCTGCGCGGTGGACGACCAGGCGTCGAACCAGTGCCGGTGATCGCCCGAGCGCACCCCGTCGATCGTCGCCAGCACCTCCCCCGCCTCCGCCGCACCGAAGGCGCAGCCGCCGAGCACACAGCGCACGGCGAAGTCGAAATCGGCGTCCTTGAAGAAGCCGTCACGAAAGAGCTGGTTGGTCTTCATCGCCGTCCCCCGGTGATCATCGTTCCGTTTCCCCGCCGCGCAGGCCGCCCCGCAGCGCCTCGGCCTGCGCGCCCAGGAACTCCCGGCTCACCCCGGCCCGGCGGAACAGTGCGTCGAAGCCGTGGAAGGCGCCGGGCACCTCCAGCCAGTCGCAGGTCACGCCCGCCGCGCGCAACGCATCCCGGTACGCCGCGTCCTCGTCGCGGAACAGGTCCAGCGAACCCACCCCGATCCACGCCGGCGGCAGCCCGGACAGATCCGCGCAGCGGGCCGGCACCAGATACGGGTCCACCCGTTCACCGAAGGCCGCCTCCCCCAGATGCGCGCGCCAGGCGTAACGATTGCTCTTGGCCGTCCACAGCCGCACATGTCTCTCGTCGATGTCGGTGCGCAGAACGGTCCGGTCGTCGAGCATCGGATACACCAGCACCTGGAACACCGGCTGGGCGCCGCCCTCGTCGCGCAGCCGTTGCGCGAGCGCCGCGGTGAGCAGACCGCCGGCGCTGGCCCCGCCGATCGCGATGCGTTCCGGATCCACCCCCAGCCGCGCCGCGCCGTCGACCATCGCCCGGAACGCCGCGGTGACGTCGTCGATCGCCGCCGGCCCCGGATGCTCGGGTGCCAGCCGGTACCGCGGTGCGACGACGACGATGCCCAGCCGCCGGACCAGTTCGAGGTTGTGCTCGTCGTCCTGTTCGGGCGCCCCGATCAGCAGACCGCCGCCGTGCATCCACAGCAGCGCCGGACGGGGCCCGGCGGCATCCTCGGGTCGGAACACCCGCAGCTTCAGATCCCCGGCCGGGCCGGGCGCCGTGACGGTCTCGACCCTCACCCCGCGGGTGCGCCGGCTGCCGGGGATCGGCAGCCGCAGCAACCGGGTGGTGCGCGGCCCGATCGAGGCCCGGGGCATCCAGCGTGCACGCCGCAGCTCGGGATGGAAGGGCTCTGGCGGCGTCATCGGACCTCCTGATCGGCTGGACCCACTGTAGTGACTTCCGTCCGAAGTAGTAGGGCGGATGATCGCATCCCGGGCCGCGGAATACCCTGATGGCGTGCAGAGACTCTCCCTGTCGGTCGCGGACCTGACGCAAGCCGCGGTATTCGCCGCGCTGATCGCCGTCCTCGGCGTCCCCGGGCAGCTCAATCTGTCCAGCGGCGTCCCCATCACCCTGCAGAGCATGGGCGTGATGATGGCCGGTGCGATCCTCGGTCCCAAGAAGGGCACCCTGGCGGTGCTCATCTTCATGGTGCTGGCGCTGGCCGGCCTGCCGATCCTGGCCGGCGGCCGCACCGGCATGGTCTCGCTGAGCTCCCCGACGGGCGGCTTCTTCGTCGCCTTCCTGCCGGCCGCATTCGTGATCGGCCTCGCCACCGCGATGATGATGCCGCGCTACCGGCTGTGGCTGGGCTTTGTGATCAACGCGCTCGGCGGCGCCCTGCTGGTCTACGTCATCGGTTCGATCTGGCTGATGGTGCGCGCCGACATGAGCGTCGGCGCCGCCGCCGCGGTGAACGGTCCGTTCATCATCGGCGACCTACTCAAGGCCGCCGTGGCCGCCCTGGTCGCCCAGCAGGTGCACCGCGGCCGGCCGGGCCTGATCCCGCCGATCCGGCTGCGCCGCACCGCCGTTCCCGCGCAACCATGACCGGCAACTCCATCGCTTTCGACGGCGTCGGGCACTCGTTCGACGGCCGGCCCGTCCTGCACGGGATCAGCGTGGAGCTCACCGAACACCGGATCGGCATCATCGGGGCCAACGGCAGCGGGAAGTCGACGCTGGCCCGGATGATGAACGGGCTCATCCTGCCCGAAAGCGGCACCGTCACCGTCAATGGCCGCAACGTGGCCAAGAACAAGCGCGCGGTGCGCCGCGACGTGGGTTTCATCTTCGCCGACCCGGACCGGCAGATCATCATGCCGACGGTCGCCGAGGACATCGAGCTGTCACTGACCCGCACGATCGGCGACAAGCGGGAGCGCCGCGAACGGGCCCGCACCGTACTCGCCGACTTCGGCCTCCTCGACCAGGCCGACCAGCCCTCGCACACGCTCTCCGGCGGCCAGAAGCAGCTGCTGGCGCTCGCCTCGATCATGGTGATCGGCCCGCGGATCCTGGTGGCCGACGAACCGACCACCATGCTCGACCTGCGCAACAGCCGGATGCTGCAGCGGGCCCTCACCGGCCTGGACGAACAGCTGATCGTGCTCACCCACGACCTGGACATGCTCACCGGCTTCGACCGGGTGCTGGTGATCGACGACGGCCGGATCGTCGCCGACGACGCACCCGGCCCGGCGGTGGACCACTACCGGAAGCTGATGGGCTCGTGAGCGTGATCGGCACCTATGTGCCCGGGCACTCACCGATCCACCGGCTGCCGGCCGGACTGAAACTGCTCGCCCTGTTCGGGGCGATCATCGCGATGAGCATCTGTGTGCACGACCTGGTCGGCGCGGCCGTGACCGCCGGTGCCGTGATCGCGGTCTTCGTGCTGGCCGGCATCGGCCCCCGGCGGGCCTGGCCGCTGATGAAGGGCGCCCTGTGGCTGGTGGTGTTCCTGATGGTGATTCAGACCGTGCTCACCGACTGGCACCGGGCGCTGGTGGTGTGCGCCGTGCTGGCCGCCGCCATCGCACTGGCGGCGGTGGTCACCCTCACCACCCGCACCAATGACATGCTCGACGCCATCATGACCGGCCTGCGCCCGCTGGCCCGGCTGGGGGTGCGCACCGATCTGATCGCCCTGGCACTGGCGCTGACCATCCGCTCCATCCCGCTGATCGCGGAGATCTTCGGTCAGGTGGATCAGGCGCGCCGGGCGCGCGGCCTGCGCCCCGGACCGCGGGTGCTGATCGTCCCGACCGTACTGGCGGCGCTGGCCGTGGCCGACGGCTTCGCCGAAACCCTGGCCGCGCGCGGTCTCGACTGATCGCGGGCGCAGCCACAGAACTTGGGCACTGTAAGAACTTGGGCACTGTAAGGCGGACTGGATCCGCCTTACAGTGCCCAAATTCTGCACGTGTCAGTCGACGGCGACGTCCTCGTCGAGCTGCGGAGCGCCGGCCGCCTTGGACAACTCGTCGATCGACTGCGCGGTGCGCGCGTCGACCGGGGTGATCGGCAGCCGCAGCGCACCCGGGGCGGCGGCGGGCACCACCGGGGCGGCCGGCGTCACCGGGGCGAGCCGGCGGTAGGGCTCGCCCTGCGCGGGGCGTGGATCGGCGTCACCCTTATTGGGCCACAGCGAGATCGCGCGTTCGGCCTGCGCCGAGATCGAGAGCGACGGATTCACGCCCAGATTGGCGGTGATCGCCGCACCGTCGGTCACGTGCAGGGTCGGATAGTTCCACACCCGGTGGTAGGGGTCGATGACGCCGTCGTCCGGGCTCTCGGAGATCACGCACCCGCCCAGGTAGTGCGCGGTGAGCGGCATGTTGAAGACATCGCCCCAGGTGCCGCCGGCCACCCCACCGTCGAGTTTGGCGGCCATCCGCCGGGTAGCCTCGTTGCCCTTCGGGATCCAGGTCGGATTCGGTTCGCCGTGTCCCTGCCGGCTGGTCACGTAGCGCAGCGGGCCGCGGCGACGCACGAACGTGGTCAGCGAGCTGTTGCTGTTCTGCATCACCAGGGCGATCACCGTGCGCTGGCTCCACTGGCGCACCAGCAGCAGCCGCACCAGCAGGAAGGGGTTCTTCACGATCTGCCGGAGCACCTGCCCCAGCCGGTTCGGGATACTGCCGCCGTCGGTGAGCAGTGTCTGCAGGTACGCGATCGCATTGGAGCCCTTGCCATAGCGCACCGGCTCGATGTGCGTGTTCTCCTCCGGATGGAACGACGAGGTGATCGCCACGCCCTCCGAGTAGTCCGACGCCGGATCCACCCGGGCGCTCATCGCGCCGAGGATCGATTCGGAGTTGGTGCGGGTGAGCACGCCCAGCCGGTCCGACAGCCGCGGCAGGGTGGTGTCCTTGGCCCGGTGCAGGATCTTCTGGGTGTTGAAGGTGCCGGCCGCCACGATCACCTGACCGGCGGTGTACTGCCGCCGCCGCGAGCCGAACGGCCCCCACGACGACGATCCGCGCGCCGAGACCAGCCAGCTGCCGTCCGGACGCTGCTCGAGCCGGTCGACGGTGGTGCGGTCGATGATCTGCGCGCCGGCCCGCTCGGCCAGACCCAGATAGTTCTTCAGCAGGGTGTTCTTGGCGCCAACCCGGCAGCCGGTCATGCACGCCCCGCATTCGGTGCAGGCCGTGCGGCGCGGTCCGGCGCCGCCGAAGTACGGATCGTCGACGGTCTGGCCGGGGGCGCCGCGGCCGCCGGTCTTGGCGCCGAAGAAGACGCCGACCGGGGTCATCCGGAACGTCTCGCCCACCCCCATCTCCCCGGCGACCTCCTTGATCACCCGGTCGGAGTTGGTGAACGTCGGATTGGTGACCACGCCGAGCATCCGGCGGGCCTGGTCGTAGTGCGGGGACAGCTCCGACTCCCAGTCGGTGATGTGCGCCCAGGTGGGGTCGGTGAAGAACGGGGTCGGCGGCTTGTAGAGGGTGTTCGCGTAGTTCAGCGAACCGCCGCCCACTCCGGCGCCGGCCAGGATCATCACGTCCTTGAGCAGGTGGATGCGCTGAATGCCGTACAGCCCGAACTTGGGTGCCCACAGCCATTTGTGCAGCCGCCAGCTGGTCTTGGCGAACTGCTCGTCCTCGAAGCGGCGGCCCGCCTCGATCACCCCCACCGAATAGCCCTTCTCGACCAGCCGCAGCGCACTCACGCTCCCGCCGAATCCGGAGCCGATGATCAGAACGTCGAAGTCGGTGTGAGCCATGCAACCATACTAATGATCATTGAGAAGGTTGTGGCACCGACTCCCCCGTCGGGCCGCCCGGGACCCGTGCGGCCGCCGCCCGATCCCGGCCCGCTTCGGCCGCGATCACGCTCGCCCCGCTGGTGAGCAGGGCCCGGCGCCAGGGCAGCACCCCCTCGATCTCCACCGAGATCGACAGCGAGAGCACGGTCCGGATCAGCACCACGATGCCCAGCACCGCCACATCCTCGAGCGACGGTTTGGAGGTGATGGTGCGCACCAGGTCGGCGGCGATCAGCACTTCCAGACCGAGCATGATCGCCCCGCCGAGCGTCCGCCGGAGACTCTGGAAGACGTCCGCACCGGGGTGGCCGCGGCGCAGCGCGCGGACCGCGAGGCCCAGTGCGAGCAGCGTCCCCAGCACCATGCACAGGGCGCCGAGCACCTCGAAGCCGAGGGCGACCCAGCCGAAGACGTCTTCCATCAGCTCCACGCGCTCAGCCTAGGGCACCGTCGGCCCGCCGGCGGTTCTGCGGCAAACCGGCGAACCGGTCAGGCACGAACCGACAGGCCGACCTTCTGGAACTCCTTGAGATCGGCGTAACCGGCCTTGGCCATCGACCGGCGCAGCGCGCCGATCAGGTTCAGGTGGCCGTCCGGATCGTCCGACGGCCCGGTCAGCACAGTGGCCAGGCTGGGCCGCTCGCCCTCGGGCGCCACCTGCAGCACCGCGCCGCGCGGGGTGTCCGGGTGCGCCGCCGCCGACGGCCAGTACCAGCCGCGGCCGGGGGCCTCCTGCGCCTGCGCCAGCAGGGTGCCCAGCACCACCGCGTCGGCGCCGCAGGCGATCGCCTTGGCCACGTCGCCGGAGGTGTGCAGGTCGCCGTCGGCGATCACGTGCACATACCGGCCGCCGGTCTCGTCGAGGTAGTCGCGCCGGGCGGCGGCCGCGTCGGCGATGGCCGTGGCCATCGGCACCCCGATGCCCAGCACCTCGCCGGTGGTGGTGGCGCCTTCGGCCGAACCGTAGCCGACGATGACGCCGGCCGCGCCGGTGCGCATCAGGTGCAGCGCGGTGCGATGGTCGTGGACGCCGCCGGCGATCACCGGGATGTCCAGGTCGCCGATGAAGGTCTTCAGGTTCAGCGGCTCCGGCTCGAGATCCTCGGCGCCGCGGTCGACGAGCACCACGTGCTCGGCGGAGATGATGGTGCCGTGCACCACCAGCACCTCGAGACCGGCCTCGAGCAGGGCCGGGGTGAGCGTCGGCGCCAGCTGCGGGCTCACCCGCACCGCGCTGGTCACGCCGGCGTCACGCATCTGGGTGATGGCCGCCGCGATCCGGTCGAGCCGGATGGGCGCGGCGTGCAGCTGCTGGAGCAGGCGCACCGCGGCCGACGGGTCCGGATCGGCCTCGGCCAGGGCCACCACTTCGGCGATCTTGGCGTCGGCGTCCTCGTGCCGGGCCCACAGCCCTTCGGCGTTGATCGTGCCCAGCGCGCCCAGCCGGCCGAGTTCGATCGCGGTCTCCGGGGAGCCGATCGCATCGGTCGGGTGGTTCAGGATCGGCATCGAGAATCGGTAGGCGTCGATCTGCCACGAGGTGGAGACGTTCTTGCTCGACCGCGTCCGGCGAGACGGGACGATCGAGATGTCCTCCAGCTCGTAGGTACGCCGGGCAGTTCTGCCCATGCCGAATTCGACGAGGTCACGCAACGGTGCGCCTTTCTTCTGCCGTCAGATCTGCCGATCAACGAGTGTAGTAGTTGGGCGCTTCAGCGGTGAGAGTGATGTCGTGCGGGTGCGATTCCTTCAGGCCCGCGGCGGTGATCTGCACGAACTGCGCGCCCTGCAGATCCTCGATGGTGGCGCTGCCGGTGTAACCCATGGCGGCCTTCAGACCGCCGGAGAGCTGGTGGATCACCTGCGAGAGCGGGCCGCGGAAGGGCACCCGTCCCTCGATGCCCTCGGGAACCAGCTTGTCCTCGGCCAGCACGTCGTCCTGGAAGTAGCGGTCCTTGGAGTACGACTTGCCCTGGCCGCGGCCCTGCATGGCACCCAGCGAGCCCATGCCGCGGTAGCTCTTGAACTGCTTGCCGTTCACCAGGATCAGCTCTCCCGGGGATTCGGCGGTGCCGGCCAGCAGCGAACCGAGCATGGCCGTGGAGGCGCCGGCGGCCAGCGCCTTGGCGACGTCGCCGGAGTACTGCAGACCGCCGTCGGCCACCACCGGCACACCGGCCGGCTTGCACACGGAGACCGCCTCGAGCAGTGCGGTGATCTGCGGGGCGCCCACACCGGCCACCACGCGGGTGGTGCAGATGGAACCCGGGCCCACGCCCACCTTGACCGCGTCCACGCCGGCGTCGATGAGCGCCTGCGCACCGCTGCGGGTGGCGATGTTGCCGCCGATCAGCTGCACCCGGCTGCCGATCTCGGCCTTGAGCTTGGCGATCATGTCCAGCACCCCGGACGAATGGCCGTGGGCACTGTCGACGACGAGCACGTCCACGCCCACCTCGTCGAGCGCCATGGCACGCTTCCAGGCTTCGTCGCCCGCCCCCACGGCGGCACCGACCAGCAGCCGGCCGTCGGCGTCCTTGGTGGCATCGGGGTGCTGTTCGGTCTTGACGAAGTCCTTGACGGTGATCAGCCCGGTGAGCCGGCCGTTGCCGTCGACGATCGGCAGCTTCTCGATCTTGTGGCGGCGCAGCAGACCCAGCGCGGCCTCCGCGGAGACGCCCTCCTGCGCGGTGATCAGCGGCGCCGGGGTCATCACCTCCGAGACCGGGCGCGACTGGTCGTGCTCGAAGCGCATGTCGCGGTTGGTGATGATGCCGACCAGTTCGCCGGCCTGATCGACCACCGGCAGACCGGAGATCCGGAAGCGGGCGCACATGGCGTCGACCTCGGCGAGGGTGTTGGTGGGCAGGCAGGTCACCGGGTCGGTGACCATCCCGGCCTCGGAGCGTTTGACCGTCTCGACCGCCGACGCCTGATCCTCGATCGACAGGTTGCGGTGCAGCACCCCCATGCCGCCGGCCCGGGCCATCGCGATGGCCATCCGCGCCTCGGTGACGGTGTCCATCGCCGAGGACACCAGCGGCACCTTGAGGGTGATCTCGCGGGTCAGCTTGGAAGAGGTGTCCACCGCATTGGGGACCACGTCCGAGGCGGACGGAAGAAGCAGTACGTCGTCGAAGGTGAGGCCGAGCATCGCGACCTTCTCGGGATCATCTCCACCGGTGTGCACACGCGTCATCTGCTCATTCTATCGTCGTTTCCCGACAGGCCTTCGTCACGGTCGATCCGGGCCGCCGGCATGGGCTACGGTGGGGGTGTGCGAGACCACTTGCCACCAGGAATGCCGCCGGATCCCTTCGCGGACGATCCGAGCGACCCCGCGGCGGCTCTCGACGCTCTCGAACCGGCCGTTCCTCTCGATGAGCAGGAACGTCGCGCCGTCCAGGACGACCTGGAGGATCTCGAGGTCTACGAGTCGCTGCTCGCGCCCCGCGGTATCCGCGGCCTGGTGGTGGTCTGCGAGGACTGTCACGAAGATCACTTCCACGACTGGGACATGCTGCGCGCCAGTCTGAGTCAGCTGCTGGCCGACGGTTCCGTCCGGCCGCACGAGCCGGCCGTCGATCCGCGCCCCGAGGACTATGTGACCTGGGAGTACTGCCGCGGATTCACCGACGCCTATCTGATCTACCGCAACGAACGCCGCTGACGGCGCTCGCGCACCGTCCCGCCGCCCCGGTCAGCTGACCGGGACCGAGCGGTCCGCGGTGACCGTCGTCGAGGGCGCGGGCGCCTCGCTCGACGAGGTGGCGCTGGGCGTGGTGCTGCTGCTCGGCACACTCGACGACGGCGACGGCGAGGACGGCACGCTCGACGACGAGGAGTCGGACGGGATCGTCACCGTGACCGAGGACGACGGGTCCTGGCCGGTCACATCGGACGGCAGGGTCGCCGCGTCGGGCGCCGAGGTGTCGGTGGTGGCCGGGTGGTCGCCGTTGTCGTCCTGCAACCGGCGGATCCACTGCTGCATCCGCTCGCGGGTGTCCCGATCGTTGATCGGCTCGAGCTGCCCCTGGGCCTTGGTGATCAGCTGGTCGGCGCGGACGTCGTCGCCGGCGTCGACCGCCTCCTGGGCCGATTCGAGCGTGCTCTGCACGTCGACCCGGGCCTGAGTCTGCTCTGCCTCGCTGGCGAAGACCACCTTCTTGACCGACCACAGCGGGTCACCCGGCTGCGAGTTCTCGCTCATCACCATCAGCCCGGCGCCGGCCAGCGCCAGGATGCCGGCGGCTCCGGAGACGAGACGCAGGTTGCGGGTGGTGGAGCGGCGGCGCAGCGCGGCCTGCTCGGCGGCGATCGCAGTCTCCACGTCGGTGAGCGTCGGCCGGGCCGGCGGCGGATCCGCCAGCACCTCGGTGCGCCAGGCGAACATCAGGCCCGCCAGTTCGGCGGTCGCCGGATCGTCCAGCGGCACCGACCGTCCGTCGGCGATGGCATCGAGGAACTCGTCGTCCCGGTGTACCGCGGTCAGGTCCACCGACGCGGCCTCGCCGGAGCGGGGGTCGATGAACCGGGGATCGTTCTCGTTCATCGCGCACCTCCCGGATCCAGTAGTTTCTTCAACTTGCCCAGTGCCCGGTGCTGTGCGACGCGGACGGCGCCGGGGCTGCTGCCGACCATCTCGGCGGTCTCCTCCGCGGAGAGTCCGACCACCAGACGCAGCACCAGGATCTCGCGCTGCTTCTCCGGCAGGACCTCCAGCAGCTCGCGCATGCGGGCGCTGGCGTCGCTGTCGAGAGCGTGCTGTTCGGGACCGGACGAGAAGTCGACCACCTCGGGGACGTCCTCGACCGGATCGGCCTTGGTGCGTGCCGCGGTACGCATCGCGTCGGCCACCTTGTGGGAGGCGATGCCGTAGACGAACGCCATGAAGGGCCGCCCCTGGTCTTCGTACCGGGGCAGAGCCGTCATCACCGCCATCAACACCTCCTGAGCCACGTCGTCAGCCGAGAAGAGATGCCTCTCGGCCGCACCGATGCGTGCCCGGCAGTAGCGCAGGACCGGATCCCGAACACTCTCGAGCACTGAGTTCAGCGCCCGCCGGTCTCCGTCCTTTGCCAGACGGACTGCCTCGTGCAGCGCCTCACCTGTCAGTTTCATCGCCGGAGAGTGATCGAAGTGTTACACGGATGATCGATGCCACACCCCGGATCTGAGCAGGGAGCTGTCCGGGTGGCACCCGTCCACCTTAACGACCGTGTCGCTCACCGGGCCGCAGGGGCGCGAAGGGCATCCCCCGAAGGGCAAGTTCATCGCGGAGTCTGCGCACGTCAGAGGCTATATCTTGGGGGTATGGGGGCAGCGACATGAGCATGCTCTCCGCGGCCCAGAGCAGCGGCAGAGCGCCCTGTGCGGCGGCCCGGCGGCGGCTGTCCTCAGCCAGCGCGACCGCATCGCCGGTTTTGTCCGAGGCCGCGGCGACCGCCGCGAGGATCAGCGTGGTCTTGAGCCGGTGACGCTGCGAGGGCACCGCCGCCGCAGCCGACTGCAGCCGCCCCGTCTGCGCGTGCGCGGCGGCGATACGGCCGCTGTAGAGGGCCCACTCGGTGCGCACCCAGGCCGCCCGCAGGCGGACCCGTGCGAGCGTGCGCCAATCGGCCGCCGGGTCGTCGGCGAGCGAGTCGAGGAAGCTCTCGGTGCGACCGAGCAGGGTGTCGGCGGCCCGGAAGTCGCCGATCCCGAGAGCGTCGGCGGCCAGTCCGATCAGGCCGTCGGCCCAGGCCGCCGCGGTCCACGGCGCGGACGTCCAGCCGCGGCCGGCGAGCCCGCCGTCCCGGACCGCCGTCGCCACCAGCGCGCAGGCCGCACCGTCGGCGGCGCGGGCGACGGCGTGCCCGCCGGCCTGCCGAGTGAGCGAACCTCGCGTACTGTGCGCCAGAGAGCGTACTGCCGGTGCGGTGCCCGGATCGGCGTCGAGAGCGTTGAGTTCGGTCCGGGCGGCCGCGGCACGGCCGCGCGCACCGAGTTCGACGGCCGCCCACCATCGGGTCACATCGGTCATGTCGTCCTCACTGTGGCGTAGATCTCGCCGCCTCGGAGCTTTCGCCAGCGTTAACAATCAGCGTCCCAGATTGCCGGAAGGTGCCCCGGCGGCCCCCGATTGTTTCTGTCCCGTTACGGGTCCACGTGGAATTCCCAGACGGCTCATCGTACGTTAACCGAACAGCAAAGACGCAGTTCAGATGGCCTGAATTCGTTGTTTGACGGGCCAGATCGGCGCCGCCTAGTTTGAGCCTTGCAAGCGATGAACACGCCCGCGAGACGCGGACCTTGAGCAAGGAGTTCACAGTGACCACCACCGCAGACCGCCTGCCCGGACCCAATGCCGACTTCTGGGACTGGCAGCGCCTCGGCGACTGCCGCGGTCTGGATTCGTCGGTCTTCTTCCACCCGGAGGGCGAGCGCGGCCGCGCCAGAATGCAGCGCGAGCGGCGCGCCAAGCAGGTGTGCAACGGCTGCCCGGTGATCATCCAGTGCCGCGAGCACGCACTGGCGGTGGACGAGCCCTACGGCATCTGGGGCGGCCTGAGTGAGCACGAGCGGAATCTGATCCGCCGCCGGCAGCTGAGCCGGCCGCTGGCCTCCTGATCGCGCCGCGCCGCCGGCACCGGTGCCCCGGCATCGGCGGCGACGGCAGAACCGACGACGAAGCCCCGGTGGAGATCCACCGGGGCTTCGTCGTCTTGTCTCTTGTGTCAGCCGAGGACGGCCAGCACGTCGCGAGCGGAGAGGATCAGGTACTCCTCGCCCTCGTACTTGATCTCGGTGCCGCCGTACTTGCTGTAGATGACGGTGTCGCCTTCCTTGACGTCCACCGGGATCCGGTGCTCGCCCTCATCGTCCCAGCGGCCGGGGCCGACGGCGATGACCTTGCCCTCCTGGGGCTTCTCCTTGGCGGAGTCGGGGATGACCAGGCCCGAAGCGGTGGTCGTCTCGGCCTCAACGGCCTGCACGAGGATCTTGTCCTCAAGCGGCTTGATGTTCACGCCTGCCACGATGTCAGTCCTTCTCTATTCACTGCTGATGAACGTTGACGGCTTCGGATCGCTGCCGCGTCGTCGCGGGTGCCGCGGCGAACGAACCAGTGCCGACTAGCACTCTACCTATGCGAGTGCCAGCGCTCAACCCCGGACAGTGCCATGTCGCGCCGGTGGCCGGAACCGCCCGCTACAGCGCGCTGACCTGAACCGACATTCCCGGGTCGGAGGCGACGGTCAGCGGCGACGGCGGGGTGCCACCGCCGATCACGTGGGCGCCGAGGGTCGCGATCATCACCCCGTTGTCGGTGCACAGCCGCGGCTTGGGCACCCGCAGGTCCACGCCGGCGGCAGCCGCCCGCTCGGCGGCCAGCTCACGGATCCGCGAGTTGGCGGTGGCCCCGCCGCCGAGCACCAGGGTGTCCACCCCGCGATCGCCGCAGGCGCGCAATGCCTTGGCGGTGAGCACGTCGGCCACCGACTCCTGGAAGGAGGCCGCCACGTCGGGGATGCTCACCCGGCGGCCGGCCCGCACCTCGCCCTCCACATAGCGGGCGACGGCCGTTTTGAGGCCGCTGAACGAGAAGTCGTAGCGGGCATCGCGCGGACCGGTCAGGCCCCGCGGGAAGGCGATCGCCTCGCGGTCGCCGTCGGCGGCGGCCGCGTCGAGCGCCGGCCCACCCGGATAGCCCAGGTCCAGCAGACGCGCCACCTTGTCGAAGGCCTCACCGGCGGCGTCGTCGATCGTGGTGCCCAGTTCGGCGATGGGCTGCGACAGGTCGTCCACGCCGAGCAGATGCGTGTGCCCGCCGGAGACCAGCAACGCCACCGCCGGCGGCATCGGCCCGTGCTCGAGGGTGTCGACGGCCACGTGCCCGCCGAGGTGGTTCACCGCGTACAGCGGCACATCCCAGGCCAGCGCATAGGCCTTGGCCGCGGCCACGCCCACCAGCAGCGCACCGGCCAGTCCCGGGCCGATGGTCACGGCGATCGCATCGGGGCGGTCGATGCCGGCCGCCTCGCGGGCCCGGCGCATGGTCGGCACGATGGCCTCGAGGTGCGCGCGGGAGGCCACCTCGGGCACCACCCCGCCGTAGCGGGCGTGCTGATCCACGCTCGAGGCCACCTCGTCGGCCAGCAGGGTGGCGCGCTCGCCGTCCCAGGAGACGATGCCGATCCCGGTCTCGTCGCACGAGCTCTCGATGCCCATCACGATCACGGCGCGTTCTCCCCCTCGTCGTCCGGCGGGGCGGGGCGCACCATGGTGTAGGCGTCGGCGCCGGAAGGCTGATAGTAGTTGCGGCGCAGCCCGGCGATCCCGAAGCCGGTGTCCCGGTAGAGCGAGATGGCCGGCGCGTTGTCGGTGCGCACCTCCAGGAATACCGGGGTGACCTGACCGTCGGCAACTTCCAGGCCGTCGGCGACGTCCAGCAGGGCGGCCAGCAGTGCCCGCCCTCCGCCGCGGCCGCGCAGCACCGGGTCGACGGCGATGGTGTGGATCTCGCATTCGTGTGCCCCGACCGGACCGAGCACGGCGATCCCGGCGTAGCCGGCGACCGGGGCACCCGGCCCGGTGCGCAGCGCGAAGTAGCGGTTGTGGGCGGCGCGCAGTTCGGCGACGAAACCGGCCAGCGGCCACGGCGAGTCGCCGGCGAAGATCTGCGCCTCGAGTTCGGCGCAGCGCGGCAGATCCGCCGGCGTCAGGGCGTCGACGAGCAGCCCGGTGCTCACAGCAGCGACTTGCGGCGCTGGTCCTTGAGCTCCACCGCATCGGGGCGCCGCAGGTAGAGCGGAGTGAGCGGGGCAGGCTCGGTACCCAGCAGTTCCGCCCCGACCGCGGCCAGTGCGGCCGGGGTGGGCACGGTGGCCGTTCCCGCCGGGCCGAACCGCGAGGTGAACGCCGGATCGCCCACCACCACGGCGGGCGGATCGCCGGCCAGCGCCGCGGCCAGCTCGTCGGGCCGGCTCACCTCGGGACCGGCCACCCGCCGGCCGTGGTCGTAGCGCGCCCAGTACACCTCGCGGCGTCGCGCATCGGTCACCACCAGCATCGTCGGCACCGGACCGTCGCCGACGGCCTGCGGCTCGGCGGCGGCGATCGCGTCGAGTGAGCACACCCCGTAGACGGGCAGGTCCAGTGCATCGGCGTAGGCCGCGCCGGTGGCCATCCCCACCCGCAGCCCGGTGAACGGGCCCGGGCCGCAGCCCACGATCACCGCGTCCAGCTCGCCTCCGGTCACCGAAGCCTCGGCGAGCGCCTCCTTGATCAGTGTGGTGAGCACCTCGGCGTGCCGCCGGTGATCGTCGACCACCCGCTGCGCCAGCGGCCGCGGGCCGCCCGGACCGAGCCGCACCACCCCGGTGACCACCGAGCCGGTGGACGTGTCGATGGTCAGCACCGTGGCGGTGCCGCCGGTGTCAGTCATTGCTCACCCATTCCCAGTCGGCGGTGCGCACCTCGGAGCCGTCCGCGGAGTCTTCCGGGCGCCGCAGCCGCACCAGCAGGTATTCGTCGACGAGCCGTTCGGCCACGCCCTCACCCCATTCGACCACCACCACGCTGTCGTCGAGGTCGGTGTCCAGGTCCAGTGCGTCCAGATCGTCCAGTCCGCCCAGCCGGTAGGCGTCGACGTGGATCAGTCCCGGCCCGCCGGGCCGCCCCGGCCGGTGTTCGCGGGCGATGATGAAGGTGGGCGACGAGATCCGGCCGGCCACGCCGAGTCCGGCGCCCAGGCCGCGGGTCAGCGCCGTCTTGCCCGCCCCCAGCGGTCCGTCCAGGATCACCAGGTCGCCGGCCCGCAGCACACCGGCCAGCGCCCGACCCAGGTCTTCGGTGTCGGCGGTCTCGGGGAGCACGGCCCGGCCGGGCTGTCCGCGCTGGACCCGAGGGTGTCCGTCACCGCTCACTGCGCGCCTTCCGCCACGGGATGCGGGGCCGGTTGCGGGCCAGGCGCGAGCGTTCCACCAGGTCGACGATGCCGTCGGTGACCAGTTCCGGGCTCTCCATCGGCAGCATGTGCCCGCAGCCGTCGCCGATCCGCAGCCGCGCATCGTCGCCGAGTTCGGAGAAGGCGCGCACCGAGTTGGCCAGCGGCGTGAGCCGGTCCTCCTCGCCGCACATCACCACCGTGGGGACCTGGGCGAGCACCGGCAGCGCGGTGGACTCGTCGTGGCTCTCCAGGGCGTGCAGGAAGTTCACCATCGAGGCGATCGAGGTGTTCTGGATCATCGCCTCCACGGCGTGCTCGGTGGCCGGGCTGTAGAAGTCCGGGCCGAAGCTGGCGGCGGCCAGCACCGGCTCGACCGCCTGGCGGGTGATGCCGCGGCCGGCTTGCACCAGCCCCGGGAAGTAGCGCACCGAGACGCGCAGCGCGTCGACGATCGGATTGTTCAGGCCCTCCCCCAGGCCGGCTTCGGTGATGCCGCGGGCGGCGGTGGACACCAGCGCCACCCCGGCCACCTTGCCGCGGGCGTGCCCGAAGAGCTCCGGGTGGCTGCGGGCGAGCGCCATGATGGTCATGCCGCCCATCGAATGGCCCACCAGCACAACCGGTCCGGTGGGTGCGACCGCGCGGATCACCGCGGCCAGATCCTCACCGAGCTGGGCGATCGAACAGCTCGGTTTGGGTGCCGGGTCGCTGGCGCCGTGGCCGCGCTGATCGTAGAAGACCATCCGGACGTTCTTGTCGGCCCAGCGCTGCGCGAGCTGGAAGCGCTGGAAGTGCCAGGACGCCATCCGCAAAGTGAAACCGTGCATAAAGATCACCGTGAGCTCCGGCTCCTTGTCCGGATCGCCGGTGAGCACGGTGCGCACCGCCAGCGCCACCCCGTCGTCGGCGATCACCGTCGACGAGTCGTCGTCGTAGATGATCTTGAAGTTCTCGCCGGCGTACGGATCCACGGCGGTGCCCGCCTTGCGCCGCCGGCGGCGCCGCCGGAAGGCGCCGGCGGTGCTCGCACCGAGCGAACCCGCCTGTCCCAGACCGGAACTCCAGGCCGACCGGCGCTGCTCGGGTTCAGTCATCGCGGTCCCCCGCACTGCGGCCGGCGGTGCCCACGTAGACCCGCCGGGCCCGGCCGCCGACCCCGCTGACGATCTCGTAGTCGATGGTGCCGATCTCCTCGGCCCAGTCGGTGGCCGACGGCACCGGCTCGGTGGCCTGCGGCGACGGGGGCCCGAAGAGCACCGCCAGATCACCCTCGCGCACCCCGCCGCCGTCCCGGCCGAGGTCGACGACCAGCTGGTCCATGCAGATCCGTCCCACATTGGGAAAGCGGCGGCCGTTGATGTGCACCTGCATCCGGCCCGAGAGCAGGCGCGGCACCCCGTCGGCGTAGCCGGCCGGCACCACCGCGATGGTGGTGTCGGCAGGCGCCGTCCAGGTGTGGCTGTAGGAGATGCCCTGCCCGGCCGGGACCTTCTTGACCAGCGCCACCCGGGCGGCCAGCGTCATCGCCGGGGTGAGGCCGAAGTCGCGGCCGACGATCGGCGAATAGCCGTAGAGGGCGATGCCCGGACGCACCAGATCCCGCGCCAGATCGGGCCGGGTCAGCGCGCTCGGCGAGTTCGCCAGGTGCATGAGTTCCGGCCGGACGCCGAGCCGGACCAGGTCGGCGCTCGCCTCGTCGAGGCGCTGCGCCTGCAGCGAGTTCAGCGGGTTCTCCGGCTCATCGCCGAACGCCAGGTGACACATCATGGCCCGGAGCCGCACCGCTCCCTCGGCCTGCGCGGCGGCCACCGCGCGGGCGGTCTCGTCCCATTCGTCGGCGCCGATCCCCGAGCGGCCCAGCCCGGTGTCCACCTTCAGCGAGATGGTGGCGGTCACCCCCTGCTCGTGGGCCGCGGCCACCACGGCCGCCAGCTGCCGCGGGGAGGACAGCGCCAGATCGACGTCGCCGGCGATGGCGGCGCCGAAGTCGGTGACCGGGGTGTGCAGCCAGGAGGTGATGTGCGCGTCGATGCCGGCGGCCCGCAGCCCGAGCGCCTCCGGTACATGCGCCACGCCGAGTTCGGCGGCCCCGCCGGCCAGCGCGGCGCGGGCGGCGGGCACGGCGCCGTGACCGTAGCCGTCGGCCTTGACCACCGCGATCACACCGGTGCCCGCGCGCTCGGCGACCAGCGCGGTGTTGGCCGCGATGGCGTCGGTGTTCACCACGGCCGTCAGCGCGGCCGATTCGGGTGCGGGAGAAGCGGTCACGGTGTCCATTCTGCCAGGAGCGCCGCGAGCGCTGCGGGTAGCGCGGCGGCCAGGGCGCCGGCTCCGATGGGTGCACCCCCGCTGGCCAGAGCCGCGGCCCGGGCGTGCAGACGGGCGGCGGCCGCCCCGGCCCAGCGCGGCTCGCGGCCCGCCGCCAGCAGGGCGCCGGCGATGCCCGAGAGCACGTCGCCGGCCCCGGCGGTGGCCGCCCACGAGCCCTGGGCGTCGTTGCCGTAGACCACGCTCTGTCCGGGGTCGGCGACCAGCGTGATCCGGCCTTTGAGCAGGACGGTGGCGCCGAGCCGGTCGGCCAGGGCGGCCGTGGACGCGGCGCGGTCCGTTCCGGGCGGCGATCCGGCCAGCCGGGCGAACTCCCCGGCGTGCGGGGTGAGCAGGGTCGGGGCGCTGCGCGCGGCGAGCAGTTCCGGCTGTGCGGCGAGCAGCGTCAGCCCGTCGGCGTCGACCAGGACCGGAACGTCACGGTCCAGCACCTGTCGCAGCAGGTCGGCGGCAACGGCATCGGTGCCCAGTCCCGGGCCCACCACCCAGGCCTGCGCCCGGCCGGCATCGGCGAGCTCGCTCACCGCGACCACCTCGGGGTGCCGGGCGAGCACCTCCTCGCGGGCTGTTCCGGCGTAGCGGGTCATACCGGAGGTGGCGGCCACCGCCGCCGAGGTGGACAGCACCGCCGCACCCGGATAGGTGGCCGAGCCGGCCACGATGCCCACCACCCCCTGGGTGTACTTGTCGTCGTCCGGGCCCGGCAGCGGCCAGCCGGCGGCCACCTCCGCGTCGGTCAGGGCGGCCAGGTCCGGTGCCGGCAGCGTCAGGCCCAGATCGATCACCTCCAGGCGGCCGCAGTGCGGTGCCGCCAGCAGGTGTGCGCGCCGCGGCACCCCGAAGGTCACCGTCACCGCCGCCCGCACGGACGGCTCGTGCACCCGACCGGTGTCGGCGTCCACCCCGGACGGCAGGTCCACGGCGAGCACCGGGACGCCGGTCACGGCGGCGAAGGCCGCGGCGGCCGCCGGGCGCAGCGGGCCGTGCCCGCCGAGTCCGACCACCGCGTCGATCACCAGGTCGCTGCTGGGCTCGAGCCGGTCCACGATCCGTCCGCCGGCCGCGGTCAGCGCGGCGAGACCGCCGCGATGGGCGTGGTCGGGGGCCAGCAGGACCGCGTCGACGGCCACCCCGCGTGCCCGCAGCAGCGCACCGGCGTAGAGGGCGTCGCCGCCGTTGTTGCCGGCACCGACCACCAGACCCACGCGTCGGCCGTAGACGGCGCCGCAGCGCCGCCGCAGCTCTGCCGCACCGACGCGGGCGACACCGGAGGCGGCGCGGGCCATCAGCACCCCGCCGGTCAGCAGTTCGCCGGTCGCCTCCTCGGCGGCCCGGATCGCCTCGACGCGGTGGTAACCGATCATCGGCTCATTCCACCGTCACGGATTTGGCGAGGTTGCGCGGCTTGTCCACGTCGTAGCCGCGCTCCTGGGCCACGGTGGCGGCGAAGACCTGCAGCGGCACGGTCGAGACCAGCGGCTGCAGCAGCGTCTGGGTGTGCGGGATCGGGATCAGGTGATCGGCGACCGCGGCGGCCGCGGCATCGTCGGCCTCGGCGATCACGATGGTGCGGGCGCCGCGCGCCTGGATCTCCCGGATGTTGCTGACCATCTTCGAATGCAGCACCGCCCGGCCCACCGGGGACGGCATCACCACGATCACCGGCAGCCCGTCCTCGATCAGCGCGATCGGCCCGTGCTTGAGTTCGCCGGCCGCGAAGCCCTCGGCGTGGATGTAGGCGAGCTCCTTGAGTTTGAGTGCGCCCTCGAGCGCCACCGGGTAGCCCACGTGCCGGCCCAGGAACAGCACGGTGTCGCTGGTGGCGTAGCTGCGGGCCAGGTCGCGCACCGGCCCCATCTGTTCGAGGACCTCGGCCACGGCGGCCGGGATCTCCTCGAGGGCGTTGAACTCGCGGACCACCTCGTCGGGGTATTTGGTGCCGACGGCCTGGGCCAGCGCCAGCCCCACCATGTAGGCGGCGGCGATCTGGGCCAGGAAGCACTTGGTGGAGGCCACCCCGATCTCCGGTCCGGCGTGGGTGTAGAGCACCGCATCGGACTCGCGCGGGATCTGCGCGCCGTTGGTGTTGCAGATGGCCAGCACGCGGGCCTTCTGGTCCTTGGCGTGCCGGACCGCCTCGAGGGTGTCGGCGGTCTCGCCGGACTGGCTGATCGCCACCACCAGGGTGGACCGGTCCAGGACCGGGTCCCGGTAGCGGAACTCGCTGGCCAGCTCCACCTCGACGGGCAGCCGGGTCCAGTGCTCGATGGCGTACTTGGCGATCAGGCCGGCGTGGTAGGCGGTGCCGCAGGCCACCACGAAGACCTTGTCGACGTCGCGCAGGTCGTCGTCGGAGAGCCGCTGCTCGTCGAGCACGATGCGGCCGCCCTCCAGGTGGCCCATCAGAGTGCTCTCGAGCGCCTCGGGCTGCTCGGCGATCTCCTTGAGCATGAAGTAGTCGTAGCCGCCCTTCTCGGCGGCGGCCAGATCCCAGTCGATGTGGAACGGCTTGCCGCCGGTGGGCTCGCCGTCGAAGTCGGTGATCACGTATTCGTCGGCGGTGATCACCACCACCTCGTCCTGGCCCAGCTCCACCGCGTTGCGGGTGTGCTCGATGAAGGCGGTGACGTCCGAGGCGACGAACATCTCGCCGTCGCCCACACCGACTACCAGCGGGGTCGAACGGCGGGCGGCGACGATGGTGCCGGGATGATCGGCGTGCATGAAGACGAGCGTGAACGCACCCTCGAGCCGGCGCAGTGTGCGGTAGGCGCTGGCCACGAAGTCACCGGCGTCCGGGCCGGTCAGGTACTCGCGTTCGAGCAGGTGCACCGCGGTCTCGGTGTCGGTGTCGGAGGAGAACTCGATGCCGGCGTCCTCGAGACCGGCCCGCAGCGGGGCGTAGTTCTCGATGATGCCGTTGTGGACCACCGCCACCTTGCCGTCGCAGCTGGTGTGCGGGTGGGCGTTGCGGTCGGTGGGCTGGCCGTGGGTGGCCCACCTGGTGTGTCCCATGCCGGTCGAGCCGGTCAGCGCGGCCGGGCCCACCTCGGCGATGACCTTCTCCAGGTTCTGCAGCCGGCCGGCCTTCTTCTCCACCGCGATGGTCCCCCGACCGTCGGCGATGGCCACGCCCGCCGAGTCGTAGCCGCGGTATTCCATCCTCCGCAGGGCTTCGACGACGATGTCCAGGGCGTCGCGCTGCCCGACGTATCCGACGATTCCACACATGGTCGCCGAGTTTACCCGGCGATACGCGGTTGCCCTTTCTTGTCGTCGGCGAAGGGTTTCGCGCCGAGCAGCTGGGCGATGTGATCGTTGTCGGCCGGCCGCACCTGCCCCGGCTCCACTCCCAGTGCGTCCGGGAAGACCGCCTCCGGGTCCGCGAACGGCGCATAGTGGTCGTCGCCGGTCAGGGTGTGCAGCAAATAGCCCGTGAGCTGGGCGCGGACCGTCTTGTGGGTGGCCTTGTCGGCGCCGTTGACCCCGATCAGGGTCTTGAGGGAGCGCTTCTCCAGCAGCCCCCGGTTGGTGGCCCCGGCCAACGTGCGCAACACCACATCGCCGCCGAGGGTGTGGGCGAGTTGCACGGCGTTGCCGGTCAGTGAGTCCGTCTGGTCGTCGGCGGCCAGGATCAGCGCCGGCGCGGTCACCTCGGCCGCCGCCGGCAGCAGCTGCCGGGTGGACGGCGCCGGGAACAGGGTGGCCAGCGCCCGGACCGGGATCTGCGGACGGCCGAGCAGCGGACGCGAGGAGGCGGCCAGGACCGCGGCGGCCGCGCCGAAGCCGTGCCCCACCAGCCCCACCTGCGCGGGGTTGACGGTGACCGGTTCGGTGGTGCCCAGCGGCACGCTCTGCAGCACCGTGAGGGCGGCGCGCAGATCGGTCGCCAGTTCCACGTCGGAGGCGAGCGGTCCGCGTTCGGAGTCGGGGGCGGCGACCACGATGCCCCAGGACGCGAGGTGCACCATCAGGTCCCGGTAGGCGGCGCTGCCCTTGAGCCAGGCGTGCCCGAAGGCGACGGCCGGATAGTCCTGCCCGGTGCGCGGGGCGAAGACCTGGCCGGCCAGGCCGACGATGCCCAGGTCGCCGCGGTCGACCTTGTGCGGTCCGCGCAGTGCGAGCGTCTTGATCAGGTCGGCGGGTTTGGCCGAGCCCTTCTTCTTGCGAGCCTTCTTGGTTCCGGACACGTTCCCAGCCTAAGGCTTCGAGCGCGCGACGAGGGGCACCGGCACCATCAGCCGTGGCAGCGGCGTGTGCGCCGGACCGCCGTCCGCGGTGCGGCGGCGCAGGCCCGCGGCACCGCGCGGCGGGATTCCCGGCGGCCGCAGCCGGCTGCTGCGCAGCACTGTGAGCGCCTGCCTGCCGATCTCCTCGAGTGCACTCCGATGGTCCATGCCCCGGTGCTCCTCAGCGCCCGCCGGCCAGGATCAGCTCGCCCGCGGTGCGCCACTGGTCGGCGAGCACGTCCAGGGACTCGCGCACCGCCCGCTCGGTGGCCAGTCCGGCGGCGCGAGCCGCGTCGAGGCGGGCGCTCAGCTCGTCGCCGGCGGCCTGCGGACTGGTGCCGACGGCCAGGGGTGCGGCGGCTGCCGCCATCACGGTGCGGTATTCGCCGAGCACCTCGCCCAGGACCGCCGCCGCGGTGGCGGCGGTACGGGCCTGCACCGTGAGCTGGTCGGCGGCGGCCGCGAGCTCCTCGTGCAGCCGGCCCGCGGCGGTGGCGGCGCTGACGCCGCCCGGCCCGCTCCACACCTCGGGCAGGTCGGCGCACACCCCGCCGAGCCGATCGCCCAGCCGCTGCAGATGCTCGGCGCCGGCCGTCAGCCGCGCGACGTCGTCGTCGAAGCCGGCGGCGTCGAAGGCGGCGATCACGGTGTGCGGAGCCGCCACCTGCTCGTCGTCGTAGTCGACCACGGCGCCGCGGTCGACCCAGCTGTGCAGCAGTGCCAGCAGATCGTCGATCACGGCAGGCCGCCGTCCACCCGGCCGCCGTCGACCCGACCGACGGCGGCCTCGTGTGCGGCCAGGGCGCGGCCGAGGGCGTCGAGCGCACGGGCCTGACGCCGCAGCAGTCCGCAGGTGTGCAGTTGCCGGCCGCGCAGCGCCGCGGCGGCCCGGCGCTGACCGCGGGTGCCGGCCCAGCCTCCGAAATGCCACTCCCCCAGCTGTTCGGCGGCCTCGGCCAGCTCGTGGGCGATCGCCCGCTGGCGTGCCGCCGCTCCGGCCACTCCGTCCCGGTCCAGTCGCATACCCGTCATGTTGATTAGACGCAGCACGGACCGTTCCGGTTCCATCGGCCGGCGCGGGCGTGTCAGACGGCGGCGACCACCTCGGCGACCCGCTGCGCCACGGTCTGTGCCGCGTCGGCGCTCTCGGCCTCCACCATCACGCGCACCAGCTGCTCGGTTCCGCTGGGGCGCAGCAGGATCCGGCCGCTGCCGTCGAGGTCGGATTCGGCCACCGAGACCGCGTCGGCCACGGCCCGATCCCGGGCGACCGCATGCTTGTCGCTGACCGGAACGTTGATCAGCACCTGTGGCAGCACGGTCATCACCGCGGCCAGTTCGGCCAGCCGGGTGCCGGTCTGGACCACCCGCTGCGCGAGCAGCAGTCCGGTGAGGACGCCGTCGCCGGTGGTCCCGGCGGCCGGGACCACGATGTGCCCGGACTGCTCGCCGCCGAGCGAGTACCCGCCCGCGCGCAGTTCCTCGAGGACGTACCGGTCGCCCACCCCGGTGACGTGCACGTCGATGCCGGCCCGGGTCATGGCCTGATGCAGACCCAGGTTGCTCATCACCGTCGCGACCAGCACACCGTCCTTGAGTTCGCCGCGTTCGTGCAGGTCCAGCGCCAGGATCGCCATGATCTGGTCGCCGTCGACCACCGCGCCGGTCGAGTCCACGGCCAGGCAGCGGTCGGCGTCGCCGTCGTGCGCCAGGCCCAGGTCGGCGCCGTGTTCGAGCACCGCGGCCTGCAGGACGTCCAGATGCGTCGAGCCGCAGCCGTCGTTGATGTTGAGGCCGTCGGGTTCGGCGTGAATGGCGATCACCTGGGCGCCGGCCGCGGCATAGGCCTTGGGCGCCACCTCGAAGGCGGCGCCGTTGGCGGCGTCGACCACGATGGTGAGCCCGTCGAGGGTGCCGTGACCGGCCTGGGCGAGATGGGCCAGGTAGCGGTCCACCGCGTCGGGGGCGTCGACCAGCCGGCCCACGCCGGCCCCGGTCGGCCGCGGCTGCTCGCCGCTCATCGCCGCCTCGATGGCGTCCTCGACGTCGTCGGCCAGCTTGTGCCCGCCCGCCGCGAAGAACTTGATGCCGTTGTCCGGCATGGGATTGTGCGACGCCGAGATCATCACGCCGAAGTCGGCGCCGTAGTCGGCGGTCAGGAAGGCGACGGCCGGGGTGGGCACCACGCCCACCCGGATCGCGTCGGCGCCGGCGGCGGCCAGACCGGCGCACAGCGCCGATTCGAGCAGTTCACCCGAGGCCCGCGGATCGCGGCCGACCACCACCCGCGGGCGGCGGTTCTGCTGTGTTGCTTCTGCACCGAGAACGCAAACGGCGGCCGAGGCCAGGCCCAGCGCCAGCTCTGCAGTGAGCTGATCGTTGGCCCGGCCCCGGACGCCGTCGGTGCCGAAAAGGCGTGCCACAGTACGGAAAGCGATCAGCGCTTGCTGTACTGCGAAGCCTTGCGGGCCTTCTTCAGGCCGTACTTCTTGCGCTCGACAGCACGCGGATCGCGGGTGAGGAAGCCGGCCTTCTTCAGGGCCGGACGGTCCTCGGGAGCCACCTCGATCAGCGCGCGGGCGATGGCCAGGCGCAGCGCACCGGCCTGGCCCGAGGGGCCGCCGCCGACGAGCTTGGCGTGGATGTCGAAGGCACCGGTGCGCTCGACGGTGACCAGCGGAGCCTGGATCAGCTGCTGGTGCACCTTGTTGGGGAAGTAATCCTCGAGGCTGCGGCCGTTCAGGGTGAACTGGCCGTCGCCGTTCACCAGGCGGACGCGCACGACGGCCTCCTTGCGGCGGCCGACGGTCTGGACCGGGCGGTCGATGACGACCGGGCCGCGCGAGACGGTCTCGGTGGCCTCGGACTCGGCCGACTCGGTGGTGTAGGAACCGTCTTCCAGGACGACCTCGTCCTCGACGACCTCGACCTCGTTGTTCACGTTCTCGTTGGTCACTGGGCCACCTGCTTGATCTCGAAGGGGACGGGCTTCTGGGCCGCGTGCGGATGATTCGGGCCGGCGTACACCTTCAGCTTCGAGGCGATCTGGTTGCCGAGCTTGTTCTTGGGCAGCATGCCCTTGACGGCCGACTCGACGACGCGCTCGGGCTTGGTCTCCAGCAGCTCGCCCACGGAGCGGGACTTCAGGCCGCCCGGGTGACCCGAGTGGCGGTACAGCTTCTTGTCGGTCAGCTTGTTGCCGCTGACGGCGACCTTCTCAGCGTTGATGATGATGACGTAGTCGCCGCCGTCCACATGCGGGGCGAAGGTCGGCTTGTGCTTGCCGCGGAGCAGGTTGGCGCTCTGCACGGCGAGGCGGCCGAGCACCACGTCGGTGGCATCGATGATGTGCCACGTACGGGTGACATCACCGGCCTTCGGGGTGTAGGTAGGCACAGTAGTCCTCACTGTTCGTCGTGATTGCCGGTCCAATGCTCGGCACAGCTGCTCCCGGCGACCGGTGGGGACCCGGGGCTGTGGTGATCGCCGACGCCGCCGAAGCGGGCACGACGATGCCAAGCACCAGCGGTCAAGCGTACGCGCGTCGATCGGCGCAGGTCAAAACGGCCCGGCGCAGACGCGCTCACACCGTAGGCTGGCGGCTATGACCGACACGCAGACCGTCACCGCAGGCTCCGGCGAACTGCTCATCCGCACCGGCGTGACCGGCAAGGCCGCACGCACCGGTCACCGGCTGACCATCGCCGTGACCTCCTGGCAGGCGCAGGTCACCGTCGACGACGGCCACCCGAGCGCCGTCACGCGGACCGTCGACGTGGACTCGCTCGACGTGA
>NZ_JBJURU010000011.1:53520-146525 GCF_046098115.1 Gordonia sp. VNK21 | reverse complement strand
CACGTTCTCGTTGGTCACTGGGCCACCTGCTTGATCTCGAAGGGGACGGGCTTCTGGGCCGCGTGCGGATGATTCGGGCCGGCGTACACCTTCAGCTTCGAGGCGATCTGGTTGCCGAGCTTGTTCTTGGGCAGCATGCCCTTGACGGCCGACTCGACGACGCGCTCGGGCTTGGTCTCCAGCAGCTCGCCCACGGAGCGGGACTTCAGGCCGCCCGGGTGACCCGAGTGGCGGTACAGCTTCTTGTCGGTCAGCTTGTTGCCGCTGACGGCGACCTTCTCAGCGTTGATGATGATGACGTAGTCGCCGCCGTCCACATGCGGGGCGAAGGTCGGCTTGTGCTTGCCGCGGAGCAGGTTGGCGCTCTGCACGGCGAGGCGGCCGAGCACCACGTCGGTGGCATCGATGATGTGCCACGTACGGGTGACATCACCGGCCTTCGGGGTGTAGGTAGGCACAGTAGTCCTCACTGTTCGTCGTGATTGCCGGTCCAATGCTCGGCACAGCTGCTCCCGGCGACCGGTGGGGACCCGGGGCTGTGGTGATCGCCGACGCCGCCGAAGCGGGCACGACGATGCCAAGCACCAGCGGTCAAGCGTACGCGCGTCGATCGGCGCAGGTCAAAACGGCCCGGCGCAGACGCGCTCACACCGTAGGCTGGCGGCTATGACCGACACGCAGACCGTCACCGCAGGCTCCGGCGAACTGCTCATCCGCACCGGCGTGACCGGCAAGGCCGCACGCACCGGTCACCGGCTGACCATCGCCGTGACCTCCTGGCAGGCGCAGGTCACCGTCGACGACGGCCACCCGAGCGCCGTCACGCTGACCGTCGACGTGGACTCGCTCGACGTGATCGCGGGCGAGGGCGGCCTCACCCCGATGGGCGGCGCCGAGAAGGCGCTGGCCCGTAAGAACGCCCTCAAGGCCTTCGACGCCGGGAAGTATCCGCAGATCACCTATGTCTCGAGCGGAGTCGAGCGCGACGGCGACCGCTACACGGTCTCCGGCGAGTTGACCGTGCACGGGGTCACCCGCAGTCATCCGCTGACGGTGACCGCCGACGGCGACGCCTTCCGCTGCGAATCGGCGGTGATCCAGTCCGAGTTCGGGATCAAACCGTATTCGCAGATGATGGGCGCCTTGAAGGTGGCCGACGAGGTGACCGTGGAGATCTCCGCGACCCTGTAGTCCACCCGCGGCGGCCTCAGGCCGGCGCCACCCGCACCGATCCGACGGCCCGGCGGCAGGGCGGGTCGATGCCCGCCTCCCCGGTGCCGTCCTGGCAGCCCAGCGAGACCTGCACGTCGGCGTCGACGATCACGTACCAGCGCACCGCCGGCCCGGACACCGGGGCCTCCCGGTAGCTGATCACCTCCCTCCCCGCATAGTTGCCTGCGGCGGCGAACTCGACCACCACGTCGTCGCCGCGCTGCCCGATGCGCTGCGCGAGCGAATCGGCGACGCTGCCGCGGTCCGAGCCGCGGCGCAGCCGGGTGACCACTGCGACGATGCGCCGGCCGTCGTCGCGGTCGGCGAAGACCGTGCGCCTGCCCCCGCCGTCCCCGGACTCCCCCGCTTCCCCGGAGTGCCCGCCGGCCGGCAGTTCCGTTCGCCGCCAGTGACCGGGAACCTCGAAGCGTGCGGGACCGACCGCGGTGACCGTCCAGTCCGGGGCCGGCGGACCGTCCCGGCCGGCGAGCAGTCCCACGCCGGTCACGATCACGGTCAGTGCCGCCGCCGCGGTGGCGAGCCGCACTGCGGTGCCGGTGCCGCGGCGATGCGGCGGCGGGGCCGGACCGGGTGCCGGCGGCAGGCGCGGGCGGCACCGGGCGCCGTGGGCGACGGTCAGAGCCGGTTCCTCGGCGGCCACGCGCACCGTTCCGGCCGCCGCACGCACCGCGGCCGGCAGGTTCTCGGCGGCGATGTCCGGACCGGCGACGATCACCAGGTCGGCGCCGTCGAGCACGGCGCGCATCCCGGTCGCGTCACCGGCGGCCACCACGGCGCAGTCGGCGACGGTCCAGCCGTCGGCGCGGCGCCGGACCAGTTGCACGCTCCACCGATCGCCCGCCGCCGGGAGCAGGACGGTCTCGACCACCGCGCAGCACTGCACGGCGGCGTCGGTGTGAGAGGCCGCGATCAGCACCGCCCGCGGCACCGGGGTGGCGGCGGCTCCGCAGGCGGCGAGGGCGGCGACCAGTCGCGCGGTCCGCGGACCGCCCCAGGTGCTCGGCAGGCCCACGATCAGCGGGCCGGGCGGCAGCGGCCGGGCGGTGAGTGCACCGCACAGCCGCTCGTGCGCGTCCGGGCGGTCGATGCCGGCCAGGGCGGCCGCGTAGCGCAGGTCCACCACGGCCGTCATCGTCGGACCACCTGCACCAGCTCGGTACCCCGGCTGCGCGAGATGTACGCGGCCCGGCCCGCGGGCAGCGGCTGCAGCCGGTGGCGGCCGACGATGTAGCCCTCGTCGGGATCGCCCGAGTGCAGCAGCACGTCGCAGGACAGATCCCGCAGCCGGGCGATCACCGGATCGTAGAGCGCCCGGCCGGCACCGCCCGAGCGGCGGGAGAGGATCACCCGCAGACCCACGTCCCGGGCGTGGCCGAGCAGCTCGACCAGCGGCGCCAGCGGATTGCCCTGGCTGGTCACCACCAGGTCGTAGTCGTCGATCACCAGGAAGACGGTGGGACCGGTCCACCAGGACCGGGCGGCGAGCTGTTCGGCGGTGACCTCCTCACCGGGGAGCCGATCGGTGAAGTACTGCGCCAGCTGGGCCGCCATCGGCGCGGTGGTGTGTGAGGCGCTCGTGTACCCGGCGAGGTACTCGTCGGGCACCACGCCGAGGAGCGTCCGCCGGTAGTCCACCAGCACCACCGCGGTCTGCGCCGGGTCGCTGCCGTCGATCAGCCCGGTGATCAGGCTGCGCAGTGTCTGCGTCTTTCCGGAGGCGGAGTCCCCGAAGATCAGCAGGTGCGGTTCGGCGGTGAAGTCCATCTCCAGCACGGACAGGTCGGATTCCCGCACGCCGATCGGGATCCGGTGCGCCGCAGGCGGCTCCGGCAGCGCGGAGACCAGAGTGTCGAGCTGCTCGGCGGTCACCTGGGCGTCGAGCAGCCGCACCGGCGGCACCTCCCGGTCGCGGTAGCGGCGGGCGCACGCCTCGACGACGGCGGCGGTGCCCGCCGGAGACGTCTCCGGATCGGCGATGCCGTCGGTCCGCGGCAGAGCGACGAGCAGATGACGCTGCTCGGCGGTCAGGCCGCGCCCGGGCCGGTCGGCCGGAACCGTTGCGGCGGCTTTGCGGCCCATCTCCGAATCGAGGGCGTCGCCGAGCCGGAGTTCGAGCCGGGTGCCGATCAGGTCTTTGAGCATCGGCCGGATCTCGGCCCAGCGGTTGGCGGTGATCACTACGTGCACGCCGTAGGCGATTCCGGTCGCCGCGATGGCGTGCACCCGTTCCTCGAGCTCCTCGAAGTCGGCGCGCAGCGTCGCCAGGCCGTCGATCACCAGGAAGACGTCGCCGAGGGACTGGTCCGGGTGCCGGCCGGCGCTGCGCTCGGCCCGGTACTGGCGGATCGATTCCAGACCGGCCAGCGCGAAGTACTGCTCGCGGTGTGCGAGCACGGTGGTCACCTCGGCGACGGTGCGGCGCACCGCCTCCGGCCGCCCCTTGCCCGCCACACCGGCCACGTGCGGGAGTCCGGCCAGTGCGCCGAGCGTGCCGCCGCCGAAGTCCAGGCAGTAGAAGGCGGCCTGCTCCGGACTGTGGGTGACCGCGGCCGCGCAGATCAGCGTGCGCAGCGCCGTCGACTTGCCCGACTGCGGTCCGCCGACGACCGCGGCGTGCCCGGCAGCGCCGGCCAGGTCCAGCCACAGCGTGTCTCGGCGCTGATCGTAGGGCCGGTCCACCACCCCGACGGGCAGGCGCAGGTCGCCGCGTTCACCGGCGTCGGCAGGCAGCACCGCGTCCAGGGTGATGGCCGGCTCCAGCGGCGGCAGCCACACCGGGTGCGGCGCGCTGCCGCACCCTGCCACCCGCGCGACCACCGTCTCGAGCAGGGTGGGCACCGAGGGTGCGGGGCCGGGTCCCGCAGCCGGTTCCGGCCGATCGTCGGGAACGGGCACCGGCAGCGCGGAGAAGTGCAGCAGACCGGTGTAGCCGGCCGCGGCCGCCGCGGCCGCCGCCGGTGCGGCGTCGGGCAGGTACGGCCCGGAGACGAAGCAGGTCCGGAACCGGCGCGGCGGCCCGGAATCGCATTTGAGATAGGCCGCCCCGGGCGTACTGGGCAGGTGGTAGGCGTCCGGCACCCCCAGGACGGTGCGGGATTCGTTGGCCGAGAACGTCTTCAGCCCGATCCGGTAGGACAGATGCGAGTCCAGGCCGCGCAGCCTCCCCTCCTCGAGTCGTTGCGAGGCCAACAGCAGATGGATGTGCAGGGATCGGCCCAGCCGGCCGATGGCGACGAAGAGTTCGGCGAACTCCGGTTTCTGCGCCAGCAGTTCGGAGAACTCGTCGACCACGATGAACAGGGCCGGCAGCGGCGGCAGCGGCGCCCCGGCTTCGCGGGCGCGCTCATAGTCGGAGACGTTGGCGAAGTTGCCCGCCGCCCGCAGCAGTTCCTGACGGCGGTGCAGTTCGCCGGAGAGTGCGTCGGCCATCCGGTCGACCATGGACAGTTCCTGTTCCAGGTTGGTGATCAGGGCGGCCACGTGCCGCACCCGGCCGAGTTCGCCGAAGGTGGCCCCGCCCTTGAAGTCGACGAGCACCAGGTTGAGTTCGTCCGGGGCGTGGGTGGTGACCAGCGCCAGCACCAGAGTGCGCAGGAACTCGCTCTTAACATAGCGTTGATAGTGACTGCGACCATAGGGGACGCCGACACGCGACAAACGCAAGGCGTTTACGCAGGTAACGGACTCTCGCAGGAGCCGTACGAGCGACGGGTGAAGATTCCCAGAACGGCCCATAGACGCTGCGACTCATCACACGGCGTCGACAGAATCTGGCTCGGGACAGCGGAACGCAACCGCCGAAGCGAGTCGGGTGCTTTCGACGCCGTTGGAGTCGGGACATTCAGTGAGATGGTGAGCTACCGGTGAGATGGTGAGCTATCGGTGAGCATGCAAAACAGGGTATCTCACCAGAAGAAACCACACCTGACCAGGTAGGATTATCACTTCGGTGAGATGGTGAGCTTGTTTTCAGTTCCAGAGGGAGAGTTGGTGTGTGCGCGTCATTTCCTGCCGTGCCACATGCGCCACGAAGAAGAATGACGCGCACACACGCTGCGTCAGGCAGGAGCGCCCAACCATGCTCACCATCTCACCACCACCGCCCGAACCGGCTTTCGCAACGCTGTGAACTGCGAAGGTGCGTCTTCGGGTCTTGGTGAGCATGCGATGAGCGTTACTCACCGCACGCTCACCATCTCACCGCTCGTGGCTCGAATCCGGCGGGATAAGTGGCGGCCTGTCACGAACAGTACTGGGTTGCAACAGATGTCGACACCTGTTAGCGTAGTATCTGGCGATCCGACAGCGCGGGTCGCCGAGGCAATCCAGCGCCGAGTCTGGACCCGGAGGGGGTCGCCTCCGGCCAAGAGCGGGACGCTTCCCGTGGAATCTGATTCGGGGCTTCCCCAAGGAGTCCCGCCCCGCAAGGGGTAACTACGCCAAGGGGACTGCCCACCCCGCGCCGAGTGCCGGTAGCGCTGATAACTCCGGTGCAGAGCAAGGCCCCTGCCACGGCGGCTAGCCGAGGGCGAGAGAAGCGACAGCGGTTTAGAGCGACCGCGGCGGACTCTCATTCTGAGTAGGCGGGACCGCAGATCGGTCCGATTGGGTGCCGAACAGAGATAGGTCGCATCTGCGTGATGCCTCTGTCTTTGGAGGTCCCGGTGCCCGTCGCACCCGTTCCCGACGCCGTCTTGGCGTCTGCTCTGTCCGCCACCGCATCCGCGGGGCGCCCTCTCTCCTATTACGCCGCGCTCGACGACGTCCCCTGCAAGGCCACGATGGTGCGGGCTATCCGCGCCGACCTGCTGCGGGCGACGATGGTTGGCGGCGAGTATCGCGTCACTCCCGAGGATTTCGCCGATTGGCTGGAGCGACGCCGTCGTCCGGCCACCCCCGCGTCGTCCGGGCTCGCGCCCGACCTGCGTGAGTGGGCCGAGAGGGTCGCCGCCGAAGCGCCGGCACTCGCCCCTGCACAGGCCGCGGAGGTCGCCCGCATCTTGGCAGGGGGTGCGGCTGCATGAGCGCACAAGAAAACCCCGCCGGCCAGGGCGGGGTTCATGAGGAAACTGCTGGGGACGCGGCTCCTGGTGCCGATAGTAACGGACCCAAGTCCGTTTCCGCCACCCTTTCGTCCGAACATGCCGCAGAGCTGGCTGCCTCGGCGATCCCCGAGTCCTTCGCTCTGTCTGGCGGCGTATACACCGCCTACGTCGTCGACGACCTGCCCGAGCAAGCTCGGTACCTCGTCGACCGGCACGGTGACGACGTCGTCCTGCCCGCGCTGGTGTTCACCGGTGCGGAGGCTGTCGACCGCTCCCCGACCTGGCAAGTCAAGCCGGCCACCAAGATCGGCGACCGCAAGTACATCTCACCGTCCCGCGACCACAATCCGCCGAAGCTGACGGTGGTGCGCGAGGTCGCGAGCCCCGAGGTGATCCTCATCGTGGAGGGGACGAAGCAGGCCCTCTCCGCTGCAGTCTGGGCTCCTGCCGACTGGACGATCTACCGGATCTCCGGCATCTGGGGTTGGCGTGTCGCTGATGAGCACGGTGGTCCCGGGACGCCTACGCCGCGCCTGGCGGTGGTCGCCGGCCAGGATGTCGTCGTCATCCCCGATTCCGACGCGAAGACGAATCCGAGAGTCTTTGACGGCGCGGTGGCACTGGGAGAGGCTTGTGCAGGGTACGGCGCGGCCTCGGTGCGCTTCGCCAGGCTGCCGGGTGCGGGCAAGGACGGCGTCGACGACCTGCTCGCCCGCGTCCCGGAGTGCCGACGAACCGGGTTGATGGAGTCGTGGGTGAAGTCGGCCAAGCCCAAGCCGGCCGACTTGAACAAGCGGGAGTTGGCCCGGTTGAGGTCCGCTGTCGCCAAGAAGGATTCGGTGAAGCGTGCCGCTCAGTCCGACGGGCGTCCCGGTTTCGACACCAGCGGAGACCCGCGTCAACTGTCGCTCGACCTCGTCGACGTGCTGGCCCGCGAGTCGGGCGGCACGCGGCTCTTCCGCCGCGACCGCCAGATCGTTCGCGTCTTGCGTGACGACACCGACGCGCTACGCGCCGGTGACCTGGAGTCGGACGGTCTGCAGCGCGAGATCCTCGACGTCGCGGCGCCGTACCGAATGGTCCCCGATGGGGACGGTGGCCTCCGGCCGGTAAACGTCCCCGTCCCGGGGGTGCTGCTGGGTTTGGTCGCCGATCACCCCGACGAGTTTCCGCCGCTGGCCGGCATTTCGCGGTCGCCGATCGTGCGGCCCGACGGCACGATCGCGACCACCAACGGCTACGACGAGGCCACCGGGGTCATCGTCGATTTGTCGGATGACATCGTCGGCATGGAGGTGCCGGAGCACCCGACCGACGGTGACATCGTTGCCGCTCGCGCTCTGTTGCTCGATCTCTTCGCGATGGACGGCGAGGGTGGCTACGACGGTTGGGTCTTCAAGACCGTTGCGGACCAAACCAACGCGATCGCCGCCCTGATGACGGGTCCCGTGCGCGCAGCCACCGGACCGTCGCCACTGTTCGTGACGGACGGCCTGGAGCCCGGTGCGGGCAAGAATATTCTGGTCGAGACGAACATGCTGCTCCTGACCGGCGAAAACGCGCCAATGATGCCGATCCCTGATTCCAATGCGGAGGTCGACAAGCGGATCACGGCAGACCTGCTGGCCGGTGAGCAGCTCATCGCTCTCGACGAGGTCCAGGACGCCGAATCCGGGCGGTGCAAGCTCGATTCCGGCGCTCTGCGGGCCGCCCTGACGGCCCGCACCTACCGGAGCCGTGAACTCGGCAAGTCGCAGTCCCTCTCGCTCCCGAACGGTGCTGTCTGGTGGGCCCTCGGCAACAACGTGCAGATTCCTGCGGACATGGCGCGGCGTGTGGTGCCGATCCAGCTCGACTCGGACCGGCCGGATCTGAAGAATCGCAGCAACTTCCGGTACAACCTGGACAACCACGTGCCTGCGCACCGCCGCGAGTACCTGGGCGCGCTGCTGACCCTGATCTGTGCCTGGTACGACCGTGGGCAGCCGGAGGCGCCGCGCAGCTTCGGGTTCGCGTCGTTCACCGAGTGGCAGCGGATCGTCGGCGGGATCATGCACCTCGCCGGATTCAAGGACTTCCTTGGCAACGTCATGGCGGTGCGCGAGGCGTCGGATTCGGAGGCCGTGGATAACCGGATGCACCTGGAATGGCTTGCCGACGGGTTCCCGCCGGGTACCCGGTTCGCCGCCCGGGACGTGCTGATGAGGGCCCGTATCGATGGCGAGGTGGCGATGCCGCCGTACGGCTGGGAGTGGGATGACCTCACCGCGCAGAAGCTCTCGAAATACTATGGCGCGCACCGGAGTTGGTACGGCAACCTGCGGGTCCGTGCCGACGGAAAGATGCACGGTGGCGGCAAGGCCTTCGTCATCGACGAGCTGGGTCCTGCACCGACGTCCGCCCCGGCGTCGAGTTCCCCCGCTGTCTCCGTCCCCCCGGCCCCCGGCCCGCGGCCGGCCGCAGGGGCGGAAGCCGGCGAGACCATCGGCTACACCGATCGCAAGGGCTTCCGTCACGACGCTCCCCGGGCGATGCCGCCGATCACCGGAATGACGATCGCTGAGCTGGGCGAGGTGGACCTGTGATGCGCATGGTGTACCTGGATCTGGAAACGTCGTCGGCGTCCCGCCTGTGGCACGGCGCGGACCGGTTTCGCGTCTGGCTAGTCGGCTACGCGGTGGACGCGGGTCCAGTGGTCATCACCACCGACGTGGACGAACTCGTCGGTTTGCTGCGCGAGCCGGACACGATTGCTGTGGGGCACAACATCTTGGCCTTCGATCTTCCGGCCCTGGCCGCCTATCACGGCCTCGACCTGGACGGCATGGTGGCTGAGGGCAGGGTCGTCGACACGCTGGTGGTCGCTCGTCAGAACGATCCGTCGCTGAGCGGCAAGGTCGATGAGCGTCGGTACGGTCTCGATGCGCTGTCACGACGGGTCTTGGGCGACGGCAAGGTTGTCGATGACGGCGGTTCGGTGCTCAAGGCTCTCGCACGCGAGTACGGCCGCGGTGACGTGGAGGACGGTTACGACCGTATCCCGGTCGATCACCCCGGGTACATCCGATACCTGACTCAGGACGTGGAACTGGTGCGCCTGCTCGCCCAAAACCTCGTCGTCGATGACTACGTACGGCGGGAGCACCACGTCCTCCACCGTCTGAACGCGATCTCGCGGAACGGCTTTCGAGTCGACTTCGAGCTCGCCGAGCGGATGGTGGTGGAACAGGCATCTCGCGTGGATGCGCGCAAGAGCGAACTGCACTGCCGGTACGGTCTGCCGCTGACGGGCAAGGCCCCTCAGCGCACCAGAGTCGGGATCGAGGCGCTGGAGAAGGCTTTCGCCGACGTCGGTGTCGAGCCGCCGCGTACCGCCAAGGGCGCTCTGGCTACTGGCAAGGACGCACTGGACGAACTGGAGGCCGCGCACGCTGGGAATCCTGGTCTGGTCGAACTGTGCCGAACGCTGCGGGCGCTCAACGGTGAACGGACGACAGCGCAGACGGTCCTCGACCACGTCGGGCCGGACGGTCGGGTGCACCCGGAGATCGACGCCCGCCAGGCCACCGGACGGATCTCCGTGACCAGGCCCGGTCTCACGGTGATGGGAAAGAGGGATCGGGCGAACATCGTCGAGCGGGCTCTCCTGCTGCCCGACGAAGATAATGTGCTGCTGCCGGTGGACCTGTCAGCGATCGACGGTCGCGCAGTCGCACTGCACTGTGGCGATCCCGCCTATGCCGCGCTGTTCGCGCCCGGCAAGGACTTGCATGACGAGATGGCCGCAGCTGTCTTCGGCGAGGACGGGTGGGACCGGACGACAGGGCACCATCCGCGCCGAGGAGACGCGAAGGCGATCAGCCATGCCACAAACTACGGCATGGGGCCCTCCGGGCTGGCGCGATACGCAGGCATCGACATCGATGAAGCTGAACGCCAGCTCGCGGTGCTGGAGATTAAGTTCCCGAAGCTCGCCGCGTGGAAGACCGCCGTGCGCGAGGAAGCTCATGGCCAGGTGCTCGTGACCGCTTTCGGACGTCGGGTGCGTGTGAAGCCGGGCATGGAGTACACCCAGGCTCCGGCGTTCCTCGGCCAGGGCACCGCGCGGGACCTGATGATGGAGGGCCTCCTGCGCCTGCCGGAGTGGCTGGTCCCCCGGCTGCGCGCCGTCGTCCACGACGAACTGGTCTTCAGCGTCCCGGCCGGCCGCGTCGACGAGGCGCGGGACCAGATCCTCGGCGCGCTGCAGTTCGTCGTCAACGACATTCCTGTTCTGGCCGAGGCGGGAGATCCCGGCCTGGACTGGGCTGACTGCTATCGCGGCGAGAAACCCGGTTGGCCCGAGGTGGCCCGCGCCCACCGCGAACTGGCTCGATGCGGTGACTCCGAGTGCGCTTGGCACGGCCCGCCAGGGGGTGGCGCTGCTGCTGGATGACGCCGAATGGAACGGACGAACGAACCAATTCACCTACCTACCTACGGAGGACCGAGAGATGAACAACTTTGACACCAACACCGATGCCCCCGAGATCATGACCGACACCGCGACGGGGTGCAGGATTCGCATTCCCCTGGTTCGCGCCGTCGAAGCGGCGAGCGGGCTCGCGTGGGACGCCGCCCGGCTGTCGTGGCGCGTGATCGGCATGGACGAGGACGAGGACGCCCGCGGCGTCTGCGTGTGTGGGCAGACCGGCCTGCGCTACCTGTACACCATCGTGGACGACAGGACTGGCTCCTCACTGCACCCCGTCGGGAGCGACTGCATCGCGCATTTCGACGACCCGACGATGTCGTCGGCGGCGACCGCGTTCGCCGACCTCGCGGGACTCAAGCGCACGATCGCGGCCTGCGGTGTGCTCGGGCTCGCCGACCTCTCCCGGCGCCGATTGTCGATGCTGCACGATCGAGGCTTGATCGATAGCCGCGAGTTCGAGTTCTTGATGTCGATGTTCAACCGGCGGCGCGGCATGACCTCACGCCAGGCGGCATGGGCGGATGCCCTGATGGGTCGATTGACGCGCCAGTTGCCCGGTGTCCCCCTCGATGCGCGGCTCGGAGGTGCAGCGTGATCACCGTCTACACGCAGCCCGGTTGCGGCCCGTGCCTGGCCACGAAGCGCGCCCTCGACAAGTCCAACCTGAACTACACCGTCGTCGACATCAGCCAGGACGACGAGGCCCGTGACTACATCAGGTCGCTGGGCTACCAGCAGGCGCCGGTCGTGGTGGTCGGCGACGAACACTGGTCGGGGTTCCGGCCGGAGCGCATCAAGTTGATCAAGAAGGAGGTGGCGGCATGACCACTCGCGTTCGCACTCCTGCACAGTGGGTCGCATGGATCGACGGCTGGCGGGCCCGACCTCCCCGCGACCTGTCCGGGTACCGCAGCGAAGCCGAGATCGACGCTGTGGCGACTCTTGATGCGCTGTTGGCGGCGGTCGCGGAGTACCTCGTGCTGCTCGGCCACAACGGCGAGCCCGGCCTCCAGTGGCTCGGCGGGGTCGCACTGGAGGCCCTGCGCGACCTTCGCCCGCGTAATCCGAGGGCCTTCGCCGAGCACGCGGCACACGTCATCGGACTCCCGATGCCGCCGGCGACCGATTACCGCGCCTACGAGGCGTGGCGCAAGCGGCAGGAGGCTAGTCAATGACCACTCCGACCGAGACCTACGGCCGTGGCCTCTATGCGGCGGCCCTGGCCTTCTTCTCGGTCTTGTCCGTCGTCGGTAATGCCGTCTACGCCTACCGAGCGGCACCCTCACCAGTCGACGGTTCCCTGCCTCCGGGCTGGGCGGCTGCGGCGCACATGATCCCGCCAGTCGCCTTGCTCCTGGTGACCGAGGTGGTCGCTGCGGCGACCACGCGGCTGCCAGCCGGCCGGGCCCGCTGGGTGGGCCTCGTCGGCGCGGGGGTCATCGCGGCGGCCGCGTTCGCGCTCTCGTTCGACGCACTTCACGCGGTCGCGGAGATGGCGAAGGTTCGGACCGAGTTGGCCTGGCTCGTCCCGGTCATGCTCGACGTCGCGATCGTCGTCTGCACCACGCTCGTGCTGACGGCGAGCGAGCGAGTGCGAGCCGACCGACTGCCGTCGGTCGAGTCGGTCGGCCGAGCTGACGAACTCGACCCGGTGCCTAACTTGCGTCCGGCGGAGCTGACCGAGCAGGGCGAGATGACCTCGATCGAGGTGCCCGTCCATCGACCGACCGAACGCCCGACCACCCCTGATCAGGCCGCTCGCTCGATCGATCAGCCGAACGACTCGGTCGGTCGGCCCGACAGGCCGGTGGCCGAGAGGCCCGATCGGCTGGGCGAGTCGCCGGTCGACCGACCTGGGGGCTTGGCGACCGACGCCTCGACCGACTGGTCGGCGGTGGCCGAGCGGGTGTTGGCGACCACGTCGGTCACCGCGGACGCCGACGATCTCGCCCACGTCCTGGCGCTCGATGCGGCCGGCCTGTCACGGCAGAAGATCGCCGACGAGGTCGGTCGGGCGAAATCGACGATTGGCGGCTGGATCAAGGCTGCTGAGAGTGTCGAGAACCAGCGGCCCGCATTGGTCGCTGTGAGCGATTAGGAGCACACCCCGCACGGACACCCGTCACCTTTCGTGGTGGCGGGTGTCTCGTCGTCTCAGGACCATAAGCGCCGACCTGGGAATTTCCCCGCGTGGCCCGACAGGAAGGCTCCGATGTTTGTTATAGACCCCGCCCGAGCCGCCCTCTGCGTTTGTCTGCGCATTACTCAGATGTCGGATTAGTCCCAACCGCGCCAAGCCGCTCTCCTCACCGCGTCGACCGTGACCGACTGGGCCCGAACCTCTGCCACCGTCCAGCCAGCCTTGGGTCCGGCTAATCACGGGACTCCGCGTCGACCCCTCGTCAGGACTTCGCCGCGGCCCCAGCCGCCGGCGTCACCGAGTCGACCCGGTGCGGCTGCACCCACGAGGCCGACTCCCGCGCAGACTTCCGGCGCGGGCTCTTCCTGGGTGCGGCATGGGCCCGGTGCGAGCGAGCGAGCACTGGGCCTGTGCAGTGCCCTCCCCGGCCCGCAGGGCCGGGGACGCGCCGACCCGGCGCCAGAGGCCGCCTCGGCGGTCGTGACGGACCGTCGCCGCCTCGGCGGTCCCTGGCTGGAGCCGACGGCGGGCCGGCCCGAATAGGGCCGGGTCGTCGAGGCGGCCTTACGGGGCGCCCACGCCCGGGTCAGCCCCGCAGGGGCCCCAATCCAGACCTGCCCGCAGGGCAGTAGACAGGACAGCCGGCGCAGCCGGACGAGCGCAGCGAGTGAACTGTCCTATGGGGCCTAGGACACAGTCTCGGAACGAGGTCGGAAACAATAGTTGCATACCCCCCTGGGGTATAGAATGGAGCGTAGTGGGTGGCAGGGCCCCGCTACGCTCCACGTTCCGACCTCGTTCCGACACTGTGTGATCCGTCGGCCGGTGTGGCGGGAGCGAAGCGAGGGCCCCGCCGCGCTGGACGACGGATCATCGGAAAGGACAATGGCAACAGACACCGCGAGTCGGGCGAGCCTCGACGTGCGTGAGATGCAGTCGGTCGCACCCGAAGCGGACGTGCAGCGGCGCAAGCACACGTTGGAAGAGTCGATGCGTAAGACGGCCGGCAATGGTGCAGTCGCGTACTACGCGGCGCAGAATCCGGCGATCAACACCGCAATGACGCACCGAAACATCGACTTCGTCAACGACGGCGAGGGCGGCTACCGCGACGCCGCATCGATCGACGAGGTGCTGGCATACGGGACCGCGCGGCGCGCTCGGGTGACCCGCGAGATCAAAGACGGCGAGCGCCATGCGGTGACGGTCGTCGGGCACCTGCCGATGAGCATGTGCGAGCCGGACGGGACCACCTACCACCCTCTCGACACAACAACGGGGTTGCCGAAGGACGGCAAAGACGGACGTCCGCTCGTAACTCTGCCGCGTTATCGCGCGAAGGATGAAGCGGAAATGCGGCGGTATTTCTCTGAGTTCATCGATTTTCAGGCGACGAACATCTTGCCCGGTGGTCATGACGCGATCCACGGTGGGTCGATCAATCTTGATGAGTCGAGGCCGCATGTGCAGCTCCTCGTGGACACCTACGAGAAGGATCCGCGGGGCAAGGAGCCCGATGCACTGCGCAACGGATTCTCCCGTGCGTTCGGCCGACACCGTAGCGATCGCAAGGTGCAAAAGGTCAGCAAGACGGGCAACCCGATGGTTGCGGCCGACGGCTCGCCGATCATGGTCGGCGAGGGCGCCCGGCGGAAGATGGAGCGATACCACTGCGAGTTGAAGTCGCACATGATCGACGCCGGCTTCGACATCGAGGCTGAGCGCGACGCGGTGCGGCATGACCGGCGCTTGGTACTCCCCGACTACCAGGAGGTCCAGGATCTGCGGACCGAGACGGCCGCGCAGGCGGCGATCGTCGAGGAGGCAGAGGCCGACCTGGGACTGGTCGCCGCGGGACTCGTCGAGGAGCGCCAGGCGCTGCACGAAAAGGCCCAAGCGCTGGAAATCGATGTGTTTGGCGACGTCGTTAGTGAAGTCCAGGCGCACGAACGCGAGGTTGAGAAGGACCTCGCCGCTCGGCGAGCCGAGGTGGAGCAGTTGCGTAAGAAGGCCGAGAGCGAGGGATACGAGAAGGGACTCGCCCGCGGCACCATGCGAGCGGCCGTCGAGTTCGAGGAGGTCGAGGCCCCCTCTCTGCGAGCGACAGCGCGTGCCGAGGGCCGGGCCGCCGGAGAGGCCGAGTCGGCAAAGATCCGCGAGGAGGCCCAGGAGGCCGCAGAGCAAGCGCGCCGCGACGAGCGGGCCGCCCGGGTCGCCCGCGAGGAAGCCGAGAAGCGTCTGGCCGAGCTGCCGGAGTATGACCCGAAGGTCGCCGTCCAGGAGATGCAGGCCATTCGCCACGACGCGGCTGAGCGCGTCCGCGTCGTGGCGATCGAGAAGGGCGCCTATCGGACGGACCCGACGACGGGCAAGGCAGTCATCGAGCCGGCCAGCGCGGTGATTGATCGGCAGGCCGCCGCTCTGTGGGACCAGCGCAGGGCGGGCAAGAAGGGCCCCATGCCGACCGAGACGGTCGGCATGCGGGCCGAGAAGGTCCGCGGCATTGCGCGCGGAGGGCAGAAGGACCTGGCCAAGGCCAACGCTTCGGCGGAGCGTTCGCGGTCGCAGAGCAACGACGGCATGGGGAGGTGAATGAGATGACGATGGACATGCCGGGCATGGTCCCGGCGCCCGCGCTCGGCGAGCGGCTCGACGCGTCGCGGAACACGCACCAGTGCGACCGGTGCGCGAACCGCGCGGAGGCCACGCTGCACTGGTACCAACGGGTGGGCAGCGTGCCGTTCTGGGCACAGCGGTACGCCTGCCGCACGCACTACGCCGAGCTGGTGGACGCCTGCAATGAAGACGGAGTGTACGGCCACACCCGATGGAACGACTGATCAGACAGCACAGACAGGAGTGAACGATGGCAGAGCAGTTGACGCCCGAGCAGCGGGCGCGAGAGCAGCGAGAACAAGCAGCCGACGGCGTGCAGCGCCGACGGCGGGCGATGGACGAGGCCCAGGCCTCGGCGCCGGGCCAGGGCAAGGGACTCGATACCGACAAGGTCGCCGAGATCCGCCGGGATCTGGCCGCCGGCGGCGATGCCGAGGTGGAGAAGCGCCACGGCAAGGCGGCGGCGACCTCGGCCGAGGCGCGCAAGGCCAAGACCCAGCGCAACGCGGTGCGCAAGCACGAGGGCCGCCTGCGCGAGCAGGCGGCGGGCGAGGACCGCGGCGAGCAGGACAAGAAGGCCGCCGAGCAGAACGGCCGCCCGCCGGCCGGTTCGCGGCTCAGCCCGCAAGAGGCGCGCGAGCGCGTCGCGCAGGGCGGCAAGGACCTGCAGCGGGTCCAGAAGGCGCTCGACGGGCGCCAGCAGGTGCGAGCGGCCGGCATGGCGCTCTAAGCCCAGTGATCGGCACGAAGAAGCCCCCGGTGCAACGCACCGGGGGCTTTCTGCCGCGCTCGTAGGCGCTGGTCGGTCAGTCGAGCAAGTCGGTCTGCGCCACGTCGGGCAGCGACACCTTCACGCCGGCTCGCCCACGGATCAGCAGCCGGGCCTCGCCCTTCTCGACAGGGGCCAGCGAGGCGGCGTCGGCCTCCATCCGTTCCCGGCCCTGGGAAACCCGCCCGTCCGCGCCGACGTTCGCGGTCACGCGTTCTTCGACGGGCATCATGCGTGCCGCCGCGCCCAGCGCCTCGTCCTCGTCCGCGCCCGGCATGACCAGGAACGCTGGCACGATCTTGCGCATGACCTTGGCCGCGGCCTGTCCCCACAGTTCTTCGAGCTGCGAGGAGTCCTGCAGAGCCAGTACCAGCCGGATGCCGAGGCCCCGGCCCTCACCCACCCAGCCGATGACTCGCTGAGCAGGCAGTTTGGTGCCGTTGGTGAACTCGTCGAGGACGAAGAGGATCGGCGGAAGGTCACCGACTCGCAGGCGCCAGTAATCCACGACCTTGACCAGCAGGGACGCCACCGCCGAGGCGGCGCCTTCCATCGGCGCGACGATGTACAGAGTGGCGCCGCCGGTGAGCATGTCGGGGCGGAACGCCTTGTCGCTGGCAGCCCCGGCGACGTTGCTCATAGCCCACTGGTTAAGCGCGTCCTGCGAGTTCATGCCGATCGAGTCCCGCTGCTTGGGGTCCATCGACTTGGCGCTGAGCAAAGACTTCGCGTGCTTGCTGCCCTGGAGCAGGACCCGCAGGTAGGCGGAATCCCAGTTCGGCGAGCTCACGTCGACGTTCTCGTCGTCGAGCGAAGGCACGCTCTCACCGCCGGTGTCCTCGCAGGCGTCGACGGCCCAGGCGACGCCTCCGCCCCAGGTGGGCTCTCCGGTGCTCGGATGCGGGTACCACCCGCCGGCGCGCAGGAAGCACGCCAACCTGCGCCGACTGAGGTTCTTCCAGAACTTGGCATCGCCCTCGCCTGGGGATGAGATCTCCTGCAGCAGGTCGGCCATCTTCAAGGCCTCGTCGTCGGTGCTGATCAGGGCGCACGGATCGACCTTCACGCGCGTAACGTCGACGCCCTGCAGTTCGCTCTCACGCACCTCCCCAGACAGGTCCAACAGGTAGACCTCGCCGTACTGGCGGCGCTTGCCGATCGTGACTTCGGCGACGTCACCCTTGGAGGAGAGCGAGATGACCGGTCGACGGCCCCAGCGGAGGATGTTGGGAATCAGGACGCGCCGGCTCTTACCCTCGCCGGTTCCGCCGGCGATCATCAGGTGGGGTCCGACTCTCGCGACATCGCCGTCACCCAAGCCGCGGTTGTCGCGGTCGGTGACGATGCCTCCCGGGGCGAGGTCGATGACGCCGGCATAGGGGGTGTCGGTGGCGGCCGGTCGCGGCGCGGCTCCACTCTCCTTCTTGACCACGCGGCGCACGACCTTGCGCACCGGCGCGCTCATCGGTTCCACCGCTGGGCGACGGCGGCGCGGGCGCCGGCGGTGATCCGGGCACCGGCAGCGTCCTTCTCGGCGGCGACGGCGTCGTCGATCGCCGGATCACCGGCTGCGGCGAGAGCCATGGCGTGCCCCAGGAGGGCGCGCGAGTACAGCCCGGGAGTAATTTCTGCAACTTTCGCAGCCTCCCGCAGAGCGTCGAGTTCCTCGCTGGTCAGGGGCACCAACTGCCGGGTATCGAGTTTCGCAGACATGTAACTTTCCTTCCGTTCCTGCAGGTCAGGCCTTGTTTGGCATACCCTACCGGGGTATGGTAACGGCCACAAGGATCGCTACCCGATGGGGGTATCGAACGGACGTAAGGAGGCTCGTATGGGCCGCATCGGAGTCAAGGGCCTGGCGTCCTTCTTGGGCGCGTCGGCCATCTTCGTCGCCGGCTGGCTCGCGGGCGGCAGCCTCGGCACCGGTCAGGTGGCGAAGGAGCAGCGCCAGCAGATCGAGCAGTGCCTGCCACTGGGCAGCGTCTCCGCTCTCGACGACTGCCTCGCCGGGGAGAGCAACTGACCATGTCCACCACCACGTATCTCTGGGAGCGGGAGCGATCGGCGCACTTGCTGGCGCACTCGCGCCCGGGGACCAGCCGACGCCGCCGCGCCGAGGTGCTGGCACGCAAGGCCCGCCGCGGTCAGCGGGCGGGCACGGGCGTGGCCGGGAGCGCCCTGCACGACGAGGTCACGCCGTCGCTGTGGCGGCGTCTGACCAGCAAGGACGACGACACCGAGAGCCTCGCCCGCGGCCTGTTCGTGGGCCTGGGCGCGTGCGCCGGACTCGTTCTGGTCGGACCGGCGGTGCTGCTCGGATGGGGCGTCTACAAGGCCCTGGAGCACTTCGCGGCGCCGCGGGTCGGCAGGCTGCCGGCGTGGCCAGGCGTCGCGATCACCGCGGTGCTGCTGGTGCTGATCCCTCTCGGCGTCCTGCCGGTGGGCGCGCAGGTCCATCTGCTGCCGCATCTGCCCATCGTGCAGGTCGTGTACTCGAAGCTCGATTGGCTCGTCTGGCAGATCGTCCTGTTCCCCGCAGTGACCGCGTATCTGATCTGGGCGTGGGGCTGGGCCGGAGTGCCGAAGAACGCGGTGAGCAAGCCGGAAAAGAACGCCGACGGCAGTTTCCGGGTCACCCCGGACGAGGAAAAGGTGGCGCTCTCGATCGCCGAGAAGGACGCGCAGGTCGAGGCTGTCGACGCCGAGCAGAAGCCGCAAGTGAAGCGGGTCGTTCGGCGGGTGCGCCTGGCGCAACCGCAGGAGCAGGAGCCGGTCGACATGGGCGAGTTGGACCCGGACGAACTGCCGCCCCCGCCAGATCTGCCCGACGACGACTTCAACGACTACGACCACTACGACGACGAGAGGGACTACCTGTGACCATCTACGCAGCTCAGCGGGCCTGCCGGACGGCCGGCACGGCGGCACTGGGGACAGCAGCCGTCATCGCGGTGCTCGCCTGGACTCCTGACGGCCGCGGCGAGGTCCTCCTGTGGACCGCGCTGGTGGTCGCCACCGTGGCCGGGTTCTTGGTTCTGACGGTGGTCAGGGCCGCACTCGACCGGCATGCGGGACCGATCGGCAGGGCCCTGGCCGAGATCAAGACCGAGAGGGCGGCAGTCGCCGCCGCTGCGGCCGCACAGCGAGTGACGGCCGACCACAACATCAACGAAGGAGAAGAGCGGTGAGCACACCGAACGTCAACGTCCACGTCCAGACGGGCACGGGCGAAATCCTCAGGATCGTCTCGACCATCCTGCTGTTCGGCGGCGCGGGAGTCATCGCGTGGAAGGTCGCCCAGGGGCCGAACGCCGAGATGGCGGCATCGGGTCTCACGATGATGATCGTCATGATGATCAAGCTCATGTACTCGCGTGGTCTGGTGGCCCTGCCCAGCGGAAACGGTGGCGACGGGTTCAAGACCACGAAGTCCACCATCGCGCAGATCGGCGCGGAGTACAGGCAGTGGCTCGCTGGCACCTCGATGCCGGCCATGGCGGCGATCGCGGCGGGTTACGCCGTGGCCTTCCTGGTGATGCGAGCGGGCATCGCGGCCGCTCTCGGCGCATTTCAAAATGTGTACATCGCGGGCGGAACGGCCGCGATGGTCGGAGCCATCGTGGTCTTCCCGAGCTTGCTGCCGAACATGATCGCCGGCATGCGCCGCAAGGGCGTCGTGACCACGCCACCGGCCACAACGCCGGCCCCAGCGGCACCCGTCACTCCGCAACCGGCACCCGCACCGGCGGCCGAGCCCGCCCCGACCCCCAAGCGCGTCGTTGTCCGTCGCGTCGTCAAGAAGGAGAGCACCAACGATGTCTGATCAGTACGAATACGTCGACGAGAACGGCGACCCGATCGATCCGAGCGAGCTGGGCGACGACGTCGAGTTCGTCGACGAGGAGTTCGAGGAGGTCGTCGAGGACACCCCCGCGGCAGCTGAGCCGGTGGTTCCGACCAGCGAGCCCGTGAGCGCACCCACTGCCGCTGCCGGGCCCGCCGCCAAGGTGCCGAAGGCGCTGCTGGCCGGCGTGGCCGCGGCGGTGCTCCTGCTCGGCGGCGGTGCGGCGTACGCACTGTCGCAGCTGGGCAACCAGGACAGCGTCGAGCAGGTCAAGGCCGCCGCGACCAAGAAGACCGAGGAGCTCAAGGACGAGGCCCGCGCCGACATCGACGCCTGCGACGGCCGTCAGGTCGCGGCGGCTTCGTATGGCAAGGGTGGCGGCGACAAGCCGAAGATGCAGCTCAAGGTCACCAGCGTCACCGCGCTGCCGCCCGGCTACGCCGAGCGGGTGGAGGGCTTGGGAGACCGTGCAGCCGATCGCGTGACGATCCTCCAGCAGTCGACCGGCGACCTCGGCGTTTACGTCCAGGAGGAGGCGACGAAGGACGAGCGCACAGGTCGCAAGAAGGCCGGCTGGTGGAAGGTCAGCGCCTCCACTGACGACAGGGGCGCACGCGTCCTGGGCGAGGAGCAGGGCACTGGCGAGGACGTCGACGCCGCGACGGCCTGCAAGACGGTCAAGGGCGGTGTGTACGCGGTCACCGGCGACGACGTCCCCGAGGCGGCCCGCGGCATGCGCGACGGCCAGGTCGTCGTGGATTCGCTCAAACCTGACGGTGCGATCGCTGAGGTCGTCTGGTTGGTCATGGGCGATCAGCTCGCTCGCTCCGTCCTCGAGTACGCCCCGGCGCAGGAGTCCGAGGCGGGCGACGCCGAGGAAACGACCACGGCGACCACGACCACCGAGAAGGGCAGGTGAGGCCCAGAACTGCTCCCTTCACAGCGTCGACAGCCACGAACTCGCAATCACACATACGCACATCACTCGACCAGGAGGTCATCACCATGAAGAACACCCTCGCCCTCACTGCCGCTGCTCTGGGCGCCGCCGCGATCGCCGCCGGCATCGTCGGTGTCGGCACGGCCAGCGCCGACACCGCAGCAGGCGTTGCCGACGGCTGCTACTGGGGCAACACCGCGATCAAGCACGCCGACGCGATCACCGGATACATCGCGCTGCCGGTGAGCGTCGAGGGCAACAGCATTAGCGTGCTGGGGCGCTCGCACCGGTTGACGCCGACCGCCACCGGCGGCACCGCCACCGTCCTCGGCCAGCGGGTGACTCTGACCCAGGCCGGTGACGGCAGCTACGACGTCGCCGGTGGAGGTCCCGTCGTGAAGCTCGTGACCTGCGGTGACGAGGTCTACGGCTCGGCCGAGTAGTCGTCCGACCGCATAAAGAAGAACCCCCTCACCCGATTCGGGTGAGGGGGTTCTGTGCTGTGCGTGGGGGCGGGTCAGTCGGCCCAGACCACTGTCGCCTTGTACACCTTCAATGCGCCTGGCACTACGAAGTATGCGACGTCGTCGCTCGCACCGGCCACGAGCGACAGGGCTTCGGCTTTCGTGTAGCCGCCCTTGACCGTGATGGCCTTGGTAGGCAACCGGTCTCCGCTGGTAACTCGAACGTACGCATACTTATCGCTGACAGTGTTCCCCTTGGACTTGTGCGCGCTCAATTCGGCCTCGGGGAACGAGGTGTCGTTCAGCACCTTGAGTTCCGGGGTGATGGTGACGACGAAGCATCGTATGTTCTTCGCGCCAGCGAAGCTCGGATCACACCAGGCCAACTCGATGTTGCCACTCTCGGTGACGCGGTTGAGACTGATGTGGCTGCTGTCTCGCAACCCGAAATCGGCGCCGTCGAACCCGAGCTTACGAGCGGTCGTTTCCAGATCGAGCACCTCGTCGATCCGCATCGCAGCGCTCGGGACGAATGATGCGTCCTCGTACCGATACTCGGCGTTGTAGACCACCGCAGCCTTCTTCTGCTCCGTCGTCAGGGTGGATGTCGTGCCGGGCGTAGCGTTGCGACTGCTGTCGCTGTCATCGTCGCTCCCACTGCACGCGACGGCAGAGATCACGACGATTAGGAGCACTCCGAGGAAGGCTGCGAGTGCAGCCAGGACACGCGGCCGCGCGAACGGAGCAGGCTTGGCCTGCACCACAGGCGCGGGGCTGCCAGCTAGGGCCGCGAGGGTCTGCTCGGTGATAGGCGGTGCGGCAGGGTCGCTGAGCTGGGCGTCGTAGACCTGCCGACGCTGCGGGTCTCCGAGGATCGCGCGTGCGGTGTCGAGTCGCTGGCGCTGAACTGGATCGGTGGCACCGTTGAGCTGCGCGGTCAACTGCGCGGCGAGCGCCTGGCTGGGCGCGCTCCGGTCGAGGTTGTGAATGAGGTAGAGGTCGAGGTCAGACACGGGAAGCTCCTTCAAGATCGGCGGGTGTGGTCAGCGGCGCGGAACGAGTGTCGAGTGCCCGATGACGGCAGGACCCCAGTGAGTCGGACCCGAGTAGACGCCGCCGCGCTGCTTTCGCAGCACATAGCGCGTGCCCATGACGTCGTAGTACGCGCCGGACTTGGTCTGATGAAGCCGGTACCGCTGGACGCCACCGGCGGGCGGGCGGACTGAGACAACGTTCCCGCGGATGACGGCGTGATTCTTCGACTGAACGCCGAATGTGGTGATCGTGTACGAGTAGGTGCCCGACGCGACGCGGGCAGAGGCCTCGGGCGCGATCGCGGTGCTGCCGGCCAGAGCGGCGACGGCGACGAACGCGGCGATCAGAGTGGTGATGATCTTGCTCTTCATGGTGGTGGTTCCCCGGTGGTGGTTTCAGGTGGTGGTTTCAGGTGGTGGTTTCAGGTGGTGCGTTCACATCTGCCAGGCACGGCGAAGACGGACGTCGAGGGTGTCGGCGTTGTGGGGGTGAGCTGTGCTGAGCCGGGTTACGGCTTGAGCGTCTCGGCGGCCGCCGGATCGGCCTCGACCGCGCTGAGCAGGGCGCTCGGCGTGGTTCCGAGGGCGGCAGCGATCTGGAAGAGCGCGTCGACGGAGATCGTCGCGGTACCCGCTTCCAGACGCAGGATGGCGTGACGGGACAGACCTGCGCGCTCGGCGAACTGTGCCTGGGTCCAACCACGCTCTGTGCGAGCGGCCTTCAGGACCGCCGCAAGTGCCTGCCGACGCACGTCACGCTCTCGCCGCTGCTGCGGTGTGAGTCGGTCGTCGGCGATGGGCACGGCCCCATCTTGTCATGTACTGCATGTCAGCTCCCCTCCTCAGATCTGCGTCCAGCTCGACAGGTAGCGCTAACGCTACCTGCCCTCTTGGCCGATGATCCGCCTTTGGTCGCAAGCGAACTCGGACACAGCAAAGAAAAATGCGCCGCCCGTCGTGGGCGACGCATTCATTGGTATCAGGCGTTTGTGGCAGAAGATAGGCACCTGAACTGCACAGACCGCTCCCGCGGAGGCCTATCTATTCATATTAAGAGGGTAGCAGGTCGCGTCAATATCGAGATGCAGATCACAGGATTCTGCAAAGCCCCGCGTCATATGGACGGATGACCACGGAGGCCGACTCGCGCAGCGGCCAGTCCCCGTGGAATCAGTCGGCAGTCGGGACGTAGACCGTGGTGATCCCCAACTCGTCGAGTAGATCCCAGCTTCCGATGCCGTTGTAGTCCGGGAACACCTCGTCGAGCTGCCGGCCGTGACCCATCGACTCCCAATCCGCGTCGCCCTCGCGCTCGGCGACGATCCGCTGCACCCGGCGGATCGTCGCAGTGCGCAGTCCGCCGGCCGCGGCGGTGTAGCCGACCCGGTAGCCCTCGGATTCGGCGTCGTTGGCGATGTCGTCGTGCCACGCCTCGGGCAGGAGGTCGAGGGCCAGGTCGAGCGGTGTCAGGTTGGTCATCACAGGCTCCTGAAGATGAATTTGCCGCCGTGACCGTCGGGCTCGATGACATGGTCGAAGGCCAGGTCGCGGGTCCACGACTCCCAGTCGAAGTAGCCCTGGAGATAATCGGGCATGCCGACGAGCAGACCGATGTCGTCGGCCAGCGATTCGGCATACTCGCGGAAGCTGTCCCAGCAACCGGCGTACGCCTCCTCGAAGTCGGAGACGGACGGGTAGTCGGTGCTTCTCACGGCGATGTAGCTGCCGGAGCGGACCCAGGCGCACAGCGCAGGCCACTGGATGTCGCCGACCTCTTCGTAGATCTCGCCCCAGCGGGCCGCCTCGGCCAACGAAGGCTCGCCGGACACCGGCAGGCCGTCGTTGTCCATGCAGACGAACTCCTCGCAGCCTTCGGTGCTCCAGTCCACGCCGGAGCCGGCGTGGATCTGTGCTGCGGTGAGGTCCGCCGCATCGACAGCGTCGATCCACACGCCGACGAGACGGCCTGCGGCGTAACAGCTTTCACAACCCGCCCAGACCCTGGGGGTGTTGGTGGTGGCGGTGACGATGGTCATGGCGATTCCTCTCAGTCCCACGGCAGGGCCGCGATCAGGGCGTCGGCGCTGATGGTCTCGCCGGTGGTCAGACGGTGTTCTTCGACCGCGGCCTCGATCTGGCCGACGTTGGCCCGGTAAGCGCGGCCGCAGTGGCCAGCCACGAGGTCAGTCAGGACGACGCGAGCGCCGGCAGGCAGCGCGATGCCGACCATCGACAGGGCGTCGCGGGCGGTCTCCTGCGCCTGACCGGGCGAGTACAGGTAGTCGTGATCGTCGGGAGTAAGCGCGTTGGCGGCGTTGTACTGGTCAGCGGCCTCGGCGCGGCTGAGACCGCGGGCGCCGGGAGCCAGCCGGCCGGCGGCTATCATGCGCTCGACCCACGGATCGCAGATGGTCACGGTCATGGGTGATCCCCTCCCTCGGTGTGATCATTCGAGGGAGCGGCCGTCGACGGCTTCGCCGTCGCTCTATCCGTAGCTGTCGACTTTCAGGCCGATCAAGTGCTCGAACGGGCTTGGCGCAGAGATGATCTCGACTTCGTATGCAGCGGGGGTGTTGGCGTATTCAGGTCCCTCGCCGACGTACTCCCACAAGTGGTCGAACATCCAGTCGAAGCGCTCTTCGTCATCGCGGTGGGCGGGAACGGTCACGTCGAGGATGTGCGTGAAGGTCGCATCCGGGTACGTGTTCGTGACCAGGATCTGCACCGTGATCGTGTCCGTCGCGGCGCGGGCGAGCATCCCGGAAAGGTGGGCGGCGGTCGTCGGGGTGAAGGCCATGATCTGGCCGTCGTCGACCATTACGGCGACGATCGGCTCGACGCCGTCGCGTACCTCATCGGTGCGAGTGACGACGACGCGGGCACCGGACCGGGTAGCGGTGGTGGTTACTGGGGACGCGTGTGGAGCGGGCATGGTGGAACCTCCTCGTGGATCTGTGTCGAGAAGGCTTCCGTGGCGGCTGCGCCGCCAGTTGAGTCAGTATTGCGGAGGCTGACGGCCCGCGTGGAATACTGCCCTGATGATCGAACGGACGGTCAATTTCGAACGCCTCCGCTACATGCGTTGCGGAACCTGCTCTCATGAGTGGGAGGTCAGCGCCGAGTGGCTCGACCGCTTCGACACGGGCGACGAGCCCTGTCCGGAGTGCGGGACCGACTGCACCAGTGAGCACCGCCCGAACTTCTGGGTCCGTCCACAGGACCCTGTTTACGACGACAGCACGGTCCGTAGCCTGTACTGGTACCACTCGTCGACGCACGCCGTCTGGCCAGACCGGGACTTCGACCCCGCCGCGCAGCTGACCGACGTCACCAAAGAGCGGATGGAGGAGAGCGGGCTGTCTCCTGGGACGGTTGAGCGCTGGGTGGCAGGCCAGAAGGCCAAAGCGCTCCACGTCGGCACCTACGAGGCCGCCATCGAGAACATGCTCCGCAGGATGGACAACCAGAGCGACGCGGGAAGCCAGTTCTACCTCCACCGAGTTCAGCTCCGGTCCGATTGCGTCATCGAGCCGGGAATACACGCAGAGCTTCCCAGCCTCATGGGCGACGTAGAACTAAGCGCGAAGTGCGCCCCTGATGTCAACGTGTTCCGGTACGTTAACGTCCACGAGGACCCGTCTAACGTGTCGCTAGCCATTGAGATCGATGCGGTCTGGCGGGTCCAGTCGGTACCAATCCCCTTGGTCGTCACCACTGACGACTCTGAGCTGCGCGTAGCCACAGCGCGTCTCCTTGCCGAAGCGGGGAAACACGCCGTGGAGGAGCCGCCGGAGGACGACGACGATCCACTCGAACGGCTGCTGCGTCGCCACCGCAAACAGGTGACACCTCTCGCGGCCGAAGCCGGGGTGCTCCAAGACGAGGCAGCCGACCGGCTGCCACCGCTCCGACGGACTCGATTGTGCGTCGAGTTTGACGAAGCAGGGTTCGCCGCCGCCCCGAGCACGTTTCCCGCCAAGCTCATCGGTCTTGCGCGTCTATTCAGCGATCCGCGCGCGGTCATCGATACTCTCGCCGAGCAGCCGTGGCGGCGCGTGTAGATGTAGCGGAAGCTCGTGGTCGCATTAGTGGGAAATCCGATGAAGGGGCTAGGCTGCTCAGGGATTGAAGCCTTGATCGGCGAGCACCGCGATCGCAGCGAGAGTGTCGGGAGTCTTGCCGATCGGCCCTTCCCACTGTGAGGCGTCCCAGGCGTTGCCCAGCGGCGTGCCGTAGCGGACGCCGATGCGGATCAGCAGCTTCTCGACCTCGACGGCTGTGAGCGCTCGGCTGGCCAGGTCGCGCTGCAGCGCGTCGATGGCCGAGCCTTCCCACTGGTGCGCGGCGATCAGCGCCCGCCACCGGGAGGCGTCGAAGCCGTCGGGGTCGTAGAGCAGCGGCATCAACTCGGCGCGGTTGACGCGGAGCAGCGTCACGATGCCCGAGAGGATCTGGCTCGACGGGTCCAGTTCGCGCCAAGAGCGCTCGTCGGCGACCCGTTTGTCGGAGGCGCTCTTGCCGATATAGACGACTTCCTGCTCGGGGGTGTGCCAGAGGTAAAGGTTGCCGTCGGTCGCAGTTTTGGCCAGGTCGACGCCGACACGCGCGGCAGCGGCTAGGAGCCGGTCGACAGAGAGGGTGGCGATCACCGGGATGCCCCGGCCCGCTCGACCGCGCGGTAAACCGTCGCCCGGCTGACTCCGAAGTCCTCGGCCAGCTCGCCGACAGTGTGCTCGCCGGAGTGGAACAGCTCGACGAGACGGCGCTCCTGGTTCGGCGGGAGCTTCGGCTTCTTGCCCTGCAGTCGCCCCTTCGCCTTCGCCACCGCCATGCCCTCGCGGGTGCGGGCGCGGATCAGGTCGGCCTCGAACTCGGCGACCATCGCCAGCGCGTTGAACAGCAGCCTGCCGGTCGGGTCGTCGGGGTCGTGCAGGCTCTCGCCGATGCGGAGCTTCACGCCCTTCTCGGTCAGACCCTTCACGATGTCGCGGGCGTCGGGCACGCTGCGGGCGAGGCGGTCGAGCTTGGTGACCACCAGCTCGTCGCCGGGGCGGCTGGCCGCGGCCAACGCCTCACGCAGACCGGGGCGGTCGCGGTTGGTGCCGGTGTAGCCGGGGTCGGTGTAGAGGTGCGCCTCGTCGACGCCGAGCTTGGTGAGGGCGTCGATCTGGGCGGTGAGGTCCTGCTCGTCGGTGGAGCAGCGCGCATAGCCGATCTTCATGACCCAATCGTACGTTAGAGGTACCCTCATTGCGACCATCAACGGACGGGTCTTACGAGACTGTGCGACCTGGGCAGCCTGCCATCGGCCGGCCGCTCGGAGAGTGTCTCGCTGACCGACCGGCTTGCGGACAGCGGAATGTGCGGAATGGCGCCGTGGCCAGGATGTCGTTGTCGGAGGGCACTCGTATCGTTGAACAGGTGAGCATCCATGTGGGACCTCAGGGGTTCGGAGACTGAAGGGGTTCGGATGACGACAGGTACTGTCGACTGGGTCGGCTTGGGTGAGGACGGCTTCTCACGAATCGTCCAAGTAATGGTCAAGCGCCGGTGGGCGGGAATCGGTCACGTCCACTCCCCTGACGGCCGCGGCGGCGACGGTGGGGTCGACGTCCTTGCCGTCGACCAGGGCGATCGACGGCGGGTCTACCAGATCAAGTTCTTCGCCGATGGCTTCAGCGGAGATCGCAAGTCGACCCGGCAGAAGCAGATCAGGAAGTCGTTTCAATCCGCACTGAAGCTTGCCCCTCCACCATACGAGTGGATCCTCGTGGTTCCCAAGACGCTGACGCCCGGCGAGCGCAAGTTCATCGTCGGGCTGGCCGATGATGACGGGCCGCGGATCACGATCTGGGACTCCGACGATCTCGACTCGATGATCGCTGGCATGCCGGACGTCTACCGGTACCTCGTGCGCGACCAGCTCGAAGACCTCGTGGAGAAGTACCGACTTGAAACCGCTCCCATCCTGGGAGGCGTGGACGACCTCAACAATCGGCTGTCGAATCTGCGGGACCTCACTAACTCGCTCAGCCTCTATTGGGGTGTCGACATGGCGGTCACGGAGAACACGATCGGCTACGGCCTGCGACCTAAGCATCCTGGAGCAGCCTCAGATGATCCTGTGACCGTCGAGCTGGGCTTCAAGTCTGACGCTGATGACGCCGACCTAGCGTCGTTCATGCGGTCGCTCGGGTTCGGTGCGCGGGGCCGGGTCCGAGTGCCGGCGCGTGCGGTGACCCGTGTCGCGGTTCGGAGTAGCCACCCTCTGTTCAATACCGAAGTTGCCGACGCGGAGGTCGTCATCGAGGCTCACTCGCGGACCGAGCCCTGCGAGGCCGAGTTCAGGTTCGTCGACTCGTTGGGCGCGGTAGTCGCTAGCCAGGACGCGGTGCTCGAACATGCGGCGAACGGTCCGGACGGTGGATCGATGGCTTTCCGGGTTCTCGAACGCATCGAGATAGAGGTCGACTTCGCTATCACGGTCAACGACGTCGGAGCGATCACCTCGTGCGAGCCCGGAGGGCCGATGCAACTGAGCTATCGACTCGCAGATCTATACCCAGACGAGACTTCGCGGTGCATCAACTTCCTCTCGGCTCTGAGCGATCGCGCGCATCGCTGCGAGGTGAGCATCAAAGGGCGGCACGCTTTCACGTTCACCAGCGACTACGAGATCGACAACGGGCTGGCGGACCTGGCGTCGGCCGCCTACGACCTCCAGGTGATCCAAGAGGACCTCAATCAGAGGTTCAAGATGCCTCCCGAGATCACGGCACGCGAGCGGATCGATCTGCGGGTCGCCCGTGCTGTCTTGGAGGGGTATCTAATCGAGTCTCCCGGAGCTGCCAACCTCAACGCGGAAGTCATCCCGGCGCGGATCGATATTGCAGAGCTGAACGAGCTGCTCATCAACGGGCGACCGGTCAACGTCCCCATGAGCGACTTCGCACTGGCGCTGGGCGATCGTCTCCTGCCGATCGCGGACGTGCGCGCGACGACGAGCTGCGCGAAGCTGGTCGATGGCGACGAACTCAGAAAGGCTGTAGAGGCAGGTCAGGAGGAGCCGTTCGCCACCGTGATGCGGCCGGCAGGGCATCGCTATTTCCTGTTGTACAAGGTCGACCGGATTCCCAAAGACGAGGCCGACCATCAACAGGCGTGGTGGACATTGTCGGGCATCGAGCAGCCCGGCGAACCGCCCACGGTATGACCACTACGAGGTGCGAAGCACGCCAGAGGGCGACCCTCAGATGTCGGCAGTTGACTTCTGCCGAATGTCGGACGTCGTGATTACGGTCGGGACAGGCAACCACAGGAGGACGACGTGTTTGATCGAAACATCGACTACCCACGCGCGGTAGCCAGCTCTGACGACCAAGGCATCGACGCCGCGATCACCTGGTGCGCAAGCAAAGTGGAGAACGGCCAAGTGATCTCGGTCTGGACGCCCCTCAAGTCAAACCTTCGGGGCAACGCGAAGCTAGAGCAGTTCGTGAACCGCTACCGGGACGTCGAGCACATCACTGGCCGTGGCTTCAGCATGCCGGCGGGGCGTGGACCAGTACTCATGGCGTGGCCCCGTATGGACGGCATCGGGGAACTGCTGCGCCACGGTCAGGGAATCACGGCACTGTGCGTCATCTCGTGGAACGAGGACGAGATCCGGCCCTGGGTGACCGCGGTGCGTCCGGAGATTCTCGGCGACGGGTCGGCGTGGGACACGCTGACCGAGCCGCTTGACCCGGTCGTCGTCGAGGCTCTCAAGAGTCTCACGCTGACGATCAACCACAACAACACGATCGCAGCGGGTTACGAGAAGGATGACGTCGTGAGCATGCTGCTGCTCCTGCGCGACTCCGGAATCCCGATGGATGGACCAGCCATGGAGGGCTGGGCGCTCGCCCACGGATGGTCCGGCGACAATCCGGCCCGGCTGGCGAAGTACGTCGACGACATCAACGCGGGCAAGCGCCCGCGCGTCCGCAGGCAGGGACTGAGGGCCGACTACATCGATGTTCTCCGGACGAAGGCCGCGTCCGCAGCGGCAGAGCCAGCGGACTAACGGAAACACCCGCGCCAGGCTTGCACGCAGGGGCGATACCGTAGACACTCCTTGTTACGGATGTGAAAGGTGTGGCGGTGGCTACCAACAGCGCGATCGAGTGGACCGAGGTCACCTGGAACCCTGTGACCGGGTGCGACAGGGTCGCCTCAGGATGCGACAACTGCTACGCGCTGGCTTTGGCCAAGCGACTCAAGGCGATGGGCGCCGAGAAGTACCAGAACGACGGCGACCCGCGAACCTCCGGGCCGGGCTTCGGCGTCACCACCCACCCGCGAGCTTTGGAGCAGCCGCTGCGCTGGCGCTCGCCGAAGGTCGTGTTCGTGAACTCGATGAGCGACCTGTTCCACGCGAAGGTGCCGCTGAGCTTCATTGAGGATGTCTTCGACGTGATCCGGGCGACGCCGCAGCACACCTACCAGGTACTCACCAAGCGCGCGCACCGGCTGGAACGGATCGCAGCCGGGCTCGACTGGCCGGATAACCTCTGGATGGGTGTCTCGGTGGAGTCAGCCGACGTGGTCGACCGGATCGACCACCTGCGCTCGGTGCCCGCTAGGACAAGGTTTCTCTCCTGCGAGCCGCTGCTCACCGCGCTGCCCAATCTGGACCTTGCTGGCATCGACTGGGTGATCGCCGGCGGCGAGTCCGGTCCGAGGGCGCGGCCGATGGACCCGGTATGGGTCGAGGAGATCCGCGACCAGTGCGTCGAGGCAGACGTAGCGTTCTTCTTCAAGCAGTGGGGCGGGCGCACTCCCAAGGCCAACGGCCGCGAACTGGGCGGCCGGACATGGGACGACATGCCCGAGTTGGCGAGGAAAACGGCCTAGGGCTGCGCACCCCATTTCTTGATGACGTGCTGGTGAGGACTACTCCCCTTCCTCACGTACTCGACCTCCTTGGATTTGACCAAGGCGCGCAGCGAAGCCGAGAACGCCGTCTCCTTTGCCTCGCCGTACACGTCGCCGAATATCTCCGCGTAGTGCTGAACAACGCGCTTTGGCTGGCCGTCCGCCGTTAATGCGCGAAGGTTCTCGGTAATGCGTCCGACGGCCTTGGCGTTTTCCCGATCTAGTTGGTCCTTCACTGTGTCCCACAGGGTGCCCTGTCCCTCCTCCGGGTCGGGACCGAGGAAGTCGATCCACTTCTCGCGGGCTTTCGATGCCGCGGCCCCGAAGACCCAGAAGCCGTGTGGATCCTGCGTAAGGAATATTAGGTAGTAGATGGGCTGCTTGTGGACCTGCCGGCGAACGGGTGCAACTACCGCACCGTACTTGGTCCCCGCCGTGAGACGGCGTGCGTATTCAAGGGCGACAGCCTCGGCCGCCGACTCCCAGTTCTCCTCGCCGGCCTTCTCGTGTGCCGCGAGCGCGACGTCGCGCCACCACTCGCCTCCGCAGACGGTGTCGGCCTTCGCGACTCCGCCGAGGTCTATCTGTCCCTTCTTCAACTGGCCGCCCGAGCGGCGGATGAGCCCGGCGTTGAAGTTGAGAAGCACTTCGGTCCGCGGCCATTTCCCGCGCTGGTTGAGCACACCCCTGATCGAGTCCATCGGAAGCACAGCACCACACGGATCGAGCAGGACGAACAGGCTCGCGCCCTTGGCGAGCGAGAGCATGTCGCCGAGGCGGCTCGCGCAGTCGTCCTCATAGCTGTCGATCCGCAGCCCGCGTTCGCGGTACTCGTCGGCGACGGCGTTCAGCGCAAGGTACGAATCATGGTCCTTCTCAACGAGGAGCAGATCGACCTGGGTTGATGCCTTGATCGTCTGAGCGGCGATCATCATGTGCTCGGCTGAGCCGGGCTCGCCGGTCTCGAACCGGCCCCGCCCGGCGAATCCGTCGAACAGCACGCAGCGCTTGGGGTCGAGCTTGCTTGCGGTCATCGCGGCGTATCGAATGACGTAGTGCTCGATGATTCCGTGCTTGTAGACAGACTGGGCTTTGGGCCTGTCCAACAGGCCCGCGTCGGTTCCGGTCGACATCGGTGGTGCTCTCACTCTCGGGCCGTCGCACCCGGCGTCGGCGGAGAGCGGGGCGATCATCCTGGTAGGAGTCATCGTAGTCCGCGAGCATGTGACCGAAGCTGAGCCGCGAGCGGGTGTGTCGCGTGATGCCGTGAACGCCGAGGCGACCTCGGAACGCTCATCCTCCGCAGGTCGCCGCAGGCGTCACAGTAGTGTTGCCCTCTGTGAGCAACGAACTTCAGGCACTCCTCGACCGAGTGGCGAGCACCGATCCGGCGACGGCTAAGGCGCTGCGCCGACACGTCGACGCGCTGCAATCGCGCCGCCAGTTCGGCCTGAACTTCGAGCGGCACACTCCTGAGTCGGTGGCGCTGGTGGGGCGACCGATCTCGGTCGGCGACAAGGTGCGGTTCCTGCCCGAGCGCGGGCAGGCCAAAGCCGAGTCGGAGGCCACCTGGATCGTCACGAAGGTGTCCGGGCCGAGAACGGCCCGAGTCGCTGACCTCGTGGACCCACGGACGAAGGAGACGGCGTCACGGCCGATCGAGGGCTTGGTCTTCGTCGCTGACTTCTGTGATCCAATCTTCCCAGGTCTGGTTTCGACTGAGGTGGTCGATTCGGAAGTGAACGAGCCATTCCACACGGTCATCAACGGTGAGAACTTCCACGCCCTCGAAGCGTTGCGATTCACCAATCGTGAAGGCATCGACCTAATCTACATCGACCCGCCGTATAACACGGGCGGTAAGACGTCTTGGCTCTACAACGACAGCTTCGTCGACAGCGACGACAGCTACCGGCACTCGAAATGGCTGGCCTTCATGGAGCGCCGGCTGCGGATCGCCCGCGAGCTGCTGAAGCCGACCGGGGCGATCATGGTGTCGATCGGTGACGATGAGCAGCACCGGCTCAGGCTGCTGATGGAGCAGGTGTTCGGCGCGCAGAATCACGTGGCGCAGATCGCGGTTGAGATGTCGACGACGTCGGGGCCCAAAACGACGAATGCGCAGCAGGGAACGATCGTCAAGAACGTCGAGTACGTCCTGATCTACCGGAAGTCCCCCGCGTTCGACACTCAACTCAGGCACACCCCGCTCTACGACGGAATCGACAAGTGGGACACGAACTACCCGTTGTGGCTGAACGAGGGAGGGACGACTGAATCGCTCTACGACAGGCTCGACCGGGAACCGGCCGTGCGAGCCGACATCGAGCGGTTCGAGCTGGTCCACGCGAGCGGTAAGAAGGAGGGACAGTTCCTCGGGGCGGCGAAGATGGACGTACTGATAGCAGTTTCCGATGCCGCACGCGAGTTCATCTATTCCAACCTCGACCGGATCGGGCGCACCGATACCCCACCTGTTTCGGCCAAAGACGTCGATGTGCCCGTCGGAAGCTGGGTGGATCACCACACTGAAGGTCGCTCATATCGGCTGACCAGGTCCTCGAAGGGGAAGGTCTGGCAGATCTACACGCTCGATCGCAACTATCGGGAGTCCGACGACTACGAATCCCGATTCGGGCGCACAGTGATCAGGGGCGACCTGTGGCGTGGTTTCTACTCGGATATGGCGCACGTCTCGTCAGAAGGCGGCGTGATCTTCGCCAACGGGAAGAAGCCAATGCGGTTGATCTGCCAGCTCATCCGGTGGGCGAACAACTCCCCCGATGCGGTGGTCCTCGACTTCTTCGGCGGCTCGGGCACGACGACGCACGCGGTGATGGCGATGAACGCCGCCGACGGCGGACAGCGGCGGTCGATCCTTGTCACGAACAACGAGGTCAGCAAACAGGCTGCGCCCGGCCTGCGACGGAAGGGTCTGCGTCCCGGAGATCACGAGTGGGAGGAGTCCGGGGTGTGCGAGGCAGTCACGGTGCCGCGCGTGACCAATGCGGCCCACGAGACGGAGTCGAACGTCGAGTTCTTCAGGCTGACCTACGAGAACCCGGCGCTGGTCGAGCTGGATATGGCCTTTGAGCGGATCGCGCCGCTGCTGTGGCTGCGCGCGGGAGCGCAAGGGCGGATCATTGGGGAGCGCAGCGACACCTTCGACGTCGCCGACTACTACGCGGTGCTGTTCAGCGTCGACGCAGCCAGGCCGTTTCTGCAGGAGGTGGCCCACGCCGAGGGCCTGCGGATCGCCTACATCGTCACCGACGACACGACGCAGTTCCAGGCGATCGCCGGCCAACTGCCTGACGGCGTGGAGTCGGTGCGGCTCTACGAGTCGTACCTGCGCACCTTCGAGATCAACAACGGGAGGGTCTGAGCCGTGCGGTTCACGCTGAAGGACTACCAGAGCGACGCGGTCGAGCAGATCCTCAAGACGCTGCGGTTCGCTGGCCACGACTGGCACGAGCGCGGTAAGCGAACCGCGTTCGCGCTCAGCTCCACGACCGGCTCGGGCAAGACTGTCATCGCCGCGACGGTGATCGAGGCACTGCTGCACGGCAGCGACGAGTTCGACTTCGCGGCCGATCCGAGCGCGGTGGTGCTGTGGGTATCCAAGGACCCTGCGCTCAACGAGCAGACGAAGGGGCGGTTCATCGAGTGTGCCGACGCCATCCCGACCGGCGATCTGGTGCTGCTGGACAAACACTACGCCGAGGATTCACTGGAGACCGGCAAGGTCTACTTCATCAACCCGAGCAAGCTCGGCAAGAAGGCTGACTTCGTCAAGCACACCGACACCCGGCGGTTCACGTTCTGGGAGATCCTGGACAACACGATCGGCGACGAGGACAAGACGCTCTACATGGTCCTCGACGAGGCGCACGAAGGTATGAAGGCGCCGTCAGGCGACGAACAGACGATCGTGCAGAAGATCATCAACGGCAACGGCGCGAACCCGCCGATGCCGGTGGTGTGGGGCATCTCTGCGACGGTCAAGCGCTTCGACGAGGCGATGAAGCATGCGACGGGTTTCTCCAAGGAGCCCAACGTCGAGATAGACCCAAAGCGGGTCCAGGAGTCGGGCCTGCTGAAGAACACGCTGACTCTCGACATCCCGGACGAGGACGGCGACTTCTCCACCACGATGGTCCGCGAGGCCACGCTCGACTTCGTCGCGGTCAGCGAGCTGTGGGCGCACTACTGTGCTGAACAGGGCATCGATACGGTGCTGCCGCTGCTGGTGATCCAGATCCCGAACAAGGCTGCGGGACAGAAGGATTCGGAGAAGGGCCGTCAAGACGAGGACGCACTGATCCACCTCATGCTGGAGACGGTGCGCAAGAATTGGCCGGACATGCCTGCTGACTGCGTGGCGCACGTGCTCGGCGACCGCTCGACGATCGAGGTCGGGGCGTACGAGATCCTCAAGGTCGCGCCCCAGGACATCGAGGACGACCACCAGATCCGCGTGCTGGTGGCCAAGGACGCGGTCAGCACCGGTTGGGACTGCCCGCGCGCCGAGGTGCTGGTGTCGCTGCGCCCGGCCGTCGACGACACCTACGTCACGCAGCTGCTCGGCCGTATGGTGCGCACGCCGCTGGCGCAGTCCACCAGCGTCGAGCGGCTCAACTCGGCCTCGTGCTACCTGCCGTACTTCGACCGCGGCACCGCCAAGGTCGTGGCCGAGGAGATCATGGGCATGCGAGAGCCGCGCGCGGGCGACGGCGGAGCAAGGGTGCCGAATGTGCTGTTCGGGCCGGCGTCCCTGGTACGCAACCCGAATGTACCGACGACGGTGGTGGAGCTGATCGAGTCGCTGCCCTCGCATGCGAAGCCGGCTGCCGCGCCCAAGCCGATCAAGCGGATGCTCAAGGCCGCTGTCGAGCTGGCGCGCGACGAGCTGGTGCCCGGTGCGGACAAGGCCGCCCACGCGGCTATGTTCGCCGTGCTGGACGGCATCATCGCGGACAACCGCGGCCAGATCAACGAGCAGGCCCACGAGATCATGACCGCCGACATCCGGCGGATCACCGCTGAGCACGGCCAGGACGATGCCAGCGACGACGCTGCAGACTCGCGCGCGGCAGACGCGACGACCGTCGACGATGCGCTCCGCCATCTGCGGCGGATGCTGACGACGTCGGTGGTGAACAGGTACCTGCAACGCAACATGGAAGCTGCGATCCGCGCGGCCTACGAGGCTGGCGAGCCGGGCAGCGAGGACATTACCGCGGTGCGGGCGCAGGTGGCGGCGCTGGCGTTCATCGAGGAGCCGGTCAAGGCACCCGTCGAGGACGCCGCGGACTCGCTGACCCGGCTGTGGCTCACGACAAACGCGGCGGGCATCAAGGCCCTGCCGGATTCGCGCCAACCGGTCTACGACGCTATCGAGGACATGGCGCGCGAGCCCGAGCCGGTGTCCATCGAGGTCAAGGACGACGAGCGGGTCGGCACAGAGGACCCAGACGGGAACAAGCTGCCGACAGTGGTCAAGCACGTCCTGTCTACCGTCGACGGCGGCTACCCGCTGGATCTGAAGATGACCAAGAACCGGTGGGAGCGGGCGACCATCGCGCACGAGTTAGAGAACGGGAAGCTCGTCGGCTGGTACCGGAATCCGTCGGGCGCGTCCAAGCACTCGCTGCGAGTGGTCCATGAGTCCGGTGGCACGTGGCGTTCTGTCCAGCCCGACTTCGTGTTCGTTCACGAGGTCGACGGCCAGCTGAAGCCGTCGATCATCGACCCGCACGGCTCGCACCTGGGCGATGCCCATCCGAAACTGGCCGCTCTTGCGGAGTACGCGGACAACTACGGCGACAGGTTCGACCGGGTGATCGCGGTCGGCGTGGAGTCCGGCGAGGACTTGATCGGCTTGGACCTCAAGGATTCCAAGGTCCGCCAAGCCGTCTACTCATGCAGCGCCGACAAGGACTCGATTGCCGCCCTGTTCGCCAAGCACGGAAACAAGTACACGACGATCCAGGCTGGACTGACTGCCTGAACGGGTCGAGCCATCAGTCTCGCGGACGCTCGACCTCGTCAAGAACTGCGGCGAAGACTCGGTCCATTCGAGCCCGATGTTCGGCCGGAAGCTCGTCGACGGCGGCGACGGCCAGCTCAGCCTGCGCGAGGGCGTGTAGCGCGTTGCCGATCGACTGCGTCCGCTCGAACAGCTCGTCGATCTCGGCCTCGGTCATCTGCTCGTCGTCCACGCCTACCAGTAGATCGCGGGCAGAGGACGGCGCACAGCGAATCGAGAGAACAAGCACCAGCCAGCCACCGGCCGGCGGGTGCTTGTGCCGTGAATCAAAGGAAGGACGTTGTCCGACTCACGCTGTCGTAGCGCATGACATTGAGCACCCCGGTGTCCTCCACACGGCCGTCGAGGTACACGTGACCAGCATCGATATAGGGCTCCCAGCAGCGCATCCGGCCCTCCTTCGCGTGCAGCGGACCGACGCCGACGTGTCCCGCGACGACGATCTTGCCGACCGAGGTGGGGCCGAGCGACGGCGGGAACTTTTCGGTGAACGTCTCGTCAGGCGTCATCGCCTTCCACATCGGTCCGGCCTCCTCGTCGACGCCGGCGTGCACGTAGAGGTGAGTCTCGGTCTCGTAGTGCAGCGGTCGCTCCCGCAGCCACTCGATCAATTCGCCATGACGGGCGACGACCTCGCGCTTGAGAGTGGCGTTGACGGTGTCGATGGACCCGCCCGCCAGCTCGGCGACGGCCTGCTCGATGACCTCTGTCGGCAGGAACGACTTGATGGTGACCAGGCCCGTGTCGGCGAGCAGCCACGTCGAGTCGTCGTCGCCGTCGATCCAGTCGAGGAGCCAGCGCTCGTGGTTGCCGGCGAGCGCGACCACCTGGGTGGGGTGGGCGCCGCAGAAGTCCTTCACAGCAGTGAGGACGCCGAGGCTGTCGGGACCGCGGTCGACGTAGTCGCCGAGGAAGATGAGGCTGGCGGTCGAGTCGGACAGATCGACCTTGGTCAAGGCCTCGCGCAGCTCGGGTAGGCACCCGTGGAGGTCGGGAATGGCGTAGGTGATGGTCACAGGGTCCCCCTTTTATATGGCTCGGCTTTACTTGCACGTCCAATTGACTAGGCCACGCCCTTCCACTTGACGTGGAGTCGTTGCGGATCAAACTTCTTCGCCCCGGCCTTCCCAGGTCCGACCGTGATCGTGACCAGGTGATCGACGACCGCTCTCCGACGCAGGAGATCCGCGGCGTCCCACCATTTCTCGACGCTCGCGGCAGCGGCGATCTCAGCCAGCGGCGGCGAGTCCGACGACGCGGACAAGGCGGAGACCTTCTCGTCGATCTCGGCCAGTCGTTGCTCGACGCGCTCTATGGCGCGTCCGAACGACGCAACAGCGACGGTGCCCTCGGCGACGGCGTCTTCCAGCGCGTCGCGCCGGGCCAGGAGGTCGACGCGCTCGCGGGTCAGCGCAGCCAGCTCAGCCGAGCCGTGGTCGGTCGAGGCGGCAGCGGCCAGCGACGCGGCGATGTCGGTCCGCTTCAAACGGGCGATCACCAGGGCCTCGACCGCCGCGTCGGCGTCGTCGGACCCGATATGGACGTGCGTGCCGGGGACGGGACGCTTGCAGGAGTAGTAGGAGTAGCGTCCCTCACCACTCTTGAGCGGTCTCGTCCTCCTGTACATCGGATTGCCGCACTGGCACAGCAGCAGGCCGGAGAGGAGCCGCTGTGGGGTGTTCCCGACCTTGTTGCTGACGCGAGCCGGATCGGACAGGACGGCCTGGACACGCTCCCACATGGCTGGCTCGATGATGGCCGGCCAACTCCCCTCCCCGACCACCTGACGGTTGCGGAGCAGACGACGGCCGTCGCTGTCGGTGGGGTTCCATGTGCTCAACCCCGCGATGTATGGGTTCTTGAGCAGCGACCTCACCATGACCGTGTCGACGCGATTGCCCCGGGTTGAGGTGAAGCCGGCGGCGTTCCAGTCCGCGGCGATAGAGCGAAGGCTGACACCGTCGATGACCTGCTGAGCGGCCTTCCGCAATAATGCCGCCTCGTCCTCGCGGATGGTCGCGCCGTCGGTCTCGTAGCCGAACAGTCGCCGGCCGCCGGTCTTCGGCTTGCCGGAATGCGCCCGCTGCTCGTAGGCGGCGCGAATCCTCTCCGCTTTGTGCGCGGACTCCTGCTCCGCGACGGCACCGAGGATCGTCGTGATGAGGGCGCCGTTCGCGGACGCCGGGTCGATCCCCTCGCCGGTGACGGCGTGGACGGTCACGCCGCGGGGGCGCATCAGATCCATGAGGTCCAGCAGATCGCGGGTGCGGCGTGCGAGTCGGTCCGTGCTGTACACGTACACGCGGTCGATCTCGCCCGACTCGATGAGGGCGCACAGTGCCTTGAAGCGCGGCCGTTCGACACCTTTGTACGCCGACAGCGAGTTGTCGCAGAAGACCTCGCCAGCCGCGTCGCCGACGACGGTGTAGCCGTGCAACTCGGCGAGGCTACGGCACGCCTCCTCCTGGCGCTCGACGCCGACCCCCTCACCAGACTTGTCGAGTGAGATGCGAGTGTAGATCGCAGCGGTGCCGTTCATGCTGGTAGACGCCATGCGGCTAGCGTAGCAATAATCGCAGTCACTATCCGATTTGCTTATTACCGCTGCCGGTGGCGCCGATGCACAGCCCGTGCGGTCCCATGCCGCCCTGGCTGCTCTCCTTGAGGTCCAGATCCACCGGAGTGCCGTCGTCGGTGAAGCCGATCGGCACGCGCAGCCGGTCGGGCCCGCGCCGGCCGGTCCAGCGCCGCAGCGGATCGATGTGCTCGGCACCGGGGATGCCCAGCAGAGCGAGGAGTCCCGGATCGGCGGCGTCGTCGGCCAGCTCGAGTCCGGCGGGCAGCAGACCGCCGGACAGCCGGTAGCGGGCCATGCCGCGGGCGAGGGCCTCGGCCTGTGCCGAGCTCAGCGCGTCCGCGGTCGCGAAGCGCTCCACACCGGCCACGGTGTGCGCGGCCAGCCGCGGCCCGTCGAGCGAGAGCAGCAGTCCGCGGCGGCGGGCCAGCGAATCGGCGTCGGGCGCCAGGTCGAGGACGGTCACCCCGTCGCGTCCGGCGCCGCAGGCCAGCTCCTCCTCCCCGGTGACCGGTCCGCCGTCGAGGATCACCAGCAGGTGCGGCCGCCCCGGTTCCGGCGGCGCAGACCGGACGAACCGGCCGCGCTGGGCGAGCTCGTCGGCCAGTTCCGACTCGGCCAGCGCCAGCGACGGATAGCTCATCCGGGCCGGGCCGAGCCGGTCGCGGTGCTCGGGATGCGCCAGGTGCGGCAGCCATTTGGCCCAGTCCCAGGTGTCGGCGAGCGGATCGTCGGAGACGATCACCACCCGCAGATGGTCGGGTCCGTGAAAGGTGCACAGCTGGCCGACGACCGCGCGGGCCAGTGCGCGCACCGCATCGGGCGGGCCGCCGATCCCGATCGCCGGGAAGCTGCGCACCGCCACCGCGGTGGGCAGGTCGGCGACGGTGGCGAAGGCGTGCACGAACCGGCGCAGGGCACCCGCCGCGACCGGCTCGAGGTCTTCTGCGGGCCCCACCTCGGGAGGCACGAGGGTGCTGCCCAGCCGGTGCGTGCCCAGACCGAGCCGCACCTGCCCGAAGTCGGCATCGGACGGGCGGCGTTCCCACATCCGCGGCCCGCCCAGCAGTTCCGCCAGGGCGGCCGGCGACGGATGGCTCCATTGGGCGTGAGCACGCTGAGTCGCCACCGTCGCGGCCACCTCGCCCCGGATCCGGCCGAGATAGCGCAGATAGTCCTTGCGGTCCTCGTTGAGTTCGGCCGCCCGTCCCGGCCCGCCGCGTCCGCCGGAGGCCAGCATGCCGACCATCGACATCACCATCATCAGCGGGAACATCAGATACAGCGGATTGGCCAGTGCACCGCGCCCGCCGGTGACGAACATCAGCGAGATCATCCCGATCACCGCGACCATCATGACCACCGGCAGCAGCCGGACCAGCAGGTTCTGCGGTACCGCCCGCGGAATCTCCGGTGGCGGGCTCAGCACCAGTTCGCCACCCGGAGGCAGCGGTTGAGGCAGCCGGGCCCGCCGGACGAAATCCACCGTCGACGTCATCGTGTCCCCCGTCGATGATCTGCCGGAGACGGTCCCCCGATCGTCTCCCGCCACGGTTGTATCACCGGGATCGGACGTTCCGGCCGGTTCGCACCCTCGGTCCGGACATCTGTGGATAACTCTGATTCGGTCCTCGACCGCCCCGTCCGGATGGTTATGTCGACGCTCAGCACCGCACCGTGGGGGGAAGGTTCGCGCTATGACTGCTGTCTGTACCGGCGAGGGCAATGGGCCCGGGATCACACCCGAGCCGGAGCTGGTCCGGCTGTCCGTGCTCGGCGGGTCCCGTCAACTCGACATCGCACTGCCCGCGCAGCTGCCGCTGGCCGTGATGCTGCCGGATGTGCTGGGGCACTTGCGGATCCCGCCGCCTCCGCCCGACCAGTACCGGGAGTGGACCCTGGCCCGGATCGGCGGTGCCCCGCTGCCGCCGGAGTCCACGCTGGCCGCCGCGCAGGTGTGTGACGGCGAGGTGCTCGTGCTCCGGGAGAATCTGCCGACCGCACCGGGGGCGATCGTCGACGACGTGGTGGACGGTCTGGCCGCGCAGACCGAGGCCGATGCCCCGTCGTGGTCGCAGCGGGCGGCGCGCTCGACCGGCTACGCCGTGACCGTGGGCGCGGCACTGGTCGCCGCGGTGGCCGCAGCCTCCGCCGGTGTTCCGGCGACGACGGCCGTTCTCGGCGCCGCTGTGGCCGTCGTCCTGGCCGGCGCTGCGGCGGTCGGCTCCCGGACCGGCGCCGAGAACGGCTCGGTCGCGGTCCTCGCCGGATGTGCGGCCATGGCGGCCGCACTGGCCGGATCGGCGGCGCCGGTGCAGGATTCACCCGCGGCCCGGCTGTTGTGCGCGGGCGGCTGCGCCCTCACCGCGGCGGTGATCACCCACCGCTGCACGGGAGTCGCGCACGCCCTGCACGCCGCGATCGTCACGGCCGGGGCGCTGGCCGCGACAGCCGGGGCCGGAATGCTCCTCACCGCAGCACCGGTGCCGGCGGCGGCGATCACCGCGGCTGCGGCGCTCACCGTCGTGCTGCTCGCCGGCCGGCTGGCGGTGGCCGCAGCCCGGCTGCCGCTCCCGCCGGTGCCGGCCACCTCCACGGCCGCACCGCCGGACGGTCCGGGCGCTGTCACCGTGGCCGTGGACGGACTCGATGCGGTGCCGCAGAACGACGACCGGGTCGCCGCCATCGCCGCGGTGGCGCTGGTGGATCTGGACGTGCTTCGCTCGCGGGCCCGGCTGGCGGCGGGCTATCTGACCGGCATCGTCGTGGCCTCGGCGGTCACCGCCGCAACCGCCCTGCTGGTCGCGTCCGGGGCGGCGAGCCGCCCGCCGAGCGGCTGGGATCAGCGGATCTTCGCTGCCGCAGTGGCGGTGTCGCTGCTGGTCCGGGCGCACAGCCATGCCGACCGCAGCCAGTCCGCCGCGCTCATCGGTGCCGGCTGCGCCGCGGCCCTGTTCACGGCCGCCGGAACCTCGTCACCGATCGTGCTGGCCGCGGCGGCCGGGGTGCTCGCGGTGGCCGCCTTCGCCGTCGGCACCACCGCCGGCGACCACGCCTTCTCACCGTTGCAGCGCCGGATCGCCGAGCTCGGCGGCTACGCCGTCCTGGTCGCGGTGGCGCCTCTGCTGCTGTGGCTGCTCGGCGTCTACCGCACCGTGCGCGGTCTGTGATGGCGCCGGCCACGGCGCTGCGCCGGGTGCTCGCCGCCCTGCTAGCGGCGGCGCTGGGCGGGGTCCACCCTGGTGCGGTGTGCGCGGTTCCGCCGGCCGCGGTGATCGCCGGCCGGGCGGTGAGTGCGGCCCCGATCGGTCCGGCCGAGCCGACCGAGGTGGCCACCCGGTGCGCACGTTCGGCCGGTCCGCCGGCCGATCCGGGCGCCCTGCCGGCCGGCCACCTGCTGCTCGAGATACCGCGTGCCTGGCAGTTCAGCCGAGGCGCCGGAGTGACGGTGGCGGTGATCGATACCGGGGTGCAGCCGAATCCCCGTCTGCCGCGGCTGATTCCGGGCGGCGATTACGTGTCGGCCGGCGACGGACGAACGGACTGCGATCTGCACGGCACGCTGGTGGCCGGAATCGTCGCCGCCCGGCCCTCCGGCAGCGACGGCTTCGCCGGGGTGGCACCGGAGGCCGCGGTGCTGACCATCCGTCAGTCCTCCGGCGCCTACCGGGTCAAGGACGCCCGATCCGGGGACCGGGAGGCGCCCGTCGTCGGCGCCGGTTACGGGCCGCTGCCCACCCTGGCCAAAGCAATCGTGCGCGCCCTGGACCTCGGCGCCTCGGTGATCACGATCGCCGAAACCGCCTGCGCCCCCGCCGGTTCCGCGATCGACGATGCCGCCGTCAGCAGCGCGCTGGCCGATGCGCGGCGCCGCGACGCGGTGGTGGTGGCCGCGGCCGGAAACCTCTCCGACGCCTCCGGCTGCCGCGAGCAGAATCCGGCCGCCGCCTCTTCGCCGGAGCGGGAGTGGGAGCAGGTCGCGACAGTGGCGACCCCGGCCCGCTTCGGCCGCGACATCCTGACGGTCGGCGCCGTGGACGCGCGCACCGGCGAGCCGGCCGAGTTCAGCCTCCGCGGGCCGTGGCTGAGCGTGGCCGCACCGGGCACCGAGATCGTCAGCGTGAGCCGATCCGGACTGGTCGACGCCCTGACCGGCGACGGTGACGGTGACGGGCAGCCGGGCCGTCGGCCGCTGGCCGGCACCAGCTATGCGGCGGCCTATGCGGCCGGGGTGGCGGCGCTGGTGCGCGCCCGCTTCCCGGAGCTGTCCGCCGGCGAGGTGATCGAACGGATCGTGCGCACCAGCCGCGGCGGGCCGGACCGCGATGCGGCGGTGGGATTCGGCGTCGTCGATCCGGTCGCCGCCCTCACCGCCGTGCTGCCGCCGGCCGCCGCCCTGCCGGACCCGGCGGCGGGCAGGAGCGTCGTCGCGCCGTCGCCGCCGGCCGATCCGCCCGCGGTGGCCGGTGCGCTGGCCGGGGTCGGCGGGATCTGCGCAGCGCTGCTGCTGGCGGTGTGGGCGCTCACCCGGCGCCGCGGGCAGGCGCGCTGACCGCGGCTGGGGTCAGCGGGTGGTGCGTGCGGGCCGCAGCTCGCGCGGGAGCGCGAAGGTGAGCGTCTCCTCGGCTGTGGTCACCGTGTCCACGTCGGTGAAGCCGTGCTCGGCGAGCAGATCCACCACGCCCTGCACCAGGATCTCCGGGACCGAGGCACCCGAGGTGACCCCGACGGTGCTGACCCCGTCGAGCCAGGCCAGGTCGATCTCCTTGGCGTAGTCCACCAGGTACGAGGAGTCGGCGCCGTTCTGCAGCGCCACCTCCACCAGCCGGACCGAGTTGGACGAGTTCTTGGAACCGACCACGATCACCAGTTCGCACTGCGCCGCCATCGCCTTGACCGCACCCTGACGGTTCTGGGTGGCGTAGCAGATGTCGTCCGACGGCGGATCGTTGAGCAGCGGGAACTTCTCCCGGAGCCGCTTGACCGTCTCCATCGTCTCGTCCACCGACAGCGTCGTCTGGCTGAGCCAGATCACCTTGGACTCGTCGCGCACCTGCACGTCGTCCACGTGGTCGGGGCCGTCGACGAGCTGGATGTGTTCGGGCGCCTCGCCGGCGGTGCCCTCGACCTCCTCGTGGCCCTCGTGGCCGATCAGCAGGATGTCGTAGTCGTCGCGGGCGAAGCGCTTGGCCTCCTGGTGCACCTTGGTGACCAGCGGGCAGGTGGCGTCGATGGTCTTGAGCCGGCGTTCCTCGGCGGTGCGGTGAACCTCCGGGGACACCCCGTGCGCGGAGAAGACCACGATGGCGCCCTCGGGCACCTCGTCGGTCTCGGAGACGAAGATAGCCCCGCGCTCGGCGAGGGTGTCGACGACGTGCCGGTTGTGCACGATCTCTTTGCGGACGTAAACCGGGGCACCGTGCTTGTCGAGTGCACGTTCGACTGTTTCCACCGCCCGGTCGACGCCTGCGCAGTACCCGCGGGGGGATGCCAGGAGGACACGCTTGCTATCGGCCATAACACCCAGGGTACGGCTATGGCACAGTAATGGCATGAGACGTCCTCCCTATCCCGCCCGCGTTGCCGCTGGAGTGCTGGTGACGACCCTCGAAGAGACGCGCAGACTGCCCACCAAGGTCATCACCTTCCCGATGACCGCGATCAGCCGCGGACTGGCCGCCGGCATGCGGCTGCAGCAGAACATCGCCGAGATGGCCATCAAGGGCGACGAGTTCTTTGCGCCGATGTGCGACAAGTCCGAGGAACAGCCCGCGTGGGCCCACTTCGACGAGGACGACGCCCCCGCGCCCCTCTCTGAGCCGGCCGCGCTGACCGAGGTGAAGTCGCAGGTCGTCGAGCCTGCGAAGGCCGGCGAGCCCGCCAAGAGCACCCAGTCGGCCACGAGCACCGCGCCGGAGAAGACCACCGCACCTGCGAAGCCGGCTGCGAAGAAGACACCGGCACCGGCGAAGAAGAAGCCCGCCGCAGCCAAGAAGAAGCCTGCTGCCCCGAAGCCCGCCGCCCCGAAAACCGACGCGGCCGCAGCCTCCGAGGCTGCCGCCGCCGACGCCCCCGGGGCGCCGTCGGCGGGTTCCGGCCGGTTCGCGCTCTACAGCTCCACCCCGGAGGACCTGGCACCGGGCGCGCCCGCCGCGCCGGCCGCTCGCAGCGGCTCCGTCGACGCCCCGGAGATCGCCGAGCTCCTCGACTACGACCAGCTCACCCTGGCCCAGCTGCGCACCAAGCTGCGCGGGCTCAGCAGCGACGAACTGCAGGACCTGGCCGATTACGAGCGGGCCGCCCGCAATCGCGCCCCGTTCGTCACCATGCTCGACAACCGGATCGCCAGTTCGGAGAAGAAGGCGGACGAGAAGAAGTCGGGCGCGGCCCAGTGACACCGCGGTGCCGGTGACCCGGACGGACAGGCCGTCGCGGTGAGTGCCGAGCAGCTGCCCAATTCGGCGGAGGCTCCGTGGCCGGTGCGCACGCTCAGCTTCAAGCTGGCCGAGTGGATTCACCGCCTCGGGCAGGTGTGGGTGGAGGGCCAGCTCACCCAGGTCAGCCGCCGCCCCGGCACCCGTACCGCCTTCCTGACCCTGCGCGACCCGGCCGCCGACGTCTCTCTCTCGCTGACCTGCGATCCCGGTCTGCTCAACCGTTCTCCCGTGCCGCTCACCGAAGGCACCCGGGTGGTCGTCTACGGCCGCCCCAGCTTCTACACCGGCCGCGGCACCCTGTCGCTGCGCATCACCGACATCCGGCCGGTCGGGATCGGCGAGCTGCTGGCCCGGATCGAACGCATCCGCGCCCTGCTCGCCGCCGAGGGCCTCTTCGACGCCCGCCGCAAGCAGCCGCTCCCCTTCCTGCCGCACACCATCGGCCTGATCAGCGGCCGGGCCAGCGCCGCCCAGCGCGACGTGCTCGCCGTGGCCGCCGACCGCTGGCCTGCGGTGCGCTTCGCGGTGCGCGACTCGGTGGTGCAGGGCCCGTCGGCCGTCCCGTCGATCCTCGAACGGCTCACCGAACTCGACGACGACCCGCACGTGCAGGTGATCATCATCGCGCGCGGCGGCGGCAGTGTGGAGGATCTGCTGCCCTTCTCCGACGAGACCCTGTTGCGGGCCGTCGCCGCCTGCCGGACCCCCGTGGTCAGCGCCATCGGGCACGAACCGGACAGTCCGCTGCTGGATCTGGTGGCCGACGTCCGTGCCGCCACCCCCACCGACGCCGCCAAGAAGGTGGTGCCCGATGTGATCGCCGAACTCGACGCGATCGCCGGCCTGCGCCGCCGCAGCGCCCACGCCCTGCGCAACTGGGTGCACCGCGAGGAACGGATCGTCGACGGTCTGCGCGCCCGCCCCGTGCTGGCGCACCCCTTCCGGCTCGTCGACGAGCACGTGCGCCTGGTGGACCGGGCCCGCACCGACCTCCGGCGCAGCATCCGGCACCAGGTGACCGTGGCCGAACACCGCAACGAGCAGCTCACCGCCCGGCTCGCCACCCTCGGTCCGGCACAGACCCTGGCCCGCGGCTACGCGGTGGTGCAGCGGCTCGACGGCGACCGGCCCGTCGTCGCCGGCACGCTGGCCGAACTGCCGCCCGGCGCCGCGATCCGGGTCCGGGTGAGCGACGGCGCCGTCCACGCCACCGTCGACGAGACGGTCCCGGAGAAGACCACAGCCAAGGGAGGAAACCGATGAGCGAGCCGCTGCCGGTGGATCAGCTCGACTACGAACAGGCCCGCGACGAGCTCGCCGAGGTCGTCGCCACCCTCGAGCACGGCGGACTGGGGCTCGACGAGTCGCTGGCCCTGTGGGAGCGCGGCGAGGCGCTCGCCGAACGCTGCACCGCCCACCTGCAGGGCGCGCGGGAACGGATCGAGGCCGTCCTCAACGCCGACGACGAGGCCGACGACGAGTAGCTCTATCGCGGCTGGACGTCGCCCGGCTGCACCACCTGCACCCGCGGCACGTCGAGCGGGGCGGCCTTGAGCACCGCCTCGGCCAGGGTCTGCATGTCCGAATCGCTGCCGCGGCTCATCACGCCGATACGCACCTCGCCGAGATCGGCGATCCACGCCTTCTTGTGGTTCTCGCCGTTGCGATAGACCACCCACTGACTCCCGCCGATCTGCTTCACCCCGTCGCCGAGGGCGCCGTCGCCGGCCAGCTTGGCCACCAGCGACTCCTCGCCGGCACCGGACTGGGTGAGCTGGATGTAGGCCCCCGAGGGCACGATCCAGCCCACGTTGCTGGCCATCGAATCGCCCACCGGCTGGGTGGAGCCGGAGTTGGACTTCCAGTCGTCGGGCAGTGCGGGCTCGCGGATCGGGAAGGGCAGCGTCGCGGCGTCGGCCCGGAACGCGGCCGCCGAATCGAAGTCCGGGATCTTCTGCTCGGCCGCGTCCTTCCCGAAGCCGAAACTGCAACTGCCGGCGATCCCGGCGATCGCCAATGCGATCAGCAGCAGCGGGATCAGCGACCACACCATGTCTTTGCTGTCCTGCAGGATGCGGGGTTTCGCGTCGGCCATGGCGTCCAGTATCCCACGCCGGTTCATGGGCCTTTGACCGGCGTTGTCAGTGCTCATGAAAGAATCGAGGAGACTTCCCGCACTGGCGCGTCCAAGGAGATGAGCACCACATGACCAAGCAAGCACCGGATCGCAACCTCGCCATGGAATTGGTCCGGGTCACCGAGGCGGCGGCCCTGGCCGCAGGCCGCTGGGTGGGCCGCGGCGACAAGAACAGCGGCGACGGCGCCGCCGTCGACGCCATGCGCGAGCTGCTGTCGACGGTGTCGATGCGCGGCACCGTGGTGATCGGCGAGGGCGAGAAGGACGAAGCCCCGATGCTCTACAACGGCGAAGAAGTGGGCAACGGCGCAGGTCCCGAGGTGGATGTGGCCGTCGACCCGATCGACGGCACCACCCTGATGGCCGAGGGCCGCCCCAACTCGATCGCGGTCATCGCCGTCTCCGAGCGCGGCACCATGTTCGACCCGTCGGCCGTCTTCTACATGGAGAAGATCGCCGTGGGCGCCGCCGCCAAGGGCGCCATCGACATCAACAAGTCGGTGGAGTGGAACATCAACTCGGTGGCCGCCGCCAAGGGCATCGACGTACCCGACATGACCGTGGTGGTGCTCGACCGCCCGCGGCACGCCGACCTGATCGCGCAGATCCGCGCGGCCGGCGCCAAGATCCGGCTGATCTCCGACGGCGACGTCGCCGGCGCGGTCGCCGCGGCCGACGAGGGCAGCTCGGTGGACATGCTGATGGGCGTCGGCGGCACCCCGGAGGGCATCATCACCGCTGTCGCCATGAAGTGCATGGGCGGCGAGATCCAGGGCAAGCTGTGGCCCAAGGACGACGCCGAGCGGCAGAAGGCCATCGACGCCGGCCACGACCTGGACCGCGTGCTCACCAACGACATCCTGGTCTCGGGCGACAACTCCTTCTTCTGCGCCACCGGGGTGACCAACGGCGACATGCTGCGCGGGGTCACCTACCGGCCCACCGGCGCCACCACCCGGTCGCTGGTGATGCGGTCCAAGTCGGGCACCATCCGGCGCATCGAGGCCGTGCACCAGACCAGCAAGCTGCGCGAGTACGCCCGCCTCGACATCTGAGGAGGTCAGGACACCTCTGGTCCGCCGTCGCGCCCTGCCCGGCGGTGGTACCAGGGGCGCGGACCGTGCCAGCCGAACTTGAGCGAGGCGAGCCGGAGGGCGATCGCGATGGCCGCGCACGCCAGCCCCATCCACGCCTGATAGTTCGTGTACCGCAGCAGCACTGCGACGGTGGCGGCACAGGCCAGCGCCGGGATCGCATACAGGTATTCGTGCGGCCGGAGCACCGACGGGACCTCGCCGCACAGCAGGTCGCGGATCACGCCGCCGCCGATACAGGTCATCACGCCCAGCAGCGCCGACCCCGGCGCCGACAGCCCCCACTGGTGGGCGATCACCGTGCCGGTGACCGCGAACAGTCCCAGCCCCACCGCGTCGGTGATGTCCAGCGGCCACCGGGTGTAGCGGTTGGCCGGCGGCCGCCACACGCAGACGACGGCGCCGGCCAGCACCGCGGCCAGCAGATAGCTCATGTCGGTCAGCGCATTGGGCGGGGTGTTGCCGATCAGCACATCGCGGAGGATGCCGCCTCCCAGAGCGGTGGCCACCGCGACCAGCAGCACGCCGACGATGTCCATCCGGTGGCGCTCGGCGGCCAGGGCTCCGGAGAGCGCGAAGGCCACCACCCCCACCAGTTCCCCGGCGTGCTGCACCGTCGACGCCGCGTCGTTGATTCCGCTCACAGCGGTCAACCTAACCGATGGCGGCCGCCGCTACCGGGCACACGCATCGCCGCCCGTCCGCCAGAACCGGTTAGGATGCACTAAGACGCAGGTCAGCAGCGGTGCGCAGTAGCATTGAACTCCGTGAGTAAGCCAGCCCCCGAGTTCCTGTATTCCGACCTGCTGCCCATCGGCGAGGACGACACCCCGTACCGGCTCATCACCACCGAAGGCGTGTCGACCTTCGAGGCCGGCGGGCGCACCTTCCTCGAGGTGGCGCCGGAAGCGCTGCAGCGGCTGACCGCCGAGGCCATGCACGACATCTCGCACTATCTGCGGCCGGCCCATCTGCGCCAGCTCCGGAAGATCATCGACGACCCGGAGGCCTCCGGCAACGATCGCTTCGTGGCGCTGGATCTGCTCAAGAACGTCAACATCTCGGCCGGCGGGGTGCTCCCGATGTGCCAGGACACCGGTACCGCCATCGTGATGGGCAAGAAGTCCGAGGGCGTGCTGACCGGTGTCGAGGACGGCGAGTGGATCTCGCGCGGGGTGTACGACGCGTACACGAAGCTGAACCTGCGGTACTCGCAGAACGCGCCGATCACCGTCTACGAGGAGCGCAACACCGGCACCAACCTGCCGGCCCAGGTGGAGATCTACGCCACCGAGCAGGGCCCGAAGGGACCGGAGTACAAGTTCCTGTTCATGGCCAAGGGCGGCGGCTCGGCCAACAAGTCGTTCCTGTTCCAGGAGACCAAGGCCATCCTGAGCCCGAAGAAGCTGCTCGAGTTCCTGGACGAGAAGATCCGCTCGCTGGGCACCGCGGCCTGTCCGCCGTACCACCTGGCGGTGGTGATCGGCGGCACCTCGGCCGAGTTCGCGCTCAAGACCGCTAAGTACGCCTCCGCGCACTACCTCGACACCCTGCCCACCGAGGGCGACATGACCGGTCACGGCTTCCGCGATCCGGAGCTCGAGGAGGAGATCTTCAAGCTCACCCAGTCGTTCGGGATCGGCGCGCAGTTCGGCGGCAAGTACTTCTGCCATGACGTGCGCGCCATCCGGCTGCCGCGCCACGGCGCCTCGCTGCCGGTGGCGATCGCCGTGTCCTGTTCGGCCGACCGCCAGGCGCTGGGCAAGATCACCGCCGACGGCGTCTTCCTCGAGCAGCTGGAAACCGATCCGGCCCAGTACATGCCCGATGCCGGTGTGGCCGAGGACATCGAGGGCGGCCAGGTCGTGGAGATCGATCTGAACCGGCCGATGGACGAGATCCGCGCGGAACTGTCCAAGTACCCGGTCAAGACCCGGCTCTCGCTCACCGGTCCGCTGGTGGTCGCCCGCGACATCGCGCACGCCAAGATCAAGGAGCGCCTCGATGCGGGCGAGCCCATGCCGGAGTACCTGAAGAACCATCCGGTGTACTACGCCGGTCCGGCCAAGACTCCCGAGGGCATGGCCTCCGGTTCGTTCGGCCCCACCACCGCCGGCCGGATGGACAGCTATGTGGAGCAGTTCCAGGCCGCCGGCGGCTCGATGGTCATGCTGGCCAAGGGCAACCGCTCCAAGCAGGTCACCAACGCCTGCGCGAGCCACGGCGGCTTCTACCTCGGCTCGATCGGCGGACCGGCCGCCCGGCTGGCACTGGACTGCATCAAGAGCCAGGAGGTCATCGAGTACCCCGAACTCGGCATGGAGGCGGTCTGGAAGATCGACGTGGAGAACTTCCCGGCGTTCATCGTCGTCGACGACAAGGGCAACGACTTCTTCACCGACCCGTCGGGCGCGGTGAACGTGCCCATCAGCGGCGTCCGGGTCCGCTCCCGGGAGCGCTGAACCGGCCGTACTCGCCGTCAGGGCCGAAACTCGCAGAACTTGGGCGACTTGACCGACCGTGGAGGTCGGTCAAGTCGCCCAAGTTTTTCGGCACGCCGTTCTTCGGCGAGTTTGGTCGGTGTGGCCGACCCCACCGAACACCCGAGCCCGTGACGGGTAACGTTGGTAAGGAGACCCTTACTAGCCTGGTGAGTCCAGAGGAGCAGCATGACCGAGCAGCAGTACCGCATCGAGCACGACACCATGGGCGAGGTCAAGGTGCCCGTCGACGCCCTGTGGCGCGCCCAGACCCAGCGCGCCGTGGAGAACTTCCCGATCTCCTTCCGCCCGCTCGAACGCACCCAGATCCGGGCGATGGGCCTGCTCAAGGCGGCCTGCGCGCAGGTGAACAAGGACCTCGGTCTGCTCGAGGCCGGCAAGGCCGACGCCATCATCGCCGCTGCCACCGAGATCGCCGACGGCAAGCATGACGACCAGTTCCCCATCGACGTCTTCCAGACCGGCTCGGGCACCAGCTCCAACATGAACGCCAACGAGGTGATCGCCTCGATCGCCAAGGCCAACGGCGTGGACGTGCACCCCAACGACGACGTCAACATGTCGCAGAGCTCCAACGACACCTTCCCCACCGCCACCCACGTGGCCGCCACCGAGGCCGCCGCGGCGGACCTGATCCCGGCGCTCGCGCACCTGCAGGGGGCCCTCGTCGCCAAGTCCGAGCAGTGGCGCGAGGTGGTCAAGTCCGGCCGCACGCACCTGATGGACGCCGTGCCGGTGACCCTCGGCCAGGAGTTCGGCGGCTACGCGCGCCAGGTACAGGCCGGCATCGAGCGCATCGAGTCGACCCTGCCGCGCGTGGGTGAGCTGCCGATCGGCGGCACCGCGGTGGGCACCGGACTGAACGCCCCCGACGGCTTCGGCACCAGGGTGACCGCCGAACTGGTCAGGCTGACCGGGGTGGACGCCCTCTCGCTGGCCCGGGACAACTTCGAGGCGCAGGCCGCCCGCGACGGACTGGTGGAACTGTCCGGCCAGCTCAAGACGGTCGCCGTGTCGCTGACCAAGGTCGCCAACGACATCCGCTGGATGGGCTCGGGTCCGCTGACCGGTCTGGCCGAGATCGCCCTGCCCGACCTGCAGCCGGGCAGCTCGATCATGCCGGGCAAGGTCAATCCGGTGCTTCCGGAGGCCGTGACCCAGGTGGCCGCGCAGGTGATCGGCAACGACGCCGCCGTCACCTGGGGCGGCGGAAACGGCGCCTTCGAGCTGAACGTCTACATCCCGATGATGGCCCGCAACGTCCTCGAGTCGGTGAAGCTGCTGGCCAACGTGTCCCGGCTGTTCGCCGACCGCTGCATCAGCGGCCTGGAAGCGCATGAGGAACGACTGCGCACCCTGGCCGAGTCGAGCCCGTCGATCGTGACTCCGCTCAACAGCGCCATCGGCTACGAGGAGGCCGCCGCGGTGGCCAAGCAGGCCCTCAAGGAGGGCAAGACCATCCGCCAGACGGTGATCGACCGCGGCCTGATCGGCGACAAGCTCTCCGAGGAGGAGCTCGACCGCCGCCTCGACGTGCTGAAGATGGCCAACCTCGACCGCGAGCGCTGAGCCGGTCGGAGACGTATCCGCAGGGGAACCGGCCTGTGAACGGTCCACACCAACGCCTGTTGGGTAGCGTGGGGCCCATGACTGTCACGACCTTCCCCACCGACTGGAACAGTGCGCTGGTTCTGGTGGCACATCCGGACGACCCCGAGTACGGCATGGCCGCAGCCGTCGCCCGGTGGACGTCCGAGGGCCGGATCGTCACCTACGCACTGGCCACCAGCGGTGAGGCCGGCATCGAGGGACTGGCGCCCGAGGAGTGCGGTCCGCTGCGTGAGGACGAGCAGCGGGCCTCGGCCGCCGTCGTCGGCGTCGACGAGGTGGAGTTCTGGGGCTTCCCGGACAGCGAACTGTTCAACACTCCGGAGTTGCGCGCGAAGATCGCCGAGACCATCGCCCGGGTGAACCCGGACATCGTGCTCACCCTGTTCGGCGGCGCGGAGTGGATGCCGGGACGGCCCAACCAGCGCGACCACATGGAGTTCTCGGCCGCGGTGCTGCAGGCCTGGGACGAGCTCGCGTCGCCGCCGCGGCTGCTGTTCGCCAACGGCCCCGGCTCCACGCACGCCGTCGACGTCGAGGGCTTCACCGAGAAGGCCGTCGAGTCGCTGGCCGAGCACAAGAAGTATCTCGGGGTGCTCGATCCGCAGACCCCGGTGATCGATCAGGCGCGCATCCAGGTGGCCGCGTCCACCGGCCCGGTCGAGGACTTCCCCGCCGAGCGGGCCACCGGCTTCACCCTGCTGCGCGGCTGACGCGAACCGGGGCCGCACGCACTCTGTGCATACGGCCCCGGTCTGGGATTCGTCGGTGGTGTCGGATCAGGACCCGGTGACCGACTGCAGGAGATTCGGGATCAGCGCGGTGAACTGATTCAGGATTCCGCTGAGCGCGTCGTCGCCGAGCGGCTGTCCACTCGGGTCGACGGTCGACGGCGCGTCCTTGATGTCGGCCGGCGAGTCGACGTTGACGCCGATGCTGATCTTCGGATTCTTGGCCGGGTCGAGCCACTTGAGGATCTCGACCATCTTCGCGCGGTCGACGGCCACGCAGCCCATGGTGGGCTTGCCGTCGGTCACGTGCAGGAAGATCGCCGACGCATTGCCCGGGGTCCGGGTCGGGTTGTGGGCGATGTTCACCGCGTAGTCGTAGACCTCGCCGGAGTTGTACAGGTTCTCACTGTCGCCACCGGGGCTGTTGGGCTGGCGCACCATCGTGTTGTAGGTGGGCGACTTGGTGTTCGAGTCCCACCAGTCCTGGGTGTCGACCTTCTTGTACGGCATCTTGGTGCCCGGATCGTCCTGCCGGCCGAAGGCCTGGTCGAGCCGGAAGGTGCCCTCCGGGGTGCGGTAGACGTTGTCCTGCGCCTTGCCGATGCCCTTCTCACCCACGTACGCCTTGGTCGGTCCGATGACCGGCTTCCACTGGCCGTCGGTGCCCTTCTCGAAGGCGGTCAGGGTGCCGGTGGTCGACGTCGCCTCGGGGACCGTGACCACGATCATCTGGCTGGTCTCGCCCACCGCGTCCGGCTGCGCTTCCTGCGGAAGCCCGGGGATGGAGAAGTTCGTGAGCAGATTCTGGATCATCGACTGGACGTCGAGATTCGCGCCGGGATTCGCCGGCGTCGTCGTTGTTCCCGGTGCGGCGACGGCTTGCCCGGCGCCGACGACCAGGGCGACGGCCGAAGCCATCACCATCAGTCCCACTTGCCACATTCGCCTCATCAGTAACTTAAGCACCACCTCAGTGTGCCAGCGGATTTCCCGCTTCGCCAGTCCGGTCCGGTCGCCTTCACTCGAATGCAACCTCCCGACAACCCGCTCGCGACTACCCTCGCCGCCATGAGCACCTCCCCCGCCGCAATCCGGATCGACCGCCGTGACCAGGTCGGATACCTCGTCCTGAGCGACCCACAGCGCCGCAATCCGCTGTCGAAGGCCACCATGGAGGCGGCCACCGCCCACTTGCGCTCACTGGACGCCGATCGTGACATCCGTGTGATCGTGATCGCCGCGCACGGCCCCGCGTTCTCCGCCGGCCACGACCTCGCCGAGATCGTCGACCGCACCGAGGCGGAGGAACGCGCGATCTTCTCCGCCTGCACCGAACTGATGGAGACCATCCACCGCGTGCACCAGCCGGTGATCGCCCAGGTACAGGGCATGGCACTGGCGGCCGGGTGCCAGCTGGTGGCCACCTGTGACCTGGCAGTGGCCTCCGACACCGCCAGGTTCAGCACCCCCGGGGTCAAGATCGGCCTGTTCTGCTCCACGCCGATGGTGGCGCTCAGCCGGGCCGTCGGCCGCAAACGCGCCATGCAGATGCTGCTCACCGGGCAGATGATCGACGCGGCCACCGCCGTCGACTGGGGCCTGCTCAACGCCGCCGTACCCGCCGAGCGCCTCGAGCAGACGGTGACCGAGCTCGCCGGCGCCGTGGCCGGATCCAGCGGCGAGACCCTCGCGATCGGCAAGCGCGCCTTCTATCAGCAGATCGATCTGAGCGAGGAGGACGCCTACGCGCAGATGACCGAGACCATGAGCGCCAATGCGGTCACCCGCGACGCCCAGGAGGGCATCAGTGCGTTCCTGGAGAAGCGCACCCCCTCGTGGCAGCCGGCCGATCAGTGGTCGATCTGAGGTACCGTCCGCGACTGGTGGACACTGGAGACATGAGCACCCCCGCACCGCGCTGGATCACCGACACCAAACCCGGCCACAGCCAGTGGTACATCGAACGCTTCCGGCAGATGGCGGCCGAAGGCGCCGACCTGGCCGGCGAAGCCCGGATGATCGACGCGATGTCACCGCGCGGGGCACACATCCTCGACGCCGGCTGCGGCCCCGGCCGGGTGGGAGCCTTCCTGCACGAGGCCGGGCACCGGGTGGTCGGTGTGGACGTGGACCCGGAACTGATCGAGGCCGCCCGTGCCGACCATCCCGGCCCCACCTGGCTGGTCGGCGACCTCGCCGAACTGGATCTGCCGGCCCGCGGCATCGACGAGCCCTTCGACGTGATCGTGTGCGCCGGCAATGTGATGGTCTTCATCGCGCCCGGCACCGAGGCGACGGTGCTCTCCCGGCTCGCCGGCCACCTGGCCGACGACGGCCGGCTGGTGGTCGGCTTCCACACCAACCGGCACTTGAGTCTGGAGACCTTCGACGCGGCCGCCGAACAGGCCGGTCTCACCCTGGACCTGCGACTGGGCACCTGGGATCTGCGGCCGCGCAGCGCCGACTCGGACTGGGCGGTCTCCATCCTGCGCCGCGCCTGAGCCGGCCCCTCGGCTCCCCGCCGTCATGCGTGTGCCCCGGCGGAGCCCGCCGGGGCACACGACTGCTTCGACGCCGGTCACAAACCGGGCGTGAACTCCTCGAGCATGTCGGTCACCAGTGCCGCGATCGGCGAGCGCTCGCTGCGGGTGAGGGTGATGTGCGCGAACAGCGGGTGCCCCTTGAGCTTCTCGATCACCGCCGCGACCCCGTCGTGCCGGCCGACGCGCAGATTGTCGCGCTGGGCCACATCGTGGGTGAGCACCACCCGTGAGCCGGCGCCGAGCCGGGACAGCACGGTCAGCAGCACATTGCGCTCGAGGGACTGCGCCTCGTCGACGATCACGAAGGAATCGTGCAGGGAGCGGCCGCGGATGTGGGTGAGCGGGAGCACCTCGAGCATGCCGCGGTCGAGGACCTCGTCGATCACCTCGGTGGAGACCAGCCCTTCGAGGGTGTCGAAGACGGCCTGGGCCCACGGCCCCATCTTCTCCGATTCGCTGCCCGGCAGGTAGCCGAGCTGCTGCCCGCCGACCGCGTACAGCGGACGGAAGACGACCACCTTCCGCTGCGTCCGCCGCTCGAGGACCGCCTCGAGTCCGGCGCACAACGCGAGCGCCGACTTGCCGGTTCCGGCCTTGCCGCCGAGCGAGACGATGCCGACGGACTCGTCGAGTAGCAGATCCAGCGCCACCCGCTGTTCGGCGGAGCGGCCGTGCAGCCCGAAGGCCTCACGGTCGCCGCGCACCAGCTGCACCTGCTTGGTGTCGGTGACCCGGCCCAGGGCGCTGCCGGTGGCCCCGATCAGCCGGACTCCGGTGTGGCAGGGCAGCTCGCGGGCGTCGTCGACGTCGATCACGCCCTCGGCGAAGAGGCGATCGATGTCGGCGTCGGCCACGTCGAGCTCGTCCATCCCGGTCCAGCCGGAGACCACCACGTCCTGGGCGTGGTACTCGTCGGCGTCCAGGCCCACCGCCCCGGCCTTGACGCGCAGCGGGGTGTCCTTGGACACCAGCGTCACATCGTGTCCCTCGGCCCGCAGATTCAGTGCGCAGGCCAGGATCCGGGAGTCGTTGGAGTCGTCGCGGAAGCCGCTGGGCAGCACCGACGGGTCGATGTGGTTGAGCTCGACCTGCAAAGTGCCGCCGTCATCGCCGATCGGCAGCGGCTGATCGAGCCGGCCGTTCTCGATCCGCAGATCGTCGAGCAGTCGCAGCGCGGTGCGTGCGAACCAGCCCAGCTCACTGTGGTGGCGTTTGCCCTCGAGTTCGCTGATCACCACCAGGGGCAGAACCACGTGGTGCTCGGCGAAACGGGTCACCGCCCACGGGTCGGACAGCAGAACGGAGGTGTCGAGGACGTAGGTGCGTGCGGTCACGGCTGACTCCCTTGATCCCGCACGGCACCCGTGCGGATTCGGTTGTGTCGAGTGACCGGTCGGTTCGCGTTCTCACCCGGCGTCAGCCGAGACGAACGAGGACCGGGGCCGGTCCTCCCGTGACGTGATCGTTCACGAATCGAACCTCCCGGACGAACCGCTTCCCCACGGCCCGTCACCGCTCAAGCTACGCCCGGTTCGACGGCGGCCGCCGCTGGCGCGGCGGCGTGTCGGTGAACGTCGGATGTCAGTCGCGTGTCGTGGGTGTACGACCAAGAACGCGAGCAATGAGTCTCCGGTACTTCAATCGGCAGCATTCATGAATCGGCTCCCTCACCTCGAATGGAGACAAATGTTCGCATTTCAATCAACGCCGCCAAAGAAACAAATATTACCGCCGATAGGACCAGTACATTCGGAACGAGCTCATTAAACCCAATAATATCCAGAATTAGACGACGCCCCCGAATCTCAAGCGAATCCATCATCCACCCGACCGAATCAATCGACATAATCAGCCAAAGAGATCCCGCCTCAAAGAGCGCAATCACGAGAATAGCAACCGGATAGTAACCCTCAAACGCCTCGCCAAGAACCCTCACCGCCATTCGCGTAAAAGTGAAGGAGAAAACCATTCCGATCGCAATAATAGTAACCAACTGCCAGTCATCAAATGCGATCTCAAAATTGGATCCGGTTTGATCACCGCCAATTTCATTATGTCCAGTTTCGACACCAGTTGGTGACCCATACTTCACTACCGCAAACGCAATGACAGAGACCAACAGTACCGGAATTATCATGCTGTATCCCGAGTTTCTAATCGCCATGATATCGGCGATAGACGACCTCACTTTGCCGACATCGTGCAGCACAAAAAGATGAATTAATGCCACACAGAAGAAGGTCACTACCGCAGGGATTGCCATAGCCACAGATGTTCCTAGTGCATAGAACTTCATGGCGCTCGATAACGCGGACGCATCAACACTGGACACATCCTCAGGAGCATTAGGGATAGAGCCTAGATCATCTAGAAAAGGACGCAGCGACCAGAGACCAACGAGCGGCATTCCCATAATAAGAATAAACACAATGCCAAATGCAAGCATCATGATAAGAACGACACCCACGCCGATCACACGATCTGAAAGCGCCATCCCATTTCCCGGAACTCGCAGCCGTCTCCCACTCCCCCATATTCCATCAGTTACTCTCGGGGTCATATCAATGTAGATTTGCGCCAATACCCCAAGAGTCAAGCCATACAGAAGTACCCACACAACCCAGCCAACCGGTGATTCACCTCCGAAACGAGGGAGAATAATAGCCCCAAGGAAACCAACCATCCCGAGGGTGAAACAAATGTTTCGAACAGCAATGAGCTGCTGCACTCTAGCCTTCGCGGTAGCCCATAGTACAAATATCGATACGACGGAAAAAAAGATCCAAACCGGTACCATTATGCCCCCGTTAGGCTCAGATCACCCTAACTACTATTGATGAATATACCCGCATACACTAAGCCACAATCAGGATCCTACGCAACCAGCGTGCACAACCTCGGCGCATGCGAACTCGATGAAAGTAGTTGGAAGATCGGACTACCGCATGCGAATAGCTCGCAGATATGCCGTTACCGCCGAACTCGATAATCCCACCTGTCCTTCCGGTAAGAGAATGGCCCCGAGCGGTCTCCGACAGTCTGCGGCGAACGGCTCAGGCCTTGCCGGCGGCCATCGCCAGAATGCGCTGGCGGGCGGCCTCGGCGGTCTCGCTGAGCTCGTGCACGCTCTGGAGCTTGAGCTCGTCGGCCAGCTTCGCGGCGATCGCGGCGTCGGTGGAGACGTCCTCGAAGTCGGAGAGGAATTCGCGCTGCGCGTCGAAGTCGGCCACGTCGTCGCCGATGTGCTCGATCTCCCGCAGCGCCTTGTCGACGGCCAGCACGGTGGCCTCCTGGTCGGCGACCATGCCGGCCATCAGGAAGGCCTGGAAGGTCGAGGCCTGCACGTTGTCGTCGGTGGCGATCTTGTCCAGGATCGTGATCAGGTCCGGGTCGTCCACGTACTCCTTGAGCCGGCCGATGAACTGCACGCACTGGTTCTCGTGCACCGCCAGCAGAGCGAGCGCGTCGAGCGGGCCGATCGCTGCGGTGGCCTCCTCGTTCTGCTTCCAGCCGGCCACGACGTGGTCGCGGCGGCGGTTCTCGGCGGCGACCGGATCGATGCAGCGGGTGACCACCAGGTAGTCGCGCAGCACGATCGCATGACGGTTGTCCTCGGCGGTCCACACACCGACCAGTTCACGCCAGTCGGAGAAGACCGGGAAGTGCAGCGCCAGGATCCGGTGGAACGAGGGCAGATTGTCCTTGGTCAGCAGCAGCGCCAGGAACGCGGCCTCGGCGGTCTCGTTGAGGGCCGCCTCTGCCGGATCCCAGTCGTCCCCGCCGAGGAAGGCGAAGTTGTGACCCTTGTCCCAGGGCACCCAGGCGTGCGGGTCCCAGCTCTGCGCACCCGCGTGGTGCTCCTCGGAGATCTCCGGAAGCGCCTTCTCGAGGGCGATGATCAACTCGTCTGTATCCAAAACTGCCACGGTCACCAGCCTAGACGACACTGCGCCGCCGGACCTAAGGCATGCCCTCGGCGATCCGGCGGCGCAGCGCGCGCAGAGTGCGGAGCGGTCAGGAGCCGCTCATCAGCCCCCACTGCTCGAGCCCCTCGTACAGCGGGGTGTCGAGCGCGAGGCGGGAGACCCGGGCGCGCAGCGCGGTCACGTCGGCGCTCTTGCCGGCCGCCAGGGCACTGCCGATGATGTCGGCGACCTCGGTGAACTCGGCGTCGCCGAAGCCGCGGGTGGCCAGCGCCGGGGTGCCGATGCGCAGACCCGAGGTGACCATCGGCGGCCGCGGGTCGAAGGGCACCGCATTGCGGTTGACGGTGATGCCCACCTCGTGCAGCAGATCCTCGGCCTGCTGCCCGTCGAGGTCGGAGTTGCGCAGATCCACCAGCACCAGGTGCACATCGGTGCCGCCGGTGAGGACGGAGACGCCGGCCTCGGCCACGTCGGAACTGGACAGCCGCTCGGCCAGGATCTTCGCGCCGGAGAGGGTGCGGCGCTGACGCTCGGCGAATTCCTCGCTGGCGGCGATCTTCAGTGCGGCCGCCTTGGCGGCGATCACATGCATCAGCGGCCCGCCCTGCTGACCGGGGAAGACCGACGAGTTGAGCTTCTTGGCCCACTCCTTCTTCGCCAGGATCAGGCCCGAGCGCGGCCCGCCGAGGGTCTTGTGCACGGTGGTCGAGACGACGTCGGCGTGCGGCACCGGGCTCGGGTGCAGACCGGCGGCCACCAGACCGGCGAAGTGCGCCATGTCCACCCAGAGCTTGGCGCCCACCTCGTCGGCGATCTCCCGGAAGGCCGCGAAGTCGAGGGTGCGCGGGTAGGCGGACCAGCCGGCGACGATCACCGCGGGCTTGGTGTCGAGGGCGATCTTGCGCACCTCGTCCATGTCGACGCGGAAGTCTTCCTTGCTGACCCCGTAGAAGGCGTTCTCGTAGAGCTTGCCCGAGAAGTTCAGCCGCATGCCGTGGGTGAGGTGACCGCCGTGCGCCAGGTCCAGACCGAGCAGCGTCTGCCCCGGCTCCATCAGCGACATCAGCACCGCGGCGTTGGCCTGCGCACCCGAATGCGGCTGCACATTGGCGAACTCGGCCCCGAAGAGCTCCTTGGCGCGGTCGCGGGCGATGTCCTCGACCACGTCGACGTATTCGCAGCCGCCGTAGTAGCGACGGCCCGGGTAGCCCTCGGCGTACTTGTTGGTCAGCACGCTGCCCTGCGCCTGCAGCACCGCGCGCGGCACGAAGTTCTCGGACGCGATCATCTCGAGCGTGTCCCGCTGACGTGCGAGCTCACCATTCATGGCGGCCGCGAGATCGGGATCGAGTTCGGCCAGGGACTGAGAAAACAGGCTCATGGCTTCCAAGTCTAGGCAGAGAGTTCCATCCGCAGGCGAGCCGGGGTGAGCGGTTCGTCGAGCAGACGGCGGAAGCGCGCCAGCCGGGCCGTCGACGGCGCCGCCTCCAGCGGTGCGGCCGCGTCGAGCCAGTCCCCGAGCAGCGCATACCCCTCCACATAGGTGGAGATGTAGGCGCGCCACAGTGGCGAGGTGAGGAAGCGCAGCATCTGCCGGGCCCTGTCCGGTGCGGCCAGCAGCCAGCGCTGCAGGAACGCGGCCACCTCGTCGGCCGAGCGGTGCCCGTCGTGCAGGGCCAGCGCCGCATCCTGGCGCACGTGCAGCAGTCCGGCGGTGGCCCGGGACAGGGCGGCGGACTTCTCCACGTCCAGCCGCAGCCCGAAGTCGGCGTAGATCTCCGCGGCCCACGGCTGCCAGGCGGTGCCGAGCGCTGCGGCGAGCGCGTGGTCGGCCAGCCCCTCGGCCATCAGGCACTGCGGGGTGTTCACCAGGAAGATGGTCTGCTCGGCCTGCCCGCCGCCGACCAGGATCTGTTCCTTGCGGCAGTGCTCGGTGTGGTGCCCGGGATAGGCCTCGTGGGCGATCAGTCCCGGCAGTCCGGACAGATACTGCGGCAGATCGGTGTTGATGGCCACCCGCGACCGGTAGCCGCCCAGGTAGTAGTTGAAGCCCGACCACGGCTTGTCCCCGACCACCTCGAAGTCGACGAGCTCGGTCTCCGGGAGCGGGAACTCCGCCCGCACCCGTTCGCGCAACGCGCCGGCGAACTCGGCGACCAGCGGACGCACCAGGTCCGGCGGGATCTCCTCGCTGCGACGGTGCTCGGCGTAGGCCTGCGCCAGCCGCTCCCCGGTGGCCCCCGGCACGCCGAGCGCCGCAGCGATCTCGGTGTGCGCCTGCGCGTAGACGTCCTCGTCGAGCGGGGCGATGTCGACGTCGAAGTACGCCTTCACCTCGTCGACGAAGCCGATCTGCTCGCCGGCGAACTTGCGCGCCGAGCACTCGAGCGCCCGCACATGCGAGGCGATGAACTCGGCCCGTTCGGCCGGCAGCCCGTCCGGCAGCCGGGCCAGCAGTTCCCGGGCGCGTGCCGCGAGCTCACCCGGCGACGGCGCGGGCGCGTTGTCCACCTCGGCTTTGAGTGCGGGGTCACCGGTGTAGGCGTCGACGAACCCCTCTTCGATCCGGTCGAAGGCCAGCCCGAGGCGCAGATAGTCGGAGACGACGTCGGCCGGCGCAGCACTGTTCATGTCGACCCACGCTACCGGCCGGAACGGGGGACGGTAGCCTACCCACATGCCGCGCCATGCCAGCGATCGCGACCCGGGCCTCTACCTCGAGTTGGACCGGCGTCAGTGGCGCGAACTGCGTCAGTCGATGCCGATGGTGCTCAACGAGAGCGAACTGTCTCAGCTCGTCGGCCTGGGCGAGCAGGTGGACCTCGCCGAGGTGGCCGAGGTGTATCTGCCGCTCTCGCGACTGATCCACCTGCAGGTCGAGGCCCGCCAGCGGCTGTTCGCGGCCACCTCCACCTTCCTCGGCGAGCGGCAGCGCAACCGCCAGGTGCCGTTCGTGATCGGCGTGGCCGGCAGCGTGGCCGTCGGCAAGTCCACCACCGCCCGGCTTCTGGCGACGCTGCTGACCCGGTGGGAATCGCATCCCAAGGTGGACCTGATCACCACCGACGGTTTCCTGCTGCCGACCGCCGAGCTGGAGCGGCGCGGGATCATGCACCGCAAGGGTTTCCCGGAGTCGTACGACCAGCGCGCGCTGCTGCGTTTCGTCACCGAGGTCAAGTCGGGCCGCGAGTCGGTGCAGGCGCCGGTGTATTCGCATGTGCTGTACGACATCGTGCCCGGCGAGTTCCACACGGTGACTCAGCCGGACATCCTGATCGTCGAAGGTCTCAACGTGCTGCAGACCGGTAAGGCGCTGACCGTCTCGGATCTGTTCGACTTCTCGATCTACGTCGACGCGAAGACCTCGGACATCGAGCACTGGTACATCTCGCGCTTCCTGCAGATGCGGTCCGGATCGTTCGCAGATCCCAAGTCGCACTTCCACTTCTATTCGACGTTGAGCGACGAGCAGGCGATGATCGCCGCCCGGGACATCTGGACCTCGATCAACCGGCCCAACCTGATCGAGAACATTCTGCCGACCCGGCCGCGCGCCACCCTGGTGCTGCGCAAGGACCGCGACCACTCCATCAACAAGGTGCGGCTGCGCAAGCTCTGAGCCACCGCTCGCGGTCCGGGCCGCACGGCCGCTATCGGGCGGCCAGCCACTCCTGCGCGGTGGTCGACGTGGTGATCACATCCCCGCGCGGCAGCAGTCCCCCGCCGCGGATCGCCGCACCGCCGACCCGGATCCCGAAGACCCTGCGGGGTGCGCCGTCCCGGGCGGCGATCTGCTTGGCCAGGTCGCACAGGTCGAGCTGCTGCGGCCCGGCCACCTCGACGTCGCCGGACGGCGTGAGCACGGCGTCGGCGAGGACCTGCGCCGCATCCGCCGCGGCACACGGCTGGGACAGCATGTGCGGCGCCAGCGCGACCGGACCGAGCCGCAGCTGCTGCATCAGCTGGCCGGCGAGCTCGTACCACTGGCTTGAGCGCACCACCGTCAGCCGGTCGCCGATCAGCTCGCGGTACACCCGTTCCTGCTCCGCTTTGCCCTGGTAGTAGCCGAACTTCGCGTTCACCTCCGGATCGGCGGCGTTGATGATCGACAGGCACACCAGGCGCGGCACCCCGGCCTTCTCGACGGCCGCGGAAACCGTGCGGGCGCAGCCGCCGAAGAAGCCGATCGCCTTCTTGCCGCTCTGCGTGGCCACGTTCAGACAGTCCACCACCACGTCGGCCCCCGCGACGGCCTCGTCCAGACCGTGCCCGGTGACCGCATCGACACCCGCGGACCGGTGGGCGGCCACCACGTCCACCCCGCGACCGGCGAGCGCCGCGACGAGCTCGCGCCCCATCTGCCCGCTGGCTCCCAGTACCACCACTCGCATCGGAACTCCTCACCTCGACGGGGATTCGTCACCTTCAGGCTAGAGCAGGGCTCACCGACGACGGCCGCAAGACAAGTACCCTTGACATCACCGTGACAAGTGGGCTTTACTTCCCTCATGCCGGACGACGCCTCCCCCGTGCGCAGCGCCCGCACCCGCGCCGGCCTGCGTCAGGCCGACCTGGCCGCCGCGGTGGGGGTCAGCCGGCAGACCATCGTCTCGCTCGAGCGCGGCGACTATTCGCCGTCGGTGTACCTGGCCCTGCGGATCGCCCGCAGTCTCGACAGCACCGTCGAAGCCCTCTTCCCCCTACCCGAGGAGTCCTGACATGAGCACCCGGACCACCCTGCCGTCGCTGCTGCTGGGCCCCGCCGAAGAGAGCTGGGGCGACGAACGCGAACGCTCGGTGATGCTCGAGGCCTACGCCTACGTCTTCATCCTCACGACGATCGTGCTGTGGACCGTCGGCGCCGTCGTCGCCTGGTTCATCCCGGCCTGGGTGACGATCGTGCTGTTCGTCGCGTTCGCCGTCCCCTCCCTCGAATGGGCGCGCTACTGCTCGTCGCGCGACGTGGACGTGAACACCCTCGCCTACGGCGGCAGTTCCTTCCTGCGCACCGCGTTGAGCGGCCTCTACTTCGGCGCGTGCGCCGTGTCGATGGCGCTGGCCGCCGTCGACGACCTCTCCCCCGACGACGACTCGTCGAGCCTGTACGGGGCGATCACCGGCGGCGTGGTCGGCGCCGTCGCGGTGATCCTGGTGCTGCGCCTGCAGGCCCGCCGGAAGCTGAACCGCACCGACCTGGCCGACGACGAGTGACGGCGGCCGTCAGAGCTTGCCGAAGGCCACACCCTTCCAGCCCCAGCCGTTGGCCAGCGCCGTCTCCTGCAGCGGGTCTTTGATCTCGGAGGTCTTGAAGCTGTACTCGTAGACCACGCCGAGCTGCAGATCCTCCTCGCGGAAGGCCACCGCCTTACCGAAGCTGATCTCCTTCTTCTGCCCGCGGAAGGCCTCCGCGGCCATCGACAGCCGCGGCACCCCGGCCTCCCACGCCACCGTCCACTCCTGGTCCACGGCGCGGATCTCGCCGGCCTCGTCGTCGAACTTCATCAGGATCCGGAAGACGCTCTGCAGGCCGGCCTTGGCGAAGATCTCGTACCACTGGGCGTCGACGATCTTCCATTCGGCGATCAGGTCCACTCCGTCCCGGGCGCCGTCCCGCACTCCCCACGGCCGGCCCGGCCGGTTGAGTCCGAGCAGCTGCCCGCGCAGGACCTCACGCGGCTGCCGGGGCACGTCCTTCGGTGCGGATTTGGAACCGGTGATGAAATCGAACATGCCCACGTCGGCCTCCTGTATCGCCTCGTGCCGAAACGCTACCGGGCCGGAGCCGCCACCGGACGGGGTTGTCATTCAGTCGTGCCGGAGTGTTCACCCGTCGGCGGTGATCGCGGCGATCGCCGCGCCGGTCACCGCGACCAGATCGTCCGGGGCGAGCCCGATCTCCATCCCGCGCCGGCCGGCGCTGCACCAGATCAGTTCGTACTGCCGCGACGAATCGTCGAGCACCGTCGGCAGAGCCGTGCGCTGCCCCACCGGCGACACCCCGCCCAGGACGTAGCCGGTGGCGCGGGTGACGGCGGCGGGCTGGGCCAGCTCCGCCCGGCGCACCCCCAGGGCCTTGGCCGCCGCCTTGAGTGAGAGCCGGGCCGGCACCGGGATCACCGCCACGCCCAGGCGGCGCTCGCCCAGGTCGAGCACGAGCGTCTTGAAGATCTGCTCGGGCGCCACGCCGAGGGCCGTGCCCATCTGCGCGATCGCCTCGGCGCCGTAATCGGTGCTGCGCCGGTCGTGCCGGTACTGGTGGACCTCGAACGGCACACCGGCCGCCTGCAGTGCGGCGGTCGCCGGTGTCGCACTCATTTGCCGTAGCGCCGGTTCCGCGCCTCGAAGTCGCGCAGCGCCCGCAGGAAGTCGACGCGCCGGAACTCCGGCCAGTACGCGTCGGTGAACCAGATCTCCGAATAGGCGCTCTGCCACAGCAGGAACCCCGACAGCCGCTGCTCCCCCGATGTCCGGATCACCAGGTCAGGATCGGGCTGGCCCTTGGTGTACAGGTTCGCGTCGATCCCGTCGACGGTCACCGCCTCGATCAGTTCCTCCCCCGCGGCCCCGGCCGACATCTTCTCGCGCAGCAGGTCGCGGACCGCGTCGACGATCTCCTGGCGACCTCCGTAGCCCACCGCCACATTCACGCTCATGCCGGTCCGTCCGTCGGTGCGCGCCGCCGCCTCCCGCAGGCGCTGGGCGACCGGCCCGGGCAGGACGTTGAGGTTGCCGACGATGCGCAGCCGCCAGTCGCCGGGCGCATCGGCGATCTCGTCGACGATGTCCGGCACGATCTCCATCAACGCGTCGAGCTCGTCGGAGGCGCGGGCGAGGTTCTCGGTGGACAGCAGATAGACGGTCACGGTCCCGATGCCCAGCTCCGAGCACCAGCCGACCATGTCGGCGATGCGTCGGGCGCCGGCCCGGTGGCCGTGACTGACGTCCTCGAAGCCGGCCTCCCGGGCCCAGCGCCGGTTGCCGTCGCAGATGATCGCCACATGCCGAGGCACGGCCTCGGTATCCATCAGCTGGACGAGGCGCTTCTCGTAGACGTGATACATCCCGCTGCGGAGACGATCAGGAAGGAGTTTCACACCGAAAGAATACGCTGACAGTCTGAGTGCCAGCGCCAGGTTACGGTACCGTAGGTTCATGCCCGACGTGCTGATCCCCACCGAGCCGGTCGCCGAACCGGACACCGGCAAACCGACCCTGCGCGGCGTGATTCACAAGTACTCGGCGTTCATCGCCTTCTCCATCGGCGTGATCCTGATCGTCGGCACCGCGATGAAGCAGCCGGCCGCCGCCGTGGTGGCGGTGTGTGTCTATGTGGTCACCATCACCGGACTGTTCACCACGAGCACCGTGTATCACCGGATCAACTGGGTGAGCCCGGCCGCGCGGGTGGCGATGAAACGCGCCGACCATTCGATGATCTTCGTGTTCATCGCCGGCACCTACACCCCGTTCTGCGTGATGGGCCTGAGTTCGCCGACCCGCTGGTGGATTCTCGGTCTGGTGTGGGCGGGCGCTCTGGGCGGAGTGGCGCTCAAGATCATCTGGCCCGGGTCGCCGCGCTGGCTGGGCGTGGTCCTGTACATCGCGCTGGGCTGGGTTGTGGTGGCGGTGCTGCCGCAGCTGCTGCACAGCGAGGGTGTGGCGGTGATCGTGCTGCTCGCCGTGGGCGGGGTCTGCTACAGCCTCGGCGCCGTCCTGTTCGCACTGCGCTGGCCAGACCCCTGGCCGGGGGTCTTCGGTCACCACGAGGTCTTCCACGCCCTCACCGCGCTGGCGGCCATGCTGCACTACATCGCGGTGTGGCTGCTCGTCCTGAACTGATCCGCGAAAACTTTGGCGACTCGACCGACCCCTGGCGTCGGTCAAGTCGCCAAAGTTTTCCGGGATAGGCTTCATCCGTGTCGCTGTCCGTCGAACTGCCCCGGCTGCGCGCCGCCGCAGCCGGCGGCGTGTGCGGCGTGACCGCTGTCGCGGCCCACGCGCAGGCGCACGGGCAGCTCCCCGGCGCACCCGCCCTGCTGGCGGTGACCGGGACCGCGGCCCTGCTCGGACTGCTCGCCGGCCGCCGCCCTGCAGGCCAGAGCCGGGCGGCCGGGCGCACGCCGTGGCGGCTGCTGCCCGCACTGCTGGCCGGACAGCTCCTCATCCACCTGCTGCTGATCGCACTGACCGGCGCCCACCACCAGCTGGTGACCGGGCCGATGACCGTGATGCACGCCGGCGGCACCCTGCTGGCACTGGCCCTGATCACCGCCGCCGAACTGCTGATCGGCGCCGTGGCCGCATTGGCCCGCCGGGTGGTGGCCCTGACCGTCACCGGGCGGCCGCACCGGCGACCCGTCGTCCCCGTCACCGGGGTTCCGGCGGCGGCGCCGTCGACGCTGCTCTTCCTGGGCACCGTCGGCACCCGCGGTCCGCCGCATCTCGTCTGAGCACCTCATCACCCGACCAGTCGCACCGGCCACCGGCCGCCACGGGCCGGGCTGTTCCCTGCCGCCGGATCCCGCTGCGGCGATCCCGGCGACCCCTCGCTGAGACGAAAGGCACCCCCGCGTGTCCACAACACCCGTTCAACCGGCCGATCCCGCGCGTCCCGCGCCGGCCGGCCCCGCTCCCCGACCACCGGTCTCCGTCGGCACCACCCGGCTGCTGCGGCGACTGCACTTCTACGCCGGGATCCTGGTGGCCCCGTTCCTGCTGATCGCCACGATCAGCGGTGGCCTCTATGCGCTCGCACCGACCGCCGAGAAGGTGATCTACCGCGCCCAGCTGCACGCCGAGGGCACTGGTCCGGCGCAGTCCATCGCCGCCCAGATCGACGCCGCCCGCGCCGCCCGTCCGGATCTGACGGTGACCGCGGTACGTCCGGCCCCGGCACCGGGCGACACCACCCGCGTACTGTTCGCCGACCCGGGCCTGCCGGACTCGACCAGCCTGGCGGTCTTCGTCGACCCGGCGACGCTGAAGGTACAGGGCGAACTCCCCACCTACGGCAGTTCCGGTTCGCTGCCGGTGCGCACCTGGATCGACGGAGTGCACCGCAATCTGCAGCTCGGCGAGACCGGCAGGCTCTACAGCGAGTTCGCCGCGTCCTGGCTGTGGGTGATCGCGCTGGCCGGGGTGGCACTGTGGGTGATCGGCCGGCGCAAGCGGCGCCGCGCCACCGGCACCGGGCACCTGCTGATCATCGATCGCAGCCGGTCGGTGCGCGAGCGCACCCTGAACCGGCACGCGGTGCTGGGGATGTGGATCGTGGTGGTGTTGCTGTTCCTGTCGGCCACCGGACTCACCTGGTCGCGGCTGGCCGGTGCGAACATCACCGAGCTGAGGCAGTCGCTGGGCTGGACTCAGCCGTCGGTGAGCACCTCCCTGGCCGGCGCACCGGCCGCCGCCGGCGGCCACGAGGGGCACGGCGATCACGGTGGGGCGAGCCTGCCGCAGGACGCCTCGGCCGCCGCGACGGCCGCCGCCGAGGCCGGCTACGCCGACACCGCACTGGCCCTGGCCCGCTCGGCGGGGGTGGGCCGCAGTACCGCCGTGCAGATCTCCATCCCGGAAGATGCGCAGACCGCGTTCACGGTGACCGAGGTCCGCGACGCCTGGCAGTTCTCGCCGGATTCGGCGGCGGTCGATCCGCGCACGGGCACCGTCGTCGACGTCAACCGGTTCGCGGACTGGCCGCTGATGGCCCGCGCCGCGAACCTGGGGATCGCCCTGCACATGGGGATCCTGTTCGGTCTGCTCAACCAGATCGTCCTGGCGCTGGTCGCCGTGATCCTGACGGTGATGATCGTGTTCGGCTACCGGATGTGGTGGCAGCGACGGCGGCGGGGAACCCACCGGCCTGGCCGCGCCCCGGCCCGTGGTGCGCTTCGGGAGCTGCCGTGGCCGGCGATCGCGGTGATCGCCGCGGTCGCGGTGGCCGTCGGCTGGTTCGTGCCGCTGCTGGGCTGGCCGCTGCTGGCCTTCCTGGCGGTGGACGTGGCCGCCGGTCTGTGGCAGCGGCGCCGACCGGCCCACTGAACGCCTCCGGTTCCGGCGCCGCGGTGCGGCGCCGGAACCGGTCGGTACGGGTCAGCCCGCGGCGCGCGCCAGGGTGGCGAGCACGTCGACGCTGGCCTCCCAGCCCATGCACTTGTCGGTCACCGACTGGCCGTAGACCAGCTCGCCGCCGCCGGGGGCGGCGGTGTCGATGGACTGCGCACCGGGCACCAGGAAGCTCTCGAGCATGACGCCGCTGATCGGAGTCCGCCCCTGCGTGCGGGCGGCGGCGATCAGGTCGGCGACCTCACCGGCCACCTGTGCCTGGCGCTCGTGGTCCTTGCCGGAGTTGGCGTGCGAGCAGTCGACCATCACCTTGGGCGACAGCCCCGAGCCGGCGAGCTTGTCGATCGCCGCGGTCACCGAGCCCTCGTCGTGGTTCGGCCCACCGGTGCCGCCGCGCAGGATCAGATGGCAGTCCTCGTTGCCGGAGGTGTGCACCAGCGCGCCGCGGCCGTGCTCGTCGACGCCGAAGAAGGTGTGCCCGGCGGCGGCGGCGTGCACGCCGTCGACCGCCACCTGCACATTGCCGTCGGTGCCGTTCTTGAAGCCGACCGGCATCGACAGTCCCGAGGCCAACTGCCGGTGGACCTGCGATTCGGTGGTGCGGGCGCCGATCGCACCCCAGGCGACGGCGTCGGCGATGTACTGGGGGCTGGTCGGTTCGAGGAACTCGCAGCCCACCGGCAGCCCCAGATCGATCACGTCGAGCAGCAGGGCGCGGGCGGTGCGCAGGCCGCGCTCGACGTCGTAGCTGCCGTCCAGGCCGGGATCGTTGATCAGGCCCTTCCAGCCGATGGTGGTGCGCGGCTTCTCGAAGTAGACGCGCATGACGATCTTGAGCCGGTCCGCGTACTGCTGGGCCAGCGGCGCCAGCCGGCGCGCGTAGTCGAGGGCGGCCACCGGGTCGTGCACCGAGCACGGGCCCACGACGACGATCAGCCGGTCGTCGCGGCCGGCCAGGATGGCGGCGATCTCTTCGCGGTCGCGGGCGACGGCCGCGGCGCGGCGCTCGGTGAGCGGCAGTTCGCGGTGCAGGGAGTTCGGCGAGGGGATCTCGGAGAAGGAGGTGACCCGCCGGTTGGAAGTGGATTCGGTTGCGGTCTCGGCTGCGAGAGTCACGCTGGTGTGCCTTTCAGGTGTGCGGCTTGGGTGTGGAATCTGTTCCGCCGTCCCCCGATTCGGCTGTCGCCGGGCCCGGAAACGACGAAGGCAGCGACCAGACAGGTCACTGCTTCGGCTCCGGGTTGTGGCGTGCGCGCAGAATCTAGCGCTTCATCGCGGCCCCACCCGGAGCCTCGATAAAGCGCCAATAGGTGCGCGCGACGATGTTCACGCGTTCGAGATTAGCACCACGGTCCGGGTGCGGCCACAGCAGGTGAGCCAGACCACTCAGCGCAGCAGTGCGGCGAGGCCGTCCTCGTCGGTCACCGGCAGCCCGCACACCTGCCCGCGGCAGACGTAGGCGGCGTCGGCGCCGTCGACCGGGCCGCGTCCGTCGAGCAGCGGCAGTGCATCCCGTGCCCCGCTGACCACCACCGCCCCGCCCGGGGCCAACCGATGGGCGGCATCGGCGAGGTCGCCTGCGCCGCCGCCGGTCTCGGCGACCGCCACCTGCAGCGGTCCGCCGACAACGGTCAGCGCCACAGCCATCCAGTGCCCGGCCGAGCGCGGCGCCTGCGCCACGATCAGACCCGCGCGGGCCAGTGTCCGATCGGCCAGCTCCCGGTAGCGCGGGGCCGCCTCGTCGTCGGCGAGCAGCGAGGCGGTGAGCAGTGCCTCGGCGAGCAGCGAGGCACCCGACGGGGTGGCCCCGTCCACCGGGTCGCGCGGCCGGGTGAGCAGATCGCCGGGCGGAGCGTCATACCAGGCGCCGGGTTCGGCATCGTCGGCGAAGACCGCGATCGCGGTGTCGAGCAGTTCCAGGGCCCGGTCGCGCCAGCTCCGCTGCCCGGTCACCTGGTGCAGGGCCAGCAGCGCGGTGACGAAGGCCGCGTGGTCGTCGAGTGCGGCCAGCGGCGCACCCGCCCGGCCGCCCAGCGAGACCCGGCGCAGAACGCCGTCGACGCGGTGCCGCGACCAGAGCTGTTCGGCGCAGTCCGCGGCGCGGTCGATCCACGACGGCTCCCCGAGGCCGGCCCCGGCTTCGGCGAGCGCGGTGATCGCCAGGGCATTCCAGACCACCACGACCTTGTCGTCGCGGTCCGGCTGCGGGCGCTGCGCGCGGGCCGCACGCAGCCGGCTGCGCACCGAGTCGAACCGTCCGGCGTCGCCGGGATCGGCCGGCAGTTGCAGCGTCGACGTGCCGTGCTCGAAGGTGCCGGCGTCGGTGACCGCGAACAGTCCGGCCGCCCAATCGCCGTCGTCGTCGCCGAGAACCTCGCGCAGCTGGGCGGGCGTCCACACGTAGGTGAGCCCTTCGACGCCGTCGGTGTCCGCGTCGAGCGACGACGCGAAGCCGGTGCCGGTCCACAGCTGCTCGTCGAGGAAGCCGACGGTCTCGCCGGCGATGCGCCGCGCCAGCGGATCGCCGGTGCGCCGGGCCAGATGCGCGTAACCGCGCAGCAGCAGCGCGTTGTCGTAGAGCATCTTCTCGAAGTGCGGGACCACCCACGCCCCGTCGACGGTGTACCGGGCGAAGCCTCCGTCCAGCTGGTCGTAGAGGCCGCCGCGCGCCATGACCTGCGCCGTCCGCACCGCCGCGGCCAGCGCGGCCTCGCCGTCGGCACCGAGATACTCCCCGGCCCGCACCAGCGCCTCGAGCAGCGCCGACGGCGGGAACTTGGGTGCGCCGCCGAAGCCGCCGTGCACCGGATCCTCGTCGGCGAGCACCTGCCCGATCGCCGTGGACAGGGCCGCCGCGTCGAGCGCCGGACCGGCCGGCAGCGCGGTGCCGGCGGCCTGCAGGTGTTCGGTGATCCGCTCCCCGGCGGTGCGCACCTCGTCGCGTTTGTCGGTCCAGGTGCGGCTGATCGCGGTCAGAACGTCGGGGAAGCCGGGCATGCCGGGCCTGCCGACCGGCGGGTAGTAGGTGCCGCAGTAGAACGGCCGGCCTTCCGGGGTGAGGAAGCAGGTCATCGGCCAGCCGCCCTGACCGGTGGTGGCCACCGTCGCAGCCATGTAGATCGCGTCGATGTCGGGCCGCTCCTCGCGGTCGACCTTGATGCACACGAAGTCGCGGTTCATCTGCTCGGCGATCGCCGCGTTCTCGAAGCTCTCGTGCGCCATCACATGGCACCAGTGACAGGCGGCGTAGCCCACCGACAACAGCACCGGCACATCCCGCGTGCGGGCCTGCTCGAAGGCCTCGTCGCACCAGGGGAACCAGTGCACGGGATTGTCCGCGTGCTGGCGGAGATACGGGCTCGACGCGTCGCCGAGCCGATTGTGTCCGGGGGTTCCGGCGTCAGCCGGCGGCACCGGAGTCATCACTGCGCTCGGAGCGGCTGGTGTGCGCCGGATCGCCCCGCTGCACCTCGTCGGAGTCCGTGTCCGGCTCCGTCCCGGTCTCGGCGGCACCGTCGACGGTGTCGGTGCCCTCGTCGAAAGCCTGATCGGCTTCCGGATGGTCCGCGTCGAAGCTGTCGGGCAGCTTGCGCAACTGCCGGTTCATCGACCGGATGAGCAGGAAGACCGCCACCAGCAGGACGACGATCACCAGCAGCCCCACCGGGGAGGCCTTGCCGAACTCCGGGCCCTTGGTGTCCTCGTCGGCGGCCAGATAGACCGCGTCGGTGGCGAGGGCGAGAAGGGAGGTGGTCATGGTTGCTCGATTCCGGCGAAGAGGTCGTTCTCGGGGAGCACCGTCTGCACGCGGGTCTGCGCCAGCTCGAACTCCTCGGTCGGCCACAGCCGCTGCTGCCATTCCAGCGGAACCGCGAAGAAGAAGCCGTTCGGATCGATCTGGGTCGCGTGCGCGCGCAGCGCGTCGTCACGCTGCGGGAAGTACTCGGCGCACTCCACCTGAGTGGTCACACGGGCCATGAGATCACCTTGCTCACGCTTCCACTTTGCCAGCCAATCCTTAAAAGGGCTCTCCTGGCCGTGTTTCTCGAACTCGTCCGAGAAGCGATGGATGCGGTCGCGGATGAAACCGTGCGTGTAGTACAGCTTCAGCGGCGTCCACGGCTCCCCCGCCTCCGGATAGGCGTCCGGGTCGCCGGCCTGCTCGAAGGCGGCGACGGAGACCTCGTGGCAGCGGATGTGATCGGGGTGCGGGTAACCGCCGTTCTCGTCGTAGGTGATGATCACGTGCGGCCGGAAGTCGCGGACCACCTCGACGAGCTTGCCGGTGGACTCCTCGAGCGGCACCAGCGCGAAGCAGCCCTCGGGCAGCGGCGGCAGCGGATCGCCCTCCGGCAGCCCCGAGTCCACATAGCCGAGCCAGGTCTGCTGCACGCCGAGCGCCGCGGCCGCCGCCGCCATCTCGGACTTGCGGATCTCGCTCAGGTTCTCCTTGACCCCGGGCCGGTCCATCGCCGGGTTCAGGATGTCGCCGCGCTCCCCACCGGTGAGGGTGACCACCAGCACTTCGTGACCCTGGTCTGCGTATTTGGCCAGGGTCGCGGCAGCCTTACTCGACTCGTCATCGGGATGGGCGTGCACCGCCATCAGCCGCAGACGCTCCGTGCTAACGCTCACGCTTCCTCACCTTCGCTAGCTGTTCCCCTTCATGGTAGGTATTGACGCGTGAGCAGTTCAGACGGGGTCTCCGACCAGCCCAAACCACAGAGTGGTCCGCGGGCCACATATCCGGTGGAGCGATCCCCGTCGAGCCGGCGGCGCTGGTTCATCGTCGCGTCGATCGCCGTGGTGCTGGCCGGTATCGGCGTCGCCTATCTCGGATTCCGCAACTACGGCGACCCGGACGTCTCCGGCGAGGCCACCGGCCACGAGATCCTGGCCGCCGACACCGTCGCCGTGCAGTACACCGTCAACCGCAAGTCCCCGGGCAATCCGGTGGCCTGTGTGGTGCGCGCCCGCGCCCAGGACGGGGCGGAGGTGGGCCGCCGTGAGGTCCTGGTGCCGGCCGGCGATCAGCAGCAGGTCGGCATGCGCAGCTACGTTCACACCTCCCGACGGGCCGTCATCGGCGAGGTCTTCGGGTGCACCACCGATGTTCCGCCGTATCTGAAACCCGAGGAGTAACCCACCCATGAAGTCTGGGCAGACCGCCGCGGCAGCGCCTGAAGCGCGCACCTCGCGAGCGGTCTTTGCACGTGTGTCCACCCCCTACTATCCGGTCCTGATGTCGCTGTTCGTCGGCATCATGCTGATCAGCAATATCGCCGCCACCAAAGGCGTCGGCCTCTTCGGCGGCTGGCTGGTGACCGACGGCGCATTCTTCCTCTTCCCGCTGAGCTACGTCATCGGCGACGTCATCAGCGAGGTCTACGGCTTCAAGGCGATGCGCAGGACCATCCTCACCGGCTTCGGCATCCTCCTGCTCGCCTCCCTCGCGTTCACCGCGACCATCGAACTGCCCCCACTCGACGACTACGAGAATCAGGAAGCCCTCGAATCCGTGGTCGGTGCGGTGCCGCAGCTCGTCGCCGCCAGCCTGGCCGGCTACCTGGTGGGCGAATTCCTCAACTCCTATGTGCTGGTCAAGATGAAGGCGCGCACCGGCGAACGCCGGCTGTGGGCGCGACTCATCGGCTCGACCGTGGTCGGCGAGTTCTTCGACACTCTGGTCTTCTGCTCGATCGCCGCACCGGTCATCGGCGCGACCAGTTTCGGTTCCTACGTCAGTTATGTGGTCGCCGGCTTCGTGTGGAAGACGGCCGTGGAGATCATCGTCATGCCCGGCACCTATGCCGTGGTGAGGTATCTCAAACGCGCCGAGCCGAGCTACGCCGAAGAGCTGCAACGCAACCCGGCGCCACAGGCCTGATATTCCCCCGATCGGCCGATGAATCGCCAGGTCGCCGACGTCGGTCGACGGCGCCGGCCGCACACCACGCGTGTGCAGTGAGCCACATCGGCTGGTACCCTGGACAGCGCACGGCCCCGGAAGGGGTCGTGTTGCTGTATTTAGAGCGCAGTCCAATGGCGGACAGCAAAGGAGACCCACCATGACCGAGGCCAACGTGACGTGGCTGACCCCCGAGTCGGCGCAGCGTCTGAAGTCGGAACTTGATTCGCTGATCGCGAACCGTGAGGTCATCGCTGCCGAGATCAACGAGCGTCGCGAAGAGGGCGACCTGAAGGAGAACGGCGGCTATCACGCGGCCCGCGAGGAGCAGGGCCAGCAGGAGGCCCGGATCCGCCAGCTGCAGGATCTGCTGAGCAACGCCAAGATCGGCGAGGCCCCCACCCAGTCGGGTGTGGCACTGCCCGGTTCGGTGGTGACCGTGTACTTCGGGTCCGACGAGAAGGACACCGAGACCTTCCTGATCGCCACCCGCGAGGAGAGCATCGCCGCCGATATCGAGGTGTACTCGCCGAACTCGCCGCTCGGTGCCGCGATCATCGACGCGAAGGTCGGCGAGAGCCGGACCTACACCGTTCCCAGCGGCGCGGAGATCACCGTGACCCTGGCGAGTGCCGAGCCGTACCAGCCCTGAGCGACGCCGCCGGGCTGATCGCCCGGGAGGCGCCGGCGCTGCCGACGACCGGACACCGAAGGCCGGACCGCAACGAGGCGGTCCGGCCTTCGGCATCGGTCCTGCCCGGCGTCCGGATCCGGGTGGTCGGTCGTCGTGATCAGTCGTCGTGATCAGTCGTCGCGGTCAGTCGTCCGCCGGCGGCTTGCCCTTGTTGAGGAGCAGGTGCAGATCGTGTTCGACGCGGGAGATCGCCCGCGTCGAGACGTTCTCGGTGGACTCGTGCGGCGGCACCACGCTCGCATCGGGCATGAGGTAGACGGCCGGGATGTTCAGGGCATGGGCCAGCCGGTAGACGGTCGAGAGCTGCGGATCACTCAGATACGGATCCCGATTGCTGGTGCCCCGCTCGAGGTTCGAGACCGCATTGCGGTGCATACCGCTGCGATGGGCCAGCTCCTCCTGCGAGAAGCCGCGCGCCTTGCGCAGTATCACCAGCCGGCGGCCGAACGAGAACGCGTAGCTCTCCCAGTCGAGGGATCCACGTTCTCTGGCAGGCACCTATCCAATGTGACCGTTGCACATCAAAATGTCTGCCCACCGTGTTGTGAATCTTCTTGCCTCCCACAGCGATTGACCCCGCCGCCGTCATGGCAGCGGCGCATCAGCGAGGCATCTCAGCGATCGTCGCGCGGGTGAATGCGATTGCGCGAGCGCAGATCTCGTCCGACGGAGGGTGCGGCAGCGAGACATGAGTGACAAGCGTCGTCACCGCCGCACGCCCTGACTGGACGTAGGTGTCACACGAGGACCCGTCTGAAAAGTGGTGCACCCCGACAGCCCGTTCTCCTATCAGCACATCTGGAAGCCAGATATCAACGGCAGTTGACGCACGCTCTTTCTCGGCGCTCAGGCTCGCCGAGTTGCCGACGAACTGACTAATTCTCCAGTCTGCTAGCGAACCCGCACGGTAGTCCCATGTACACCCACGAAGAGTCTGCCCGTCCGTACCGGCGGCGTCTCGAACAGTTGATGCCGCAACTCCCAGACTCTCAAGCTCTCGGACCGTCAACGCTGTGCACGGCTCATAGACGGTGCCATTGTTCGCAGGATTCCAGCGGTGCGCATGACGCGTCTCAAACGGTAACCGGCGGCCGAGGTCATCCACCTGGCGAATCTCAGTGTTCTCGGCACTCGGTACCGACTGAGCAGGGTTCTCAGATGCCTTGACTGCCATTCCCCCTTTTGACCCACAGGCAACGGCGGCAGCCATCGCAATGACCACCAGCAACAGCAACAGCAAGCCGCATTGCCTAGGCCGCTCGATACGCCTCATTCGGACGCGCATCCACATTCGTCAGCAAGGCTGATCTGCTGGCCGGCGGCCTCACAGGACCTAGCAAGCCCGCGGACGTCCTTGGCCTCAACTAAAAGGCCAACTGCTGCCTGCTCAAGACACATCCGAAGCAGACCGTAGAGGCTTTCGCCTTCAAGACAACCGGACCCAAAAGTATTGCGCAGAACAACCTTGGTTAGCGCCTCGCCCAAATCCCCCAACTCGTCGGCCGCTTCTCGCGCGACCTGCGCGCGGTACTGCCAGACGGCTTCGTCGGAAACCAACCACGCCATTGCCCGCTCCCCTTCGTCCTCGGCCGGCGACACCGGCCTGCCTGCATCCCCGGCGGCCGGCGCCGTGGATCCAGTTGTGGCGGAACCCGACTCCCCCGCAGCCGGGCTCCGCCACAACTCCCCCCAACACAACGACGATCAGCGGACCTCCCCCGACTATCGCGCTTTTCGTCGTTATGCAGATTAGACGCAGCGGAGCCCGGTTCGGTTCCATCTTTTCCGAAACTTCTTTCCGGCCACCCCGGTGCGCCGGCGACATTCGGCATTGTCGGCCAGGTCACCACCGGTTACACTCGGCCACCATGTCGTATCAGCTCGAGTCCTTCGACGAGTCCTTCTTCGACTCGGCGCCCCTCTCCTACACCATCGACGTGGACATCCCGGTCGCGCCCGAGGTCGCCTGGGCCGAATTCACCCGGCAGAACACCCTCGACTGGTGCCGTGCGCTCAGCTCGATCGAATACACCTCGCCCCAGCCCTACGGCGCCGGCACCACCCGCACGGCAGTGCTTGCACCGGGCTTTCTCAAGCTGCAGGAGAAGTTCTTCCTCTGGGACGAGGATCCGGCCGCATCGACCTTCAAGCACGCCTTCCACGGTGTGGAGGTGAATGTGCCGGGCCTGCAGCGCTTCGGGGAGTTCACCGAGGTCTCCCCCAGCAGCAACGGATCCCGGCTGGTTTGGCGCTTCGCATTGGACTTCGCCGGCCCGCGCCTGCCCGGATTCCTGTCCGCGCCGGTCGCCAATGCGGCGTTCGGCACCGTGCGCACCGACACCATCAAGCATTTCGCCACCTTCGGGCGCGGCTGAGACCCGACGGGGCGAGAACCGACTCGGCGAGAACCGACTGGGCGAGCACCGACTACGCGAGAACCCCGGCGCCTTCCGCAGTTGCGGCGGCGCCGGGGTTCTCGGCTCTGCGGTGAGGTCGGCTCAGGACAACGCCTGATCGACGTCGGCGATCAGATCGTCGATGTCCTCGATGCCCACCGACAGCCGCACCAGATCGTCCGGGACCTCGAGCAGCGAGCCGGCCGTCGACGCGTGCGTCATGGCCCCCGGATGCTCGATCAGCGACTCGATACCGCCGAGCGACTCGGCCAGCGTGAACACCTTGGTGCGAGCACAGAAGTCGAGTGCCGCTTCCTTGCCGCCGGACAGCCGCACCGAGATCATGCCGCCGTAGCGGCGCATCTGCGTAGCGGCCGCGTCATGGCCGGGATGCTCGGCCAGCCCCGGGTACAGGACGGTGTCGATCTTGCTGTGCGCGCCGAAGAACTCGACCAGCTTCTCCGCGTTGTCGCAGTGCCGGTCCATCCGCACGGCCAGAGTCTTGATGCCGCGCAGCGTCAGGTAGGCGTCGAACGGGCCCGGCACCGCGCCCGCACCGTTCTGCAGGAAGGCGATGTCGGCGTCGAGCTGCTCGTCGTCGGTGACGATCGCACCGCCGACCACGTCGGAGTGACCGCCCAGGTACTTGGTGGTCGAATGCAGCACCACGTCCGCCCCCAGCGTGAGCGGCTGCTGCAGATACGGGGTGGCAAAGGTGTTGTCCACCACCAGCTTCGCGCCACCGGCATGCGCGACGTCGGCGAGCGCGGCGATGTCGCCGATGTTCAGCAGCGGGTTGGTGGGCGTCTCCACCCACACGAGCTTGGTCTTGTCGGTCATCGCCGCGGCCACCGCCTCCGGATCGATCACCGGCGCCACCGAGTACTCGATGCCCCACTGCGAGAAGACCTTGTCGATCAGCCGGAAGGTGCCGCCGTAGGCGTCGTTCGGGATCACCAGGTGATCGCCGGGCCGCAGTCCGGCCCGGAGCATCGCGTCGGTCGCCGCCATTCCGGAGGCGAAGCCGCGCCCGTAGGTGCCGCTCTCGATGGCCGCGATGTTGGCCTCGAGCGCCCGTCGGGTCGGGTTGCCGGTCCGCGCGTACTCGAAGCCGTCGCGCATGCCGCCGACGCCGTCCTGAGCGAACGTGGAGCTCGCGAAGATCGGCACGTTCACCGCGCCGGTTCGCGGGTCCGGGTCCCAACCCGCGTGGATCGCCTGGGTGGAAAATCCTGAATCGTTGCTCACTGTCTACTTCTCCTGCTGCTGCGTGACGATCGGGTGACTGCTGGCGAAGGACAGCAGGTCGTGGCGGGTGATCACGCCGATCGGCTTACCGTCCTCCACCACCATCAACGCATCGGAGGTGCTCAGTGCTTCCATGGCGGCCGAGACCGGCTCACCCGAGCCGATCAGCGGGAAGGCCGGGCCCATATGCGCCGACACCGGATCGGCCAGGCTCGCCCGCCCCTCGAAGACCGCGCTGAGCAGGTCGCGCTCGGTCACCGCACCGGCGATCTCGCCGGCCATGATCGGCGGTTCGGCACCGACGACCGGCATCTGGGAGACCCCGTACTCGCGCAGGATCTCGATCGCGTCGCGGATCGTCTCCTGCGGGTGGGTGTGCACCAGATCGGGCAGCGAACCGCCCTTGCCCCGCAGCACGTCGCCGACCAGCGATTCGGCACGCGTGGGGTCGAGCGGGGTCCGCAGGAACCCGTAGCTGCTCATCCAGTCGTCGTTGAAGATCTTCGACAGGTAGCCGCGGCCGCCGTCGGGCAGCAGCACCACGACCACCGCGTCGGGCCCTTCGCGTTCGGCCACCTCCAGCGCGGCGACGACGGCCATGCCGCACGAGCCGCCGACCAGCAGGCCCTCCTCGCGGGCCAGCCGCCGGGTCATCTCGAAGGAGTCGGCGTCCGAGACGGCGATGATCTCGTCCGGGATGGTCGGGTCGTAGGCGTCCGGCCAGAAGTCCTCGCCGACGCCCTCGACCAGATACGGCCGTCCGGAGCCGCCGGAGTACACCGAGCCCTCCGGATCCACGCCGACCACCTTGACGCGGCCCTCGGACGCCTCCTTGAGGTAGCGCCCGGTTCCGGTGATGGTGCCACCTGTGCCGACGCCGGCCACGAAGTGCGTCACCCGCCCCTCGGTGTCGCGCCAGATCTCCGGACCGGTGGTCTCGTAGTGGCTGCGCGGGCCGTTCGGATTGGCGTACTGGTTGGGCTTCCACGCCCCGGGGACCTCGCGGGCCAGCCGGTCGGAGACGCTGTAGTAGCTGTCCGGGTGCTCGGGCGGCACCGACGTGGGACACACCACGACCTCGGCGCCGTAGGCGCGCAGCACATTGCGCTTGTCCTCGGCCACCTTGTCCGGGCACACGAAGATGCACTTGTAGCCGCGCTGCTGGGCCACCAGGGCCAGCCCGACGCCGGTGTTGCCGGAGGTCGGCTCGACGATGGTGCCGCCGGGCTTGAGCTCGCCGGACTCCTCGGCCGCATCGATCATGCGGGTGGCGATCCGGTCCTTGGAGCTGCCGCCGGGATTGAGGTACTCGATCTTGGCCGCGACCAGACCCGAGCCCGGCTTGACCACAGAGTTCAACTTGACCAGCGGGGTGTCACCCACCAGATCGACGATGTGATTGGCGATGCGCATGCCTCCATCGTCCCAGACGCACCCGGTGCACCGAAATCTGGAGCCGCCGATCGGCCGCCGTGCACAAAACTCGGCTCGCCGGGGTCTATCCGGAGGCGGTGGCGTGGGCCGGAAGCCGCAGGGCCAGCAGCGCACCCACCGCCGCCAGGACGGCCGCCAGCGCGAAGGCCGTGTGGAATCCGCTCTCCGAGGTGGCCGCCGATGCCAGCACCGCCGCCATCACCGCGGTGCCGAAGGATCCGCCGAGTTGCTGAAAGGTCCGGGTCACGATGCTCACGTCGTGCCGCTGATCCATCGGCAGGTCGTAGAAGCCGGCCGCCATCAGCGGCGAGAGCAGCATGCCCAGACCCATGCCGCGCAACAGCAGCATCACCGAGAGCCAGACGAGGTTCGTCGACGGCCCGGCGAACGCGAACGGGACGGTAGTGAGCGCCACCGCCACGAAACCGGCGACCGCGACCCACCGCGGCCCGATCGAATCCGTCAGCCGTCCGGCCGCCCCGCGGGTCGCGAACGTTCCGATGCCCTGCGGGATCAGCAGCAGCGCGGCGGCGAGCACCGATTGACCGCGCAGTTGCTGGAAGTACAGCGGCAGCACCAGCAGCGCGGCGAAGGTGCCCACGCTGAAGAAGAAGAGGCCGGCCGACGACGCCGCCACCGTCCGGCGCCGCAGCACCTGCACGTCCACCAGGACCCGTGTGCCCGGTCCGCGCATCCCGCGAACGGCGAAGGCGACGAGCAGTGTCAGCCCGGCGATCAGCGGGACGTAGCAGGCCGGCCGGGTCAGCCCGTATTCGGCGTAGGTCAGCGCAAGCAGCACCCCGGCCAGTCCGGGAGCCGCGAGCAGCAGACCGACGACGTCGAGCCTGGCACCGGCCCGGTCACCGGTGTCCCGATCGTCGGGAATGCGCCGGGCCAGCCATATCGCGACGAGCACCAGCGGGATGTTGACCAGGAAGAGCCAGCGCCAGTCGAGCCAGTGCAGCAGCAGTCCGCCCACGATGGGGCCGACGATCGGCGCCAGCGCGGTGGGCGTGGCCACCATCGCCACCAGTTGTCCGGCGGCCCGGCCGCGGCTGGCGGCGATCAGGATCGAGGTCATCAGCGGGAAGAGCAGGCCCGCGCCGATGCCCTGCACGGCGCGGAAGGCGATCAGCGAACCCACATTCCACGCTGCGGCGCACAGCACCGAGCCGAGCAGGAACACCGCGAGCCCGGCCAGCCACACCCTCCGAGATCCCCATCGGCGCGCCGCCCAGCCGCAGATCGGGACGGTGAGCGAGAACGCGAGCAGGTAGGCCGTGACCACCCATTGCACGGCGCCGACGCCGGCCTGAAGATCGCGTCCGAGGTCGTCGACGGCGATGTTCAGCATGGTGGTGTCCATCAACGGCCCGAGCAGCCCGGCGATCACCGCCCAGACCACCCGCCGCGCCTCCGGCGAGGCCTTCTCTGACGCCCTCAGCATCCACCCACCTCCCGGATAAGATCCACTTGTGTATCTCTATGCGAAGAGTAGGACCCGGAGTTAAGATACGCAAGTGGATCTTGACGAAGGGGCGCGGACCACTCGCCGTCGTGGCGCGGAACTCGAAGCCGCCATCCTCGACGCCGCCTGGGATGTGCTGACCGAACGCGGATATGCGCGTCTGACCATCGAGGCCGTCGCCGAACGCGCCCAGACCAGCCGTCCGGTGCTCTACCGCCGCTGGCCCACCCGTGCCGACCTTCTGCGCGCGGCCATCGAACACCATCGCGCCCAGCACGTCACCGCGGTACCGGACACCGGCTCACTGCGCGGGGACGTCCTCGCCGCACTGCGCGACCTGAACCGTCACCGGGCCGACGTGGTGATCGTGCTCGGCACGGCGCTCAGCGACTACTACGCCGAGACCGGATCGTCGCCCGAGGAGCTCCGCCGGCTCATCCTCGGCAACCGGCGCACCATGGACACGATCCTCGAGCGGGCCGCGGCGCGCGGCGAGCTGGATCCGGCACGTCTCAGCCCGATGATCAGGACCCTTCCGTTCACCCTTCACCGACACGAACTGCTGATGACCCTGCGTCCGGCAAGCGATGCGTTCCTGGTCACGGTCGTCGACGAGGTCTTCCTCCCCCTGGCGACCGGACGCTAGCCACCCCTATCGGCCCCGCAGTTCACACCGCCCGAGTAGCGTGTCAGTCATGCCTGAAGCTGTCATCGTTGCCCATGCCCGTTCCCCCATCGGCCGCGCCGGTAAGGGATCCCTCAAGGACATCCGTCCCGACGAACTCTCCCGCCAGATGGTGGCCGCCGCACTCGCCAAGGTGCCGCAGCTCGACGTCGCCGACATCGAGGACATCCACTGGGGCATCGGCCAGCCGGCCGGCCAGGGCGGATTCAACATCGGCCGCGTGATCGCCGTCGAGCTCGGCCTCGACCACGTGCCCGGCGTGACCGTGAACCGCTACTGTTCGTCGTCGCTGCAGACCACCCGGATGGCCATGCACGCCATCCGCGCGGGCGAGGCCGACGTGATTATCTCCGGTGGCGTGGAGAGCGTCTCCTCGTTCGGTGTCTCCGGCGCCGCCGACGGCCTGCCGAACTCGTACAACCCGGAGTTCGACGAGGCCCAGGCCCGCACCGCCAAGGCCGCCGAGGGCGGTGCCGGCGTGTGGCACGACCCGCGCGAGGACGGCCTGCTGCCGGACGTCTACATCGCGATGGGCCAGACCGCGGAGAACGTCGCCAGCTACACCGGCATCTCCCGTGAGGACCAGGACCGCTGGGGCGTGCGCAGCCAGAACCGCGCCGAGCAGGCCATCGCCGACGGCTTCTTCGCCCGCGAGATCGATCCGGTCACCCTCCCCGACGGCACCGTGGTCTCCACCGACGACGGCCCGCGCGCCGGCACCACCTACGAGAAGATCAGCCAGCTCAACCCGGTCTTCCGCCCGGACGGCACCATCACCGCCGGCAACGCCTGCCCGCTCAACGACGGCGCCGCCGCCCTGGTGATCATGAGCGACACCAAGGCCAAGGAGCTGGGGCTGACCCCGCTCGCCCGGGTCGTCGCGACCGCGGCCACCGGCCTGAGCCCGGAGATCATGGGCCTGGGCCCGATCGAGGCCGTGCGCAAGGTGCTGCGCATCGCGGGCATGTCCATCAAGGACATCGACCTCTACGAGATCAACGAGGCCTTCGCCGTGCAGGTGCTCGGTTCGGCCGACGCCCTGGGCATGGACCACGACCGGCTGAACGTCTCGGGCGGCGCCATCGCGCTGGGCCACCCGTTCGGCATGACCGGTGCCCGCATCACCACCACCCTGCTGAACAACCTGCAGACCCACGACAAGACCTTCGGCATCGAGACCATGTGCGTCGGCGGCGGCCAGGGTATGGCGATGGTGCTCGAACGCCTGAGCTGATCCTCCGGCCTCTGCGTATCTGCACAAACTTGGGCGACTCAACCGACCTCTGAGGTCGGTTGAGTCGCCCAAGTTCTGTGACATCGCCGCTGGCGATGGAACCGGACGCCGCTTCGGCGCGTCCAATCTAGATGAACACCACCGGAGTCCCCGCCGTGGAGGCCCATCTGGCCGACCATGACGGCATCATCACCACCGAGCAGGCTTACGCCCTGGGCCTGAGCGAACGCCAGGTGCGGCGGCTGGCCACCACCGGACGCTGGCAACGGCTGGCCCGCGGGGTCTATCTGTCGGCGCAACACCACTTCACCGACCGGGCCCGGCTGCGCGCCGCCGTCGCGGCCCACCACGGCGTCGCCGATCGCACCGCCGCCGCCTTCTGGCACGGACTGCTCGACGACCTCCCGCCGCGGGTCACCCTGAGTGCGCCGCGCAGCACCCGCGGCAGCGCACAGGGGCCGCTCGCGGTCTCGGTGAGACGCCGGACCTTCCCCGACGAGGACGTCGAAATGCTCGGCGGGCTGGCCGTCACGCGCCGGCCGCTGACGGTGCTCGCCGCCGCGGGCGAACTCGACGACGGCGCGGCGCTGATCGACCGCAGCCTGCAGACCGGCGCGGTGAGCGTCGAAGCACTCTGCCGATCACTCGACCGCAACACCGGCAAGCACGGTCTGGCGGTGGCGCGCGAGCTGGTCCGGGTGCTCACCGTGGGCAGCCAATCCGAGGCCGAGCGCCGGTGGGTGGACCTGCTGACTCTGCACCGGATCGACGGCTGGGTGCAGCAGTATCCGTTCGGCCACTGGACGCTCGACTTCGCCTGGCCCGCGCTGAAGGTGGCCGTGGAGATCCAGGGCTGGGCCTATCACCGGGATGCGCGGCGCTTCCAGGCCGATACGGCCAAGGCCGCCGCTCTCGCCGCCGCCGGCTGGCTGGAGCTGCCGTTCACCTGGCATCACCTGACCGGCGATCCGGAGCGGTGCGTGGCGCAGCTGTGCTCAGCACTGAACCAGCGGATCGCCTGACCGCCCGCAGACGACTGCCGCCTCCCCGGCAGACCGGGGAGGCGGCAGTACGACGATCAGCGGGCGATCTAGTCGCTGTTCAGGTAGCTGAGCAGCCGCAGGATCTCCACGTACAGCCAGACCAGGGTGACGGTCAGGCCCAGGGCGACGCCCCACGCGGCCTTGGCCGGCGCGCCGGCGCGGATCAGCTGGTCGGCGGCGTCGAAGTCCACCAGGAACGAGAACGCGGCCAGGCCGATGCACACCAGCGAGAAGATGATCGCGATGGTGCCGCCGTCGCGCAGCGGGGAGACGGCGCCGAAGGCGGCCATGATCAGGTTGCCGACCATCAGCACCAGCACGCCGATGATGGCGGCGGTCAGAGCCCGGGTGAATCGCGGGGTGACCCGGATGGCGCCGGTCTTGTAGACGACCAGCATGCCGACGAAGACGCCGATGGTGCCGAGCACCGCCTGCCCGATGAGCGACGACGCCGACGCCGTGCTCACCGACATGTTGGCGAACAGGAACGAGATGGCGCCCACGAAGAGGCCCTCGAAGGCGGCGTACGAGAGGACGATCGCCGGGTTGTCCTGCTTGCGGCCGAAGCTGGCGATCATCACCAGAACGAAGCCGCCGATACCGCCGACGGCGACCAGCGGCACGGCCAGCTTCATCCGCTCGGCGTCGGTGTCGCCGCCGGTCGCGATGATGGCGTAGGCCGCCACCGCGAAGGCGATCAGCACGCCGAGGGTCGCCGCGGTCTTGGTGACGACGTCGTCGATGGTGATCTGCCGGCTGGTGGTGCTGGGCACGTAGCCGGGCTCGGTGTACGGGTTGGCCTGCTGCTGGCCGTAGGTCGAGGCCATCTGGCCGGCGCCGGCCATACCGGCGCCGAAGCCCGCGTAGGGGGCCGGCTGGTTATCGCGGACCACGCCGCGCATAACCGGATTACTGCTTTCGCGCACTCTCTTGCTCCTTCACAGGGGTGGTGCCGAACGTCTCTCGTAGCGAACAGCTCACTGTACTCAACGCACGGGCGGCCGTTGTGGTTCCGACTTTACCGTTTCTTGACTAAGGCCGCTGATCACCGCCCGCACAACGTTCTCGGCGATCGACAGATCGTCGCCCCACGGCAGCCCCGGCCTGGCGGTCATCAGGTCGGCGACGCCGTGCGCGGCGGACCACAGTCCCAGCACGGTCGAGGTGACGTCGCCGGCCGGCAGCAGGCCGGCCGCCATCGCCTCGCGGACCGTCTCGCCGAGGTGCTGGAAGGCCGAGGCCATCAGCACCTGATCGGTCTGGGTGGGTCTGTCGGACGGATGCGAGAACGCGGTCTGAAAGACCACCGGGTTGTCGATGGCGAACTGCACGTAGGCCATCCCCTGCGCCACACCGCGTTCGACGAGGTCGTCGATCCCCTCGGCGGCCGCGACCATTACGGCGTCGAACTGCTCGAAGAACCGTCCGCACACCGCCTCGATCAGCGCTTCCTTGTCGGCGAAGTGCAGGTAGATGGCCGGCGGCGTGACGCCGACGCGGCCGGCGACGGCCCGGATCGAGACCCTGGCCTCGCTGCCCTGCTCGATCAGCAGCTCGGTGGCCGCCTGCAGGATCTCGTCGGCGAGGATCTCGCCGGATCCGCGCGGCGAACGCTTCCGCACGAAACAGCGACTGTCACTGCCCGGCACCGCACACCTCCGTCATTCCTCGGTCAGCCCGATCCGGTCGTGCAGCCGGCGCAGCGGCCCAGGCGCCCACCAGTTCCACCGGCCGGCCAGGCGCATGAAGGCCGGCACCAGCACCATCCGGATCAGGGTGGCATCCATCAGCACCGCCAGCGCCAGTCCCACACCGAACATTCGCATGAATGACACCTCGGAGGCGGCGATCCCGGCGAAGACGATGGCCATCAGCAACGCGGCTGCGGTGACCACCCTGCCGGTGCGGGCCAGGCCGACGGCCACCGCGTGATCGTTGTCGGCCCGGGTGCGCCCGGAGGCGAGCCATTCCTCCCGGATCCGGCCGAGCAGGAAGACCTCGTAGTCCATGGACAGTCCGAAGGCGATGCAGAACATCAGCACCGGCATGGTGGCCACCAGCATGCCGGTGGAGGTGGTGCCGAGTCCGTCGAGGTGTCCGTCCTGGAAGATCCAGACCATCGCGCCGAAGGTGGCCGTCAACGACAGCACGTTGAGCACGAGCGCCTTGAACGGCAGGACGACGCTGCCGGTGAACAGGAACAGCAGCAGATAGGTGGCCACCGCGATCGTCAGCAGCACCCACGGCAGATAGTGGAACAGCGAGTCGACGGTGTCGGCGTTGGCCGCGGCCAGCCCGCTGAAGCTGACCCTCGCATCGGTCGGCTGCGGGACGGCGCGCAGGGCGCGCAGCTGGTCTTCACCGGCATCGCTGAGCGGTTCGGTGTCGCTGAGCACGCTCAGCAGCGCGATCCCGTCTTTGCTGGTGCCGTCGGTGGCCGGCGCCACCCGGGCGCCGTCGGCGAAGCCGCCCACCGGACCGGTCACCATGGTCACGCCCGGCACCTGTGAGAGGGCGGCCGCGTAGTCGGCGAGCGGCTGCTCGGCGATGCCGCCTTCGACCACCAGCGGCACTGTGCCGGCGCTGCTCTGGTCGTAGTCGGCGCGGATCTCCTGCTGGATGGCATGCGAGCTGGCCGAGGCCGGCAGCACCCGGTCGTCGGGGAAGCCGAACTTGATGCCGCCGAACGGCAGGCCGAGCACTACCAGCAGCACGACGACGGCCAGGCCCGCCGGCACCGCCCGGCGCAGCACCCACTGCGCGACCCGGTACCAGCCGGTCTCCTCGATCGGTTTGGCCACCGGCTCGCCGCGCCGGAGCAGCCGGCGCACGGGCCGGCGCAGGTCGAGTGCGTCGACCCGGTCGCCGAGGACCATCAGCAGTGCCGGGGTGACGATCACGGCCGCGGCCACCGCCACGATCACCACCCCGATGCCTGCGTAGGCGAACGAGCGCAGGAAGTACATCGGGAAGATGGCGAGTGCGGCCAGCGCCAGGCCCACCGTGATCGCCGAGAAGACGACGGTGCGGCCGGCGGTGTTGATCGTCCGCACGATCGCCTCGGGCCGGTCGCGGCCGGCGGCCACCTCCTCGCGGTAGCGGGTGACGATGAGCAGCGTGTAGTCGATGGCCAGGGCCAGACCCATGGCGGTGGTCAGGTTCAGGGCGAAGATCGAGACGTCGGCGAACAGCGTGATCAGTCGCAGCAGCGCCAGGGTGCCGACGATCGCGACGATGCCCACCAGGACCGGCAGGGCGGCAGCGACGACGCCGCCGAAGACGACGATCAGCAGCAGGAAGCTGATCGGGATGGCGATGGCCTCGGCCACCGCGAGGTCTCTGGAGGTCTGGTCGTTGATCTGCTGGAAGACCAGCGCCTGGCCGCCGACCCGCACGCTGATCCCGTCACGCTCGCCGGTGAACGTCGACGCGATGTGTTCGGCGTGGCCGGGCGCGAACTCGTCGCCGCCGGAGACGCCGGCGACGATCTGGGTGGAACTCTTGTCGCGGCTGAGCAGCTCGCCCGCCAGATCGGGTGCGGTCCAGATCGACAGGATGGGCTGCTGCACGTACGGCAGCGCGGCCAGTTCCTCGGTGATCCGGGTGCCGACGGCGGCGCCGGCCGGGTCGGTGGAGATGTCGGTTCCGGCCGGGGCGTCGAGTTTGATCACCACCTCCGGTCCGCCCTGACCGAAGGTCTGGTCGATGACCCGGGCGGCGCGGGTGGATTCGGAACCGGGGTCCTCGAAGCCGCCGGAGAGCATGCGTTCGGCGGCGCCGATGCCGTAGATCCCGGCCAGCGCCAGCAGCACGACGGTCAGCGTCAGCACGAGCCGGGGTGCGGCGATCACCCGCCGGGTCAGTCGCTCGAGCATGGTCAGGCCCTCCGATCCATCCGTTATCGGCGATAAGTTATCAGGAGTAAGTCAGCGGTGGAAGACCGGCGATTCCGGCCGGGACCGCCCCACCGGCCCGTCCACCGTGTTTCCATGGCCGTGTGACCCAACTCTCATCCGATGAAGGCGGCGAACTCGCCCGGCCCGCGGAATCACGCAGCGACCCCGAACTCCTCCGCACCCGGCTGGAGACCTGGATCCGCGGCAAGGCCGGCCCGGACGCCGCCGTCACCCGGGTCGAGGTGCCGTCGGCCAACGGCATGTCGTCCGAGACCCTGCTGGCCGACGCCCGCTGGGACGGCAGCGAGCACGCCCTGGCCGTGCGGATCGCACCGTCCGCGCAGAGCGATCCGGTCTTCGAGTCGTACGATCTGCCCGGACAGTTCCAGGTGATCGGCCACGTCGCCGCACACACCGCGGTCCCGCTGCCCGAGCTGCTGTGGTGCGAGCCGGACACCGGACCGCTGGGCGCGCCGTTCTTCGTGATGTCCCGGGTGGACGGCCGCATCCCGCCGGACGTGATGCCCTACACCTTCGACTCCTGGGTGACCGCGGCCTCCGATGCGCAGCGCGCCGAGCTCACCCGCAACTCGGTCGCCGTGCTCGCGCAGGTGCATTCCGCCCCGATCGACGGCGCGGGCCTGGAGCAGCCTCAGCCCGGTGAGACGCCGCTCACCGCGCACGTCCGGAGGCTGCGCGCCTTCTACGACTGGGCCAGCACCGGCCGGGCCGGGGCCCCGCTGATCGAACGCGGCTTCGGCTGGATCCTCGAGAATCTGCCGGAGGAGACCGATCCGGTGCTGTGCTGGGGCGACGCCCGGATCGGCAACATCATCTACGGCGAGAACGATTTCGCGCCTCGGGCGGTCCTCGACTGGGAGATGGCGGCGATCGGCCCGCGGGAGCTGGACGTGGCGTGGATGATCTTCATCCACCGCTTCTTCCAGGATCTGACGGTGGCCGCCGGTCTGGCCGGGCTGCCGTACTTCCTGCGCCGCGCCGACGTCGTCGACCACTATGCGGAGCGGACCGGCTACCGGCCGCAGCACATGGACTTCTACACCCTCTACGCCGCGCTCATCCACGCCGTGGTCATGTACCGGGTCACCACCCGTACCATCCACTTCGGGCAGGCCGTCGAACCCGACGACCCGGACGACATGATCATGCACCGCGCGACCCTCGAGGCGATGCTGGCCGGAACCTACTGGACGGAGCTGCCGTGTCATGCCGTCGGGCCGGTCTGGCCGCCGGTGGCAGTCTAGGACCTTCTTCGCCACCTACTTCTAGTAGGTGCGGTGCAGGTCGAGGGCGCCCGGCTAGCGGCGGTAGAGGGTCAGCTCCTGGCGGGCTCCGCGCTTTAGCAAGAGCGGCATCTACTACAACGGCTAGGCCCGCAGCGGGGTCGTGTCGTGGCCTAGCCAGAGGAGGCCGTCTAAGAGCTCCTAGGTCGGCTTCGGCGCAAGCTAGTCGCCCCGGGGCCGGGCCGGCCACGACCGGGTCAGCATCTTCCGCGCGTCGGAGGCCTGCACGCGCCACTCGCCGCAGAGTGGCCCGACTCCGACGAGGTCCGGGCGCGGCAGCTAGCCCCGCCTTACGTGGACGCGCTCGTGCCGCTGGCTCAACGCCCACTCGAGCCGCGCGACGCGTAGCCTCCGGCGCCAGTGGGTCCTCAGCTTCCACATCCCGTAGTGCAGGCCGCCCTACGCCGGCAGGTGGGCCCTGTAGTGCTTCTTGCCGCGCGGGTCGCCAGGCCACAGGCCGAGCGTGGTGTCGTCGAGCCCGTCGCCCTGGCGCCACACACGCCGCTGCACCGGCTAGTGGACCTTGACAGGCCCGTCTAGCATGCTGAGCTTCT